>JACDBX010000088.1 GCA_013694695.1 Gemmatimonadales bacterium | reverse complement strand
CTGGGGCTCAGGCGTTTTGTGCTTCCGCAGTGGTGTCACCGACGCAATCGCGCCAGCTCCACGCTGCAACAAAGACGACGAAACACCCTACGGTACCGACCCTGCGACCGACGCCTTCCGGCTTGTGGCTTATGCCGTACGGCTTACTACTAACGACTAGCGACTTCCGTCTACACTCCAGCCACCACGTACGAGGCCCCCGCCGACTGCGCCATCGCCATCGCCGCCACTATCGCCGGCACCACGATCACGCCCGGCAACAGCCCAACCAGAAGCTCCGCCCTCGTCTCGGCGTAGCCCCATTTGGTCTGGTTCATCGCCCGACGGATCACACCTCGGAAGACATTGTTGCACAACAGGAACTGCGCTCCCCTCCCCTGCAACACATCCACCCCGAACTCACCCATTCCTTCCGTCGGCTTCGGTTGCCACCAGACATTGCGTACCGCGATTTCCCCGGTGCGCACGTCGGTCGTCTTGCTCGACGCACCGTAACCGTACTTCGCCCAGATGGCATCGTTGAAGACGATCGGATAGGCGTCGCCGCTGATCCCCATGATCGGCATCACCTCGGGCGCCGAAGCCCCCCAGCCATCGCGCATGCCGTTGAGGAAGTTCTTGGCGTAGAAGAGCCCGCCCCCATTCTGGTACGCGCCGACATCGAACACCAACGCGTGCTTCGCCTTGGCAGTGCGCTCGAGCCACGACATGTCCCACGGCCCGTCACCACTCGTGGGGGGCAACGGCACCGGCGGCGTGCGGGGCGCCGCAGGGACAGCGGCAGGCGCGGAAACCGCAGGCTGCTGCGCGGTCGGCGCAACCGGAGCCGCGGTGGTGGCCGGCGTTACCGCACGAGCACACGCTGATGCGGCAAGCGCCACCCCGCCGAGCCCGAGATGCGTGACGAAATCACGACGAGTGGTTGGAAGCGCGTCCGCTGACATGGTGTATCCTGTCGAAAGGGTTACCTGCTGCAACGCTTCTGCACGGATTCCTCCCCGGCGTAACCGACTCAAAGAGCGAGCCTTATGAGGCGCGCGCGCACCCAAGTCGCGAGTGCACCCTCCGAAAGCGTCCCCGCCGCCAACGCCGTCATTACCTGCACTACCTCGACCTCGGTAGCGTCCAGCTCCTTCTTGTTGAGGCCAAGAAAGATCGCCATTCCCAGGAACGCAGCCCGCTTGTTGCCATCATGGAATGGATGTCCCTTGGCGAGGCCGAATGCATATGCAGCCGCCAGGGAACTCAAGTCCGAGGCGGGCTCGAAGGCCCATTTCTGCCGAGCGCGTGCCAGCGCCGCCTCGAGGGCATCCTCATCTCGCAGGCCCGAGAGCCCGCCATGCTCGCGCAACTGATCGAAGTGGGCGGACTCGAGCACCAGTCGAGGAAGCCACCGCGGCTCGCGCATTGGCTATTTCGCGAGTTCGTGGAGGGCGTTACGGAACTTCCGGGCCGTGTGGGCGGCGATCGCCAGTCCGGCCTCGACATCGGGGTCGTAGGGGCTCAGGAGAATCCCGCGATCGGTTTCTACCGCCAGGACACGGTCCCCCACCGCGAGATGAAGGCGGTCAGCCATCTCCTTGGGAAGCGTGGCGCCGATCGAACCACCGACCTGGCGCAGGGTGATCTCGCGCACCATGGGGTTGCCTCGCAGCACGGGTACTCCACAACGGTAGCACCTTAGTGCTACTTGGTCAACCGTCACCGGACGTCCGGCCACCACCCCCTAACGATCGACGTTACCATTCAGTCTCACCGTCGTCCGAGCCCTTTCCATGGGAACCGCGATGCGCCGCACCGCCATGCTCCTCGCGATCTTCGCCACCGCCATGACCACTGCCTCAGCCCAGATAACGAGTCCCGACACCACCGACCATTTCATCTGGCTCGAGGATTGGACCGGCGACCGCGCCATGTCGTGGGTCAACGCCGAGAACGCGAAGACGACCGATGTCCTCGAGAAGGACCCGCGCTTCGCCGGATTCTACGACAACGCACTCTCGATGGCACAGGCCAAAGACCGGATCCCCGGTGCGTCGTTCATTGGCGGAACGTTGTTCAACTTCTGGCAGGACGCCGACCACATCCGCGGCATCTGGCGATCGACCACCCTCGCGAGCTATCGCACCGCCACACCAGAGTGGACCACGGTGCTCGACCTCGATGCCCTCGCCAAGAGCGAGAGCGCCAACTGGGTCTGGCACGGCGCGGACTGCGTTCGGCCCGCCGAGACGCGCTGCCTGATCAACTTGTCGGATGGCGGCGAGGATGCGGTCACGGTACGCGAGTTCGACATCACCACCCAGTCGTTCGTGAAGGACGGTTTCGAGTTGCCCAAGGGAAAACAGAATGTGGCGTGGATGGGTCCCGACACCCTGCTCGTGGCGCGGGAGTGGAACCGCGGCGAGCTGACCGCCTCGGGCTATCCGTACATCGTGAAGCGACTCGCGCGCGGGCAGTCGCTTGACGATGCGATCGAGATCTTCCGCGGCAACAAGGGCGATGTCTGGGCGGGTCCGGCCACACTGGAAGACGCATCGGGCCACCGCATGAGTGTGATCTACCGCGGCCTCGACTTCTTCAATTCCGAGCACTACATCATCCGCGCGCACGACGTGGCACTCCTCGCCATGCCGGCGAAGTCCGGGTTCGCGACGATGCTTAACGGGCAGGTGGTGGTCCAGCTCTCCGAACCGTGGACCACCGGCACCACCACGATCAAGAGCGGCGGGCTCGCCGCATTCTCGTTGGCGACGGCACTGAAGACCCCCGACGCGCTGGCACCGGTGGCGATCGTGGAACCGGGACCCCGTGAATCGGTGGCCGGCGCATCCGCGACTCGCAGCCGCTTGTTGGTGGGGATGACCGACAACGTCCGCGGCCGTGTCTACTCCTATTCCCGCGCCGCCAGCGGCCACTGGACACGCAAGCGGATTGCGCTCCCCGACAACATGACCACGGGTGTCGGCAGCGTCGATTCCCGCAGCGATCTCGCCTTCCTCGGGGTGACGGGCTTCCTTACGCCTGGTTCGACCTGGCTTGCCGATGCGGCAAAGGGCACTGCGTCCGTGCTCAAGTCACAGCCCGCGCGCTTTGATGCGTCAGCCAGCGCGGTGGAGCAGTTCGAGGCGACGTCGAAGGACGGCACGCGCGTTCCCTACTTTATCGTGCACCCAAAGACGATGAAGCTCGATGGCTCGACGCCGACCATCCTCACAGCGTATGGTGGCTTCGAGGTGTCGAACACGCCGTCGTACAACCAGAATGCTGGCAAGCTGTGGATCGAGCGAGGCGGTGCCTATGTGCTCGCCAACATTCGCGGCGGCGGGGAGTTCGGACCGGCCTGGCATCAGGCCGGCCTCAAGACCAAGCGTCAGGTGATCTACGACGACTTCGCTGCTGTGGCCCAGGACCTGATCGCCCGCAAGATCACCTCACCGCGCCGACTGGGTATCGTGGGCGGCTCGAACGGCGGCCTGCTCATGGGCGTCGAGATGAACCAGCACCCCGAGCTCTGGAACGCGGTCCAGATCGCCGTGCCGTTGCTCGACATGCTCCGCTACGAGCAGATCGCCGCAGGCGCATCGTGGGTGGGCGAGTATGGCAGCGTGGCGAATCCTGATGAACGCGCGTTCCTGGCAAGCATCTCACCGTATCACAATCTCAGGCCCGGCGTGAAGTACCCTACGCCGTTCATCTGGACCACTACCAAGGACGATCGCGTTGGCCCGCAGCACGCACGCAAGCTCGCTGCGAAGATGGCAGAGCTCGGCATGCCGTATCTGTACTATGAGGTGATCGAGGGCGGACACGGGCCTGGCGCCAACGCCATCCAGAGCGCTCACACCACCGCGCTCGGTTACACCTACTTCACTCGTCAGTTGATGGATGGAGCGGCTATCGACTAAACCCCTTCATCATTGCCATGTAGCTGGCCCCCATTCCGTCCAGCGCATTCCGGACTTCGGTGCTCGGCGAACCGTAGACCGTGAGACGAGTCGGCGTGAACACACCCATGAACCGGCCTGCGTACTTCTCGCCAAAGGTCCCGATGTGGATCATCGCAGCGTCGGAGTCGGCGTAGCGCTCTCAAAGATGACAGTGCTTGCCGTCAGGGCTGAAGTGCCACTCGTAGCACAGCGTATTCGGCTCGTTCGCCTTGGTTGCGGTCGCCATCTCCTCCATCAAGTTCTTCATTTCATCCTCGCGCCCGTCGTTCACGTCGAGTTCCAGCATCCAGGACACATGGTTGCTCATCGGTTCTTCCTCGGTGGGGGTGGTTCTGCCGTCACCCCATGCGGGCGTTGTGGATGACGAGAATGTACCTCCGCTGGATCGTCAACCCATTCCTCCGCACTGGCTTGTTCGGCGGCAGGATCGAGCTTGGCGCACTCGGCGGCGAGACGTTGCACCCCCTTGGCAACCTTGGCCGATCGAGCTTGAGGCCCCCGTCTACTCAACGGTCACCGCCCGGATCATCCCAAGCATCGCGTGCGGTTGAAGGGTATGGCGTCGATCGTTGTTTGCTGGGCCAAACGCCTAGACGGGGTTCACGACGATGCATGGCAGCGCGGCTCCCCGTCGAAGGTGGTATGTGCGTTATAAGCCATAAGCCGTAAGCCAGAGGCCGTCAGCCGTCATCTAGTCTCTAGTCTCTAGTCTCTAATCTCCAGTCTCTCCGTACGCCTCCATCGGCGGACACGTACACACCAGGTTCCGATCACCGAACGCGCTGTCGATCCGCGACACTGTCGGCCAAACCTTGCGCGCACGGGTCGATGGCATCGGGAACGCCGCCTTCTCGCGACCATACGGCCGGTCCCAGTCGTCGGCAATTACTTGTTCAAGTGTGTGCGGTGCACGCACCAGCACGTTGTCCTCGCGCGCTGCCACGCCGGCCTCGACCTCGCGGATCTCGTCGCGAATCATGATCAGCGCCTCGATGAACCGGTCGAGCTCTTCCTTCGGCTCCGACTCCGTCGGCTCGACCATCAGCGTGCCAGGAACCGGGAACGAGACTGTCGGTGGGTGGAAGCCGTAGTCGATGATCCGCTTCGCGATGTCCTCGACCTCGATCCCCGTTGCCTTGAACACTCGCGTGTCGAGGATGCACTCGTGCGCCACCAATCCGTTCGGCGCCGCATAGAGCAAGTCATAATGCCCCTCGAGCCGCTTCGCGATGTAGTTTGCCGAAAGGATCGCGACCTTCGTCGCAAACGTCAGCCCCTCGGAACCCATGAGCTGGATGTACGTCCACGAGATCGGCAGGATGCTCGGACTCCCCCACGGTCCCGCCGAGATCGTCCCGCTGCTCTCAGCGTGGCCGAGCGGCACTACCGGATGATCGGGAAGGAACGGAGCCAAGTGCGCCGCCACGCCTATCGGTCCCATCCCCGGCCCGCCGCCGCCATGCGGGATGCAGAACGTCTTGTGCAGGTTGAGATGACAGACATCGGCGCCGATGTCGCCCGGCCGGCAGAGCCCCACCTGCGCATTCATGTTGGCGCCGTCCATGTACACCTGCCCGCCGTGCTGATGCACCACGCCGCAGATCTCGCGGATCGATGCCTCGAATACCCCGTGCGTCGACGGATACGTCACCATCAGCGCCGCCAGCTTGTCGGCATGCTGCTCGGCCTTCTGCTTCAGGTCGGCAATATCGATGTTCCCCTTCGCGTCCGACGCCACCACAATCACCGACATCCCCGCCATCACCGCACTGGCCGGGTTCGTCCCGTGCGCACTCATCGGGATCAGGCAGACCGTGCGATGATTGTCGCCACGCGAACGGTGATACGCCCTGATCGCGAGCAGGCCGGCGAACTCACCCTGCGACCCGGCATTGGGCTGCAGCGAGACCTTCGCAAACCCAGTGATCTCGCACAGCGAATCTTCAAGCTGCCTGAAGAGCTCGGCGTACCCCTGCGCCTGCTCGCGCGGCGCAAACGGATGCAGCTTCGAGAGCCCCGGAAAACTCACCGGCATCATCTCGGTGGTGGCGTTGAGCTTCATGGTGCACGACCCCAGCGGGATCATCGCCGTGGTGAGCGAGAGATCCTTCGCCTCGAGCGCGCGCATGTAGCGCAGCATCTCGGTTTCCGAGCGGTGCAGGTGGAAGACCGGATGCGAGAGATACTCGGTGGTGCGGCACAGCGCCTTCGGGATCGCCTCGTCGGCCGGCACAGCACCCGACTCGACCATGAACGGCAGCGAGTGCGAAATCGCGAAGCACGAGATCAGGTCGGCCAGGTCGCCCAGCGTGACCGTCTCGTCGAGCGCCACCACCACCCGGTCGCGGCCGAGCCGCCGCAGGTTGATTCGCCTGGCCAGCGCCGCCTCGATCACCCGATCCTGCTGCCACGGCTCGACCACCACCGACACCGTGTCGAAGAAGTTCTCGTGCGCCAGGGTATAACCCAACCGCTTGACCGCACGCGCCAGCAGCACCGCCCGGCCATGCACCTGCTCCGCGATCCGGCGAATTCCCTCCGGACCGTGCCACACCGCGTACATCGATGCCATCACCGCGAGCAGTACCTGCGCAGTGCAGACATTGCTGGTCGCCTTGTCGCGGCGGATGTGCTGCTCGCGGGTCTGTAGCGCCATCCGCAGTGCCGGTCGGCCGTCGCTGTCGCGCGACACCCCGATGATGCGACCGGGAATATTGCGCTTGAATGCATCCTTCGTCGCAAGGAATGCGGCGTGCGGGCCACCGTACCCCATCGGCACCCCGAACCGCTGGGTGTTGCCCACCGCCACGTCGGCGCCCCAGGTGCCGGGCGCCTCCAGCAGCGCGAGCGCGAGCAGGTCGGTCGCGACTGTCACCACCGCACCCGCCGCGTGCGCCTTCTCGCACACACCCCGCCAGTCGCGCACCGCGCCGTCGGTCGCGGGATACTGCAGCAGGCACCCCACCACCGTGCTGCCATCGACCTCACCGAACACGAAGGCATCCGGGTCCTGTACCACGATCGCGATGCCCCGCGCCTCGGCGCGTGTATGCACCACCGCGATCGTCTGCGGATGACACGCTGCATCGATGAGGTACGTCGCAGTGCCGGTGTGCTTCGTCATCGCCATCGTGAGTGCCATCGCCTCGGCGGCCGCAGTGCCCTCGTCGAGCAGCGATGCGTTCGCGATCTCCAGCCCGGTGAGGTCACTCACCATCGTCTGGAAATTCAGCAGCGCCTCGAGCCGTCCCTGCGCGATCTCGGCCTGATACGGCGTGTACGCGGTGTACCAACCCGGGTTCTCCAGCACGTTTCGCTGCACCACCGGCGGCACAAAGGTGCCGTGGTAACCCATGCCCAGATAGGAGCGGAACACCTGGTTGCGCTCGGAGAGATCGCGGATGGTGTTGAGTGTCTCGCGTTCGCCGCGACCCGGTGCCAGCGCGAGCGGCCGGTCGAGCCGGATGCTATCGGGGACCACGTCATCGATGAATGCATCGAGCGAGTCGTAGCCGAGCACGCCGAGCATCGCCTGGATGTCATCGGCGCGAGGGCCGACGTGGCGCGAAGCGAACTCGTTGGGCGGGAATGCGGAGGGGTGCGGGGCAGACTCGCCGCCGGCATCGGTGCGAACTTCACGGGTGGTCACGCTGGTCATCGAGCCTTCCATCTATGCAATACGAATCACACCGGAGATGCGGCGAAGCGAACCTCGCCGCGTGATGTCACTGACTGTCGATCATCGCCTGGTAGCCGTCGGCATCCTTGAGCTTGTCGAGTTCAGCGGGATCGCTCACCTCGATCTTCACCAGCCAACCGGCGCCATAGCAATCGTCGCCCACCGTCTCGGGGGCGTCGGCCAACGTGTCGTTGACCGCCACCACCTTGCCACTTGCAGGAGCAAAGAGTTCGCTCACGGCCTTTACCGACTCGATCACGCCGAAGGGCTGGCTTTGCGTCACGCTGCTGCCCACCGCCGGGAGCTCGACGAAGACGATGTCACCGATCTGCTCGACGGCAAACGCGGTGATCCCCACCGTACCATCGTCGGCCAACCACTCATGCTCGGCCGAATACTTCAGGTTGCCCGGGTTTGCCACGGTGTCTCCTCGGCTCAAGAC
>JACDBX010000064.1 GCA_013694695.1 Gemmatimonadales bacterium | reverse complement strand
CGGCATGACGGTGATCAACGTCGTCGATCTTGAGGAATATCTCGCGGGTGTCGTGGGCGCCGAGATGGGTCGGCGCGCGCCGGGCGAGGAAGAGGCGCTCAAGGCGCAGGCCGTGGCTTCCCGGACGTACGCGCTCCGCAACCGGGGGCGGTGGAACTCCCGCGGATTCGACCTCGTGGCGGATGTCAACGACCAGGTCTACATCGGCGTGGCCAACGAGAATCCGATGGGCGTAGCTGCCGTCGAGGCGACCCGCGGGCAAGTGCTGATGCAGGACGGCGAGCCGATCGAGGCATTCTTCTCGTCTACCTGTGGTGGTCGCACCGAGGAGGGAAGCGCCGCGTTTGCCGGTGCGCGTCGGGCGTACCTCAACGCGATTGACGACATCGACCCGGCCACCGGCAAGGCGTGGTGCGCGATCTCCCCGCGTTATCGCTGGACCGAAACATGGACGGCGCGCCAGCTCACCGCGGTGCTCCGCCAGACGCTGCCGTCCAGTGGCCTGCCCAGTGTGCGGGCCAACGACATCACCGATATCCGGGTGGTCGACCACACGCCGAGCGGGCGGGTGGCCACGGTCGAGTTGCGCGGCCGTGGCGGCAACACGCGGGTTCGGGGGCAGGCGATTCGCCGGGTGCTCTCGATGTCTGGTGGCGGGATCCTGCGGAGCACCGAATTCGAGCTCCGCATAGACCGCAGCGGCGGTCGGATCGAGCGGGTCGAGATCAGCGGGCGCGGCAATGGCCACGCAGTGGGCATGTGCCAATGGGGTGCGGTCGGTCGCGCCCGCGCCGGGCATGACCATGTCGCGATCCTGGCGAGCTACTTTCCGGGTGCAGAACTCACCCGGATCTACTGAGAGGGAGCAGCGCGATGGGCGAACGAATCCGGCTCGGCATCGTGGGCGCAGGCGCGATCGCGCAGGTCGGTCACCTGCCGGCGCTCAAGCGGATGAAGGACATCGAGATCGTCGGCATCTGCGACAACGACCTGCCCAAGGCGCGGGCGCTGGCGGATCGGTTCGACATCCCGGCCGCATACGACGATCTCGCCGAACTGGTCGAGTATGACCAGGCCGACGCCGTGCTGGTGTGTACGCCCAACCACCTGCATGAATCGCACATCCAGGCGGCGGTGACAGCGGGCCTGCACGTATTCATCGAGCGCCCGCTCGCGCTCACCGCCGCGGGCGCAACCAAGCTGACG
Organism: Gemmatimonadales bacterium; assembly: GCA_013694695.1. Classification (GTDB taxonomy): domain Bacteria; phylum Gemmatimonadota; class Gemmatimonadetes; order Gemmatimonadales; family GWC2-71-9; genus Palsa-1233. The sequence continues at coordinate 8,027 of JACDBX010000064.1, read as the reverse complement.
AAGCTTGCGCAGAAGAAGGACCGGGTGGTGATGGTCGGCGCCAACCACCGTTACCGCCCCGACATCCAGCAGATCCGCTCATTCATGCAGAGTGGCGAACTCGGTGAACTCGAGTCGATCCGGGCGTGGTGGTTCCTCTCCCGATCGGGACGGGCATCGCTGGGATGGCGGCAGAAGCGCGAGCTATCCGGCGGTGGCGCGATGCTCGACCTGGGTCTTGGTCTCCTCGACATGTCGCTCTGGCTCGCCGGGTTTCCGGAGGTGGCGCGCGTGTCGGCAATCTTCCCTGAGCGAGGTCGTGATCGCAGCGTCGAGCCGTCGGGGATTGCGCTGGTGTCGCTGGCCGGCGGTGCAGCCATCCACCTCGACACCACATGGCGCTTCGTCGGGCCCGGTGAACGCTTCGGCATTGCGGTGCGCGCCTCGAAAGGTTCTGCCCGGATCATGCCGCTCGCGATCTGGAAGGACTTTCACGGCGTGGCGCGGGACGTGGCTGCCTCGGGCGCCCACTCGCGGGAGACACCGTTTGCCCTCGGGGTACGGGCGCAGTGGGCACACTTCGCGGCGTGCGTGCGCGGTGAATCGAAGCCGCCGGCGCTCGCCGAGCAGGTGTCATTGATCAAGGTGATGGAAGCGATCTATCAGTCGGCGGAGACGGGCAAGGACGTCGCGCTGTGAGCTGGGTGGCGCGCATGGTGGTGACCATCGCGATCATCCTTGGAATATCGACACCGACCGCCGCCCAGGAACCGCGGCCGGAAGAACCAGCCGGCGAGTCGCTGCAGGTGTTCCTGATGACGATGGGTCCGGGCGCGTCGGTGTACGAGCGCTACGGCCACAACGCGATCTGGATTCGCGACGCAGTTACCGGAAGCGACCTCGTCTACAACTACGGCACCTTCGATTTCGCGGCGCCCGGCTTCGTGATGAACTTCGTGAAGGGTCGCCCACGCTACTGGCTCGGCGTGTCCGACCTCGACTGGACGCTCCGGCAGTACACGCACGCACAGCGTGACGTTGCTGTGCAGGAACTCAACCTGCCGGCTGCTGACCGTGCGGAGCTCGCTCGCTGGCTCGCACACAACGCGCTGCCGGAGAACCGTGTCTACACGTACGACTACTTCCTCGACAACTGCTCCACCCGGGTGCGCGATGCCCTCGACCATGTGCTGCACGGCGCACTGCAGGCCGCGACGGCGGGCAGGGAAGCCGAGGGCAACTTCCGATTTCATACCCAGCGCTCGCTCACCAACGACGTGTTGATGTACACCGGCATCATGCTGGGGCAGGGGCCGCGCACCGACCGGCCGATCGACCGATGGGAGGAGATGTTCCTCCCGGCCAAGGTGCAGGAGCGCGTTCGCGAGTTGAACGTGAGCGGCCCGGGCGGAACGATGGTGCCGCTGGTCGCGAGCGAGCGGATATTGCTGGAGTTCGGTGTGTACCACGTGGAATCCGCGCCGCCGGCATGGGGATGGAAGTTCCAGGTGGTCGGGTTGCTGGTCGCGATGTTGATCGCAACCGGTTTGATGCGGGGCGGGATGCAGGTGATCGGTCGGGTTACCGCTACGCTCTGGCTGGTTGTCGCGGGAATCGGCGGAGTTGTGCTGCTCTTCCTTTGGCTCGGCACCGATCACGTGTTCAGCGCATCCAACCGCAACATCCTCTTGATGTCACCGCTGGCGCCCTTCGTGGTGCCGCTCCTCTGGCGCCGTGCCGGCCGCGGCCCGAGCCGCCTCGGCGCGCTGGCGGCTGCGGGAATGATCCTGTCGGTGACCGTCGGGGCGCTGCTCGCGCTGGCGCCATCGCTTGGCGGTCAGTGGAACCTGCAGGTGATGCAACTCGCCACCCTGCCCGGCATTGCTGCCTGCCTGGTGGCGCTCGCGGTCAGCTCCCGACCCGCTGGAGCGCTGCCGCCGCCTCCGTGAACCCGGGCGCTCCGCGCACTGCTGCGCGGTAAGACTCCGCAGCCTTCGCCTTGTCCCCAGCGTCCTCGAGCCGGAGCCCCTTCCCGAAATGAACCAGGGCGTCGACCGGCACGCTGGCGCGAGTCGCACCGCCGCGGGTTGTGCGACCCTGCTGCTGGGCGAGCCGGTCGGCCAGGTCGGCGATCGCCTGCGCAAGCTGTTCGCGCTTGACCAGCTTCGGGTCGCCCCGGATCACCGCGATCGGCTCACCGGTCGCGGCGTTGATCATCCGCGCCTCGACATGGATATCGCCGTACTGATCGAGCAGCGACCCCACGACCAGGACCTTCGCCCCCGCCGCGTTGGCTGCAGTGCGCGCCGCGCTGAGGTCGACCGACCCCGGCTTGCCGCCCGCCGACGGGATCGGGATCACCTGAGCTCCGGCTGTCCCCCGGACCTCGGCGGCGAGGAGGGCGGTGAGCGCCCGCCCGAGGGCGTCATAATCGTCCCGACTGAGGCCGACCGAACCCTCGGTCTCGAACCCGCCCACTGACACGCCACCGCCCTGTGCCACTGCGGCAGCGCCTGGGGTAGTCGCTACCGCCATGGCCATGATGGTCTTCCGCCAGAACGTCATTCGTACCTCCTGAGTGATGAGCTCTCCCTGCTGGAGACGCCCCACAGCCACCGGGTTGTACCTCACCCTGCAAACCCGGTATATTTACCAGCTATCGTGGTTCCGCATCGGAGCCACGGCAACGAACGTGAGGAATGCCGTGAAGCCCAATATGCACCCGGTCTACGAGTCCATCACCGCCCATTGCCAGTGTGGCAACACCTTCGAGACGCGCAGCACCGCGAAGGGAATCAGCGTCGAGGTCTGCGCCCAGTGCCACCCGTATTTTACCGGGAAGCAGCGCATGATTGATACTGCCGGACGCATCGATCGGTTCCGCCGGAAGTACAGCAGCGAAGCGCCCGCCCAGTCCTGAGCCGTGGATAGCCGACTCCGCCAGGCGCTCGCCCGGGCGGAGGAGGTCGCTCGGCAACTCGGTGATCCCGCCATTGGCGGCGATCCCCCGCGGTTGAAATCCCTCGGCCGCGAGCACGCCCGGTTCACCCCGATCGTGCGCGCGGCCGATCTGCTTGTCCGCGCCCAGCGCGAATTGGCCGATGCCGAAGAGCTTTCGGCGTCCCCCGACCCCGACATGGTGGCGCTCGCCCAGGAAGACCTCGACCGACTCCCGGTCGAGATCGACGCACTCGAGTCCGAACTTCGCGACCTCCTGATGCCCCGCGATCCGCATGACGATCGCGACGTGATCCTTGAGGTGCGCGCTGGCACGGGCGGCGACGAGGCCGGCCTCTTTGCCGCCGAGCTGTTGAGGATGTACACCCGCTTTGCCGAACGCCGCGGCCTCAGGATCGAGCCGATCGAGATCGCCGAGGGCAACGTCGGTGGCGTCAAGGAAGCGATCGTCGCGGTTCGCGGTGGTGGTGCCTACGGGCTGCTCCGCTTCGAATCGGGGGTACACCGCGTTCAGCGGGTGCCGGCCACCGAGACGCAGGGCCGGATTCATACGTCTGCGGCGACAGTCGCGATCCTCCCCGAGGCTGAGGAGGTCGATGTCCGGATTGATCCGCAGGATCTGCGCATCGACGTCTTCCGCGCGTCGGGCCCGGGTGGACAAAGCGTGAACACCACCGATTCGGCGGTGCGGATCACCCATATCCCCACCGGGCTCGTGGTGAGCCAGCAGGACCAGAAGTCGCAGTTGCAGAACAAGCTCAAGGGGATGGAGGTGCTGCGCGCCCGACTCCTCGACCGGATGATCGCAGAGCAGGAGGCGTCGCGCTCCGCCACCCGACGCGCGATGGTCGGCACCGGCGATCGGTCTGGGAAGATCCGCACCTACAACTTCCCGCAGAGCCGGATCACCGACCATCGCATCAACCTGTCGGTGCACAACATCGACGATGTGATGGATGGTCGTCTGGACGAATTGCTCGATGCGCTCCGCGCCGCGTCACGAGCGGAGTCGGACGATGCGTGACACGTCGGCCACGGCAGCCGACCTGATCGCGCAGGTCGCGACCATCCTCCGCTCAGCAGCTGTCGAGCAGCCACGACGCACCGCCGGCCGGCTGTGGCGCGATCTCGGGCTGCCCGGCGATCCATTGACCGCGACTGGCACAGGCGTGCCCGAGCGCGATGCGGAGCGATTGGTTGTGGCTGCCCAGCGTCTGGCCGCTGGCGAGCCGGTGGAGTATGTGACCGGTGTGGCCGGATTTCGCCGGCTGACGCTGAACGCCGATCGGCGCGGCCTGATCCCGCGCCCGGAAACCGAGGGACTGGTCGAGGCGGTGCTTGCGCGGGTGCGCAGCGGTCGCGCCGCAGATGTTTGCACTGGCTCGGGGGCGATCGCGCTTGCGCTCGCAGATGAGGGGGACTTCGACGAGGTGATCGGGATCGACCTTTCGCCCGACGCGGTCGCCCTGGCGCGCAGCAACAGTGAGCGGACCGGACTCGCCGTGACATGGCTGGAGGGCGACCTCGTGGCACCGCTCACCGGTGTGGTCGACCTTCTCGTTTCCAACCCGCCCTACATTGCGACGGCGGAGTACGAGGCTCTCGATGCTGGCGTGCGTGACCACGAGCCAGCCATGGCGCTCTTGAGCGGCGCCGACGGGCTGGACGCCACCCGGCGCCTGCTCATCGCCGCCCGCTCTGTGGTGCGGGAGGGCGGCTGGCTCGCGATCGAGGTGGACTGTCGTCGGGCTGCGCAGTCGGCGCAGCTCGCAGGGGCATCGGGCTGGTCCGGTGTCATGGTGCAGGATGACTTGTTCGGTCGTGCGCGGTTCCTCCTCGCGCGACAGGAGAAATTGCAGTGATCGAGGACAAGGCACAGGAACTCGGCCGCCTGATCGGCCAGTCGAACGAATACAAGGCGTTGCGTCGCGCCGAGGGCGCGCTGCGTGAAGACCCCGAGGCGCAGACCCGGCTCGAAACCATCTCGCGGCTCACCCGCGACTTCGACCAGCTCATGGCGCAGGGGCAGGCGCCCGAGGACGAGCAGGCCAAGGAGTACGAGTCGACGTTGCGCGAGTTTGAGTTGTCGCCGGTGGGGCAGGCTTACCTGGTTGCGCGCGCCAATGTCGACAAGCTGATGACCAAGGTGAACCAATCGATCGGTGACGGCATCGAGCGCGGTGCCACCAGCGGGATCATCACGCTCTGATGGGTCGCGGTTTCTTCCTCGTCCTCGAGGGACCCGAGGGATCGGGGAAAACCACGCTCGCCCAGGCGTTGCTCGCGCGGATGCGCGAGGATGGTGTCGATGTGATGGCGGTTCGGGAGCCCGGCGGAACGCCGGTTGCCGAGGCGCTTCGCAGTGAGTTGCTCGACGCGGCGCGGCCGTGGACCGCCGAGGCCGAGCTGCTCTACATGGTCACCGCCCGGTCTGATCTGGTGACGAGGGTGATCCGTCCCGCGCTCGAGCGCGGAACCACGGTGGTTTCAGATCGGTTTGACCTGTCGACCCTGGCGTATCAGGGCGCCGGCCGCGGACTCCCGCTGGAGCAGGTCAAGTGGGTCAACGCGGCCGCCACCGGCGGCCTCGTGCCCGGCTTGACGCTGGTGCTCGACCTGGACCCCGCGGAGGGCAGGCAGCGGCAGGCGCTGATGGGCAAGGGCGCGGACCGCCTGGAGCGGGAGCCCGTGGCCTTCCACGAGCGTGTTGCTGCAGCGTACCGCGATGCCCACGGGCCGGGGGTGTTTCATCTCGATGCGCACTCGTCCCCCGGGCGAGTCCTCGCATCGGCGTGGGCACTCTGTGTTGCAGCTCGTCCCGAAACGTTTCATCCCCGTCCGGAGTAGTGCACGGCATGCAACAGCAGACACCGAACCAATCGCCTTCCCGCGCGCGCTGGCCGCTCATCGCCTTCATTTGCGCGCTATCGTTCTTCGCGGGTGGATGGATGATGCAGGGCGCGCGCGTCGATGCCACGCCATCACGAGTTGCCTCGCCGCAGCTCTTCAACGAGGTGCTCGGCACGGTGAGCGAGTACTTCGTCGATTCGCTGTCCCGTGAGGACCTGTATCACAAGGCGACCGAGGGATTGCTCGCCGAGCTCAATGATCCGTACTCGTCGCTGGTTGAAGGGGACGACTACAAGCAACTGATCGAGGCGACCACCGGCAACTACGGCGGGCTCGGCATGCAGATCGACGTGCGTGACGGCTGGATCACCGTGGTGGCACCGCTACCCGACACGCCGGCCGAGCGCGCCGGATTGCAGGCCGGCGATCAGGTGGTCGAGGTCGACGGCAAGACCACGCAGGGGCTCAAGCAGGACGAGGCACTCAAGGTGCTCCGCGGGGCGCCGGGCACCAAGATCGAGATCAAGGTCCGGCGTCCGGGATTGGCGGCACTGCTTCCGTTCACCATCGTCCGCGAGACCATTCACAACCGCTCGGTGCAGCCCGGCACGATGCTGCAGGGCTCGACCGGGATCGTTGTCCTCAACCCGGTGAGCGAGACGTCGGCCAGCGAGCTGAAGGAGGAGATCAACAACCTCCGCAAGCAGGGGATGAAGCGCCTGATCCTCGATTTGCGCGCGAACCCGGGCGGGCTCCTCGACCAGGGCGTCGCCGTATCCGACCTTTTCCTCGATCAGGGGCAGCAGATCGTGTCGACGCGCGGGCGCGCGCAGGGGACGTCGAAGTCTTTTGCGGATGCCGCCCCACAGCTGTGGCCTGAGATGCCCGTGGTGGTGCTGGTCAACGAATACTCCGCCAGCGCCGCCGAGATCATCGCGGGGGCGCTGCAGGACAACGACCGGGCGGTCGTCGTGGGCACGCCGACCTTCGGCAAGGGGCTGGTGCAGTCGCTCTTCCGGCTTCCCCCCAACCGCGCGCTGAAGCTGACCACGGCGCGGTGGTACACGCCGAGCGGTCGGACGATCCAGCGTACCGCAAAGAACGAGGCAGATCAGGTTCGCCAGGTTCAGTTGCAGGCCGCCGGCACCGATTCGGCGCGAGTCGATACCCTGCCGACATTCAAGACGGTGGGTGGCAGGACGGTGAAGGGCGGCGGTGGGATCGTACCCGATCGCATCGTGCGCGCCGACACGCTGACCGATCCCGAGAAGGAGTTCGGAAAGGCGCTTGGGAGTGACGTCGCTTCGTATCGCGACGCGCTTGTCGCCACCGCGATCGACGCGAAACAGAAGCGCACCGTCACCAGTGAGGCATTTGTGGTCGACGACGCGCTGCGCCAGGCAGTCGTCGCTCGCCTGGCCGCCAAGGGCGTCACGCTTTCGCCCGGAGCGCAGGCCGCCGGGCGCAGCCTGATGGACGAGCATATCGCCTTCGAGGTGGCGCGCTACGTCTTCGGGCGCGAGGCCGAGCTGCGTCGGCGCGCCGCCAGTGATCCGCAGGTGCAGGCAGGCGTGACGCTGCTCGACGCATCGCCCACACCCGCGGCGCTGATGCTGCAGGCCTCGCGAGCGCCGTGACCAAGGCGGCCATCGCCATCGTGGGCGCAGGGCGCGTCGGGCTTTCGCTCGGACGCGCCCTGTCGCATGCGGGCCATGTGGTGACGATGCTCACGCGAGGCGGGCAGGCGGTGTCGGGCGGGCTCGTATCGGTCGGGTCATGGAGCGACGCACTGCACGCCGCAGATGTGGTGCTGGCGGCCGTGCCGGACGATGCCATCGGTGCCGTGGCCGATGAACTGGCCCGACTGGGGCGCATCACCCCGCGGCACGTCGTCCTGCATTGTTCGGGGATGCACGATCGATCGGCCCTGGCTGCGCTCGACGCCACCGGAGCCGCGCTCGGCTCGATACATCCGCTCATGACGTTCGTTGCGCCGGCGGGCGAACCTGAGTTGCTCGACCGCACTCCGGCCGTGCTCGAGGGCGATCGTCGCGCCGTGGCCACGGCGCGCGATCTCGCAACATCACTCGGCATGACGCCGGTGATCGAACTCGACGCCGACGGGAAGCGCCGCTATCACGCCGGCGCGGTGTTCGCCGCCAACTACCTCGTGGTGCTCGCGACCGTTGCCGAGCGCCTCGCACGGGAGTCAGGAGCGGGCGACGCTGCGGGCACGCTCT
>JACDBX010000039.1 GCA_013694695.1 Gemmatimonadales bacterium | reverse complement strand
CGCGGGCGTAACAGGCCAGCTCGAGACGATCGCCTCGGCACGGCCGGGCGGATACCTACCGAACGCCGTCCTGGCGATCGTGTGCCCTGGTCGAGCTGGCACTGCTACTGGAATCACTAGACAAGGGATCACCTCCTTCGGCGGCGGGTTGAAATCGGGCGGACAATCCAGTTTACGAACGATCCGGTCGAGTCGCAATACCCGCGATGGATTTTCGGTCCTGGCATCGCCGCGAGTGGCAGGAGGCCAGGTGGCAGGGCGGCCTATCTAACCCGCACGATGGACGCGATGACGTCACCCTCCATGACCCCGTCGACCACATCGATCCCCTCCACGACCTCCGCGAAAACGGTGTAGTCACGCCCCAGCCGGAGGTTGTCGCGAAGATTGACGAACCACTGTCCGTCACCGGTGTCGTGACCACGGGTGCTCATGCCGATCGTGCCCCGCAGGTGCGGCACCAGGCCGAGCTCATCGACGAAGAACGGGCTCGCGCCGACATACTCGTTCTCACCCGGGCTGCCACCCTGGATCACGAAGTCGTGCTCGGCCCGGTGCCATCCTGTCCCGTTGTAGTACCCCTGATCGACCAGGTCGAGGATGCGCGCCCCGGTGATCGGCGCAATGTCGCCCCGCATGCGGACAACGAACGAGCCGCCACCGCTCGCTGCTGCCATGGTGACTCGGAGTCGGACATCAGCGCCGCGGGCAAGCGCCACCACGCTCACCGGCAGCGGCGGACGACGCGCGCGTGGCGCGGGATCGACGGCTGACTGGCCAAGCGCAGTCCGGAGAGCCACGCGCACGTCGCGTTCCGTGTCATGCTGGCGGGCAATCCACGTTGCAAGCGCCGCGGTCAGTGCGGGACGGGCGGTCGGGTCGGTCGATCCGACCAATGCGGTCGCGGCGACGCGCACCACCTGCGGCTCGGTCGCGGCGAGCGCGGCCACGAACAGCGAATCGTCGGCGTGACCTGTGCCGCGACCGAGTGCCTCGATTGCGGTCGCGCGAACGTTCGCGTCGCGGTCTCGCGCCAGGGTGCGCAGCACATCGGTGGCACCCGCGGCGGTGGCCGCCCGCGCTGCGTACTCCCGCAGGTGTGCGCTTGAATGGGCGGCAAGCCGCCGCACGATGGGCGACGCGAGCGCGGGCTGGAGGCGGGCAAGTGTCACCATCGCGTGCGCAGCAGCGTGCCATGACACACTTCCTGCGGTGCGCCGACTGACGTCGGACGGCAGGGCGTCGATCCACTCCCGCAGCGTGCCAACGATGCGGGTGTCGCCGGCGCACGTGTCCGCCACCACGTCGGCCGCCCGAAGGCGCACCAGCCAGGACGGGTCGGCAAATGCGGCCGCCATCGCGGCGCAGTCGGTCCGGCTCAACGCAAGTGCCCGGTAGCGGAGGCGCCATGCTGGCTCGGGCCACACCGGCGGGGCGGCAACGGGAAACTCGTTGCGCTGCGCAAACGTGGAATCGGCAATGCGGGCGACGGCCCGCCGAGCCAGCGCCGACACCTGCGGGTCGCGATGCTGCGAACCCAGTGCGAGCGCCGGATCATCAGCGGCTCGGCGGTCCTCGGCGGCGAGGATCGCCGTGATCAACGCCGAATCGGGAGTGGAGGAACCCCCGGAGCCGGCGTTGCCGGAGATCGCGCAGCCCGCCAACAACAGGACGGAAAGGAGGGACCAAACGCATCGCTCAGCCACGTACGGCTCCGTTGGCAGGGAGGATGAATGGCGGGAACTCCATCAAAGGTACGCCGCCACCCTGACCCAGGGCAGCACCTCGAGGTGGACGGGCTGGAATGCGCGCCGATGCCCAACCTGCAACCGATCGCGCCCGTGGCTAAATTGGCTGGTCATTGCGTACGGTGCCGAAACAGGAGATGGGTGTTGAATCCGACCACCGAAGACCGATTCTTTGCAGCCTCGATCGACCTGCTCTGTTTTGTCGACTTCAACGGGTACTTCAAGCGAGTGAACCCCGCATGGGAGCGGACCCTCGGGTTCACTGCCGAGGAGCTGACATCCCGGCCATTCATCGAGTTCGTGCATCCCGAGGATCGCGAGCGCACCGTCGCACAGAATGGCCTGGTTCGCTCCGGCGGTCAGGCGATCGCGTTCGAGAATCGGTACCGGTGCAAGGACGGTTCGTACCGCTGGCTGCTCTGGAACGCGACCCCCGACGCCTCGGTGAGCATGATCTACTCGGTGGCGCGGGACGTGACCGCGAAGAAGCAGGCGGACGCCGAGCGGGAGCAACTGGTGGCGCAGCTGACTGCGGCGCTGGCGGAACTCCGGACGCTGCGCGAGATCCTGCCGATGTGCTCCTACTGCCGGAAGATCCGGGACGACGACGACGCCTGGGACACCGTCGAGGGGCACATCTCGCGTCACACCCGCACGCGGTTCAGCCACGGGATCTGCCCCGACTGCCTCGTTTCCCGGGTGGACCCGATCGACGCGCTCGAACCACGGTGATGTAGTCTCTGATGCCTGAGACCCCGCGCGCTGCCCGTGGTCGAACCCCAGCCCACACCTCCCCTGCGTACCGCGCATTCGTTCGCGTCGCGCTTGCTGCCTGGCCGATGCTCCAGCGTCAAGGCCGCCAGCGCAATGCCCACATGCAGCGCCTCGCTGCGCCGGGCCGAATGGCCGAGTGGTCGGCGGCGCATCGGGAGCGTTCTCGTCCGCTTGCATGGTTTCATGCCGCGTCGGTGGGTGAGGGGTTGCAGGCGCGGGCCGTGCTGGAGGCGTTCCGCACCCTCCGCCCGGAATTCCAGGTGGTCTTCACGCACTTTTCGCCCTCCGCCGAATCGCTCGGTGCCGCCATGCCTGCCGATCTCGTGTCGTACCTGCCCTACGACCGTGTCGGCGACATCGATGCCGCGCTCGACGCGCTTTCGCCCGACCTGCTGGTCTTCGCGAAACTCGACCTCTGGCCGGAACTCGCAACCCGCGCCGCTGCTCGGGGGACCGCCGTCGCGCTGGTTGCCGCCACGGTGCTCGCCGATAGCGGTCGGTTGCGGTGGCCCGCTCGCGCGCTGCTCGCGCCGGGGTACGCGTCGCTCGCCACGATCGGCGCGGTGGGCCGAGAAGATGCCGACCGCCTCGCCACCCTCGGTGCTGACCCAGAATGCATCACGGTAACCGGTGATCCCCGCATCGACTCCGTGCTCGTGCTCGTAGACCATGCACCTCCCGGTATTGGCCTGCTGGCAGGCGATCCCGCGCTCACCCTCGTCGCGGGCAGCACCTGGCCCGCCGACGAGAAGTTCCTGATCGGTGCGTTCGCGGCGGTTCGGCAAGCCCGGCCCGATGCGCGGCTGGTTGTCGCGCCGCACGAACCCTCCGACGCGCACATCGCGACACTGGATGCGACCATCGCAGCGGCGGGGCTTCAACCTGCCGTGCGCCTCGGCGCGGTTGGCGCCGATACGGCTCCGCTGGTGATTGTGGATCGAACCGGCGTGCTCGCATCGTTGTACCAGCACGGCGGGATTTCGTACGTGGGTGGAGGTTGGGGCACGGCGGGAATTCATTCGGTACTCGAGCCGGCCGCGTGGTCGCGCCCCATCATCATCGGGCCGCACGATCGTGGATCCGCAGACGCGCGGATGCTTGCCGACGCCGGTGCATTGCGACGACTTCCAGCGGTGAATCCGGAGATTGCGCTCGCAACGTGGTGGCTCGAGCTGCTCACCGACCCTGCGCAGCAGCGGAATGCGGGGAATGCCGCACGAGCCACGCTCGATGCGAACCGGGGCGCCGCAGAGCGTTCAGCGAAGTTGCTCGACAGGCTGTTTCCCGAAAGCGGTTCAGCCACCGCGGCCCGCGGATGATCAGCCCCGCCTACCCCGCACCCATCGGTCAAGCGCACGAAGGTCCGGAATCACCTGCAGGCCGACCATGGCGCTCTCGGCGTCAATCCCCGATCCGCCAACCAGCAGCGCGATCCGGGCCGGGAGCGAACGGCGTAACGACGCGACCGCCCTGACAACTGGCTTGCCCGAAGGCTGGACGACACTGATCGCGACTGCCCGCGCGCCGGTCTCGGCGGCCAGCTTCGCCACCTCATCGGGCGGCGTGTCGACCCCCGCCAAGACAGACCGCCACCCTGCCAGGGCGAACACCGTGGCGCACATCTGCAGCCCGAGGCCGTGCCGCTCTCCCGACAGGGTCGCGAGCACCACCACTGGACCATGCGCGGTCGCGTCGTGCGGCGCACGAACCGATCGGAGGAAGTCGCCGAGGCACGCCGATGCAACGTGCTCGTGCCGAATGTCCAGATCGCCGGTCTCCCATGCCCTGCCGATTGCCCTCAGAAAGGGTGCGGCCCGCTCCTCCAAAAAGTCGATCGGCCCCCGATGGGCCCAGTCAAACTCGAATGACCGACGAAGCGTGGTGGTATCGAAGTCCGCCGCGGCACGGAGGAGATCGTCGAGTGCCGCGGGACCGCTCGCAGATGGCGGAGTCGGGCGCTTCCTGGTCGCAACACCCGCATCTCCGAGATGGCCGAGCGCCTTGTCGGAGGCGTTGACGACTTCGCCAGCACGATGCCCCCGCGCGATCAGGTCGGCGATACGCCGAAGGCGCTCGACCATCTCGAACGGATACACCCGGTGGCCGGACGGCTTGCGGCGCGCCGTCGGATACCCGTACCGGCGTTCCCAGGTTCGAAGTGTGTCGGCGGGGATCCCGGTTGCGGCGGCCAGCGCGCCGATCGACAGGGTTGCGGTAGGATCGGGAGCGGTCATGCCGCGCTGCGAATGGAAGGATGGACCGGAGGTGCGGTGATGCACCGATGAAATCCATGCCGGAGCCGCCGCATTACTCCCGCGGCTGCGGATGCCCCGGCTCGGCCGCTGTTGGCAGAACCGGGACACCAGCGGTCGGTCACGCGCGGTCGCGGCGGAAGGCGGCAAGGTTGAAGGCGAGATAGATCGCCGACAGCCCCACCAGTCCGTAAATGATCACGCCAAGGATGTTCTTGTCGCCGAAGGCGCCAGCGCCGGTAATCACCGCGACGAGGTCGAAGTTCGCCGCCGCGATCAGGCCCCAGTTGAGTCCTCCAACGATCAGGAGGATGACAGCGATCATGTCGAGTGGTTTCATGGAATGCTCCCTGCTCAAAAGGTAAACCGCAGGCCAGCCGTGACCGGCCAGACCCAGGCGTTGGACGTGCCGATCTCCTCTTCCTTCCCGAAGATGATGTCGCCCTGGGGTGAGAGAACGAGCGCAATCGAACGAGTGAATCCGTAGGTGATCTTGGCGCCGGCGTTGATCGCCGGATAGGTGTAGGACGATCCGCCATCAACGTCGAACTTCACCGCTCCCGCGCCAAGGTTGAGCGACACGCCCAGCCCGCGCTCACGCGGCTCCATCAGGGCGTAACCGACCTTCGCCATGAAGTGGGTGGTGGTGACCTCGACCGTTTCGGTCTCCTTGTCGTCATGCTTGCCGTAATCGAGCTCACCGAGGAGGCTCAGCCGCGATCCGATGCGGTAGCCAATGGTGCCACCGAATGCGGATCCGGTCTTGATGTCGTCGGCAATGTCGAACGTCGGCACCATCGCGCCGACACGGGCCTCGACGAACCACGCTGGGGAGCTGTACTGAGCCGCGAGCGGGGCCGCCATGGCGGCGCCGGCGAGGCCAACGAGGGTGAACACGCGTCGCATTTCATCTCCAGGAAGAGTCAGCAGGCGTCCGGACTGGACAGGCCTTGAACAGAATATGAACAGATACTGGACAAAAACAAGCCCCGGCTGTCAGCGCCGGGGCCAAGTCCGCGAACGGAGCCGTTCCAGGCCTTCAACGACTCCAGGGCGGCGTCACCCCGTTGCTTCTCGCATACGCGATCATCTGGCCAAGATGCTCGTGAAGGTGGGTCACGGTGAGCACCATCACACGCTGCCTGGTCCAATCCTGTCCGAAGAACTTGATGATCTCCACCAGGTTGTGGTCGGAGGTGAGGCCCATCGCCTCATGAAGGTGCGCGAACGACGCCTCGAGTTCGGCAATCACCTGCTCCTTCGTCAGCGATCGCTTCTCGTAGGTCGCCAGCGTCGCCATGTCCGTCGCGCTTATACCAGTGCCGGCGGGTGCGGGTTTCCCCATCGCAATCGGGATCAGGTAGTTGTCCGATGCCACGTGCAGCAGCGTCTCGCGCACCGACCGCGCGACGCCGGGCCGCCACGCGTACACCGAATCGGGAATCGCGCGTGCCAAGTCGACAAACTTTGTCTGCACCTCGGTGACATCGCGGTGCATGTCCTCCATCAGGTCCTGTGCAGCCGCGGGTGTGGCGAGCACGAACGGGAGGCAGAACGCAAGCAGGCGAGTCCGCATGGTCAACTCCGGTGCGAGAGAAACATGCCGGGAATCGCAGACGCGAAAACCCGGATCAGGGTGCGAATCCGACTCCGATGCTCAGGATCGAGGGCTTGCCGCCGTCGCGGAAGATCCTGTCGTATGCGGCGCGGAGGGTCAGGCCGTTCAGCATCGACACGTCGATGCCCCCGGCGATCGCAAAATCTGAATCGGTATACGACCCGGCCTCCAACCCGCCATCGAAGGAGGTCCGGAAGATGTCGATACGGGGTGCGAGCCAGGGCTTGATGGCGAAGGCGGGGTTGGGGATGGTCGCGGCAAAACCGAGCGAGACGGGAACCCGCGTGGTCTTGGCGGTGACTGGCCCCTCGATGCTTGCCAGATCCTGTCGCCAGTGCGCCACTCCACCCTGCAGCAGGACGCGAAACGGCATCAGCGGTCCACCGAACAGGCGGAGCGTCGCGGAGAGGCCGGCTGAGATGATCGCGTCATCGTTCTTGGGATCAAACCGCGCGACCGACGCGGTGAGGCCGAGCAACCCGATGCCGAAGGCTGCGTGGGCGCCAATGGCCTTGCCCTTGCCCGCGTCCTCGTTGGCAAATCCGACGTCGGCCGCGAACGCAAGGCCAGTCGGGACGCCGTTATTGACCACTGGGAGCCCGAGGACCTGGGCGCCGGCCCGAATCGTGGCGGTTGCGAGCAACGAGGCGGTGAGGAGCGGAACGAGGCGGCGCATGAAGACTCCGGAAACGCTGTTGAGTGCTAGCGGAGGAACGCCACCGTGAAGCCGATGCCATCGCGGTCGCCGATCGCGGCACTGAAGCGCAGGTCGAGCCTGGGGGTGAGGCGGAGATCGACGCCGAAGCCGATCGAGAGGTCGATGCCGTCCGCGTCGCCGAACAGCGGCGTGAGCACGGGATGCACGTAGGGCACCAGCGTGAGGTTCGACCCGTCGACCAGAATGCGGCGACCCATCGTGAATCCGATCGGCAGCATCGCAACCGTGTTGCCGCCCGATGACGAAATGCCGAAGCCGAACGTGAACGATCCGTCGACCGGGAACGCCTCGGAATGATCCAGCACGCGAGCGCGGCCATCGACGCCGACCAGCAGCGCTGCGTTGCGACCCTTTCCATCGGCAAGACCGCCGCGAACGCCACCATCGATCGTCGGGCCGAAGCCGATCCGATATGATCCTTCGAGCGCGAATCCCGGCCCGGGATCGGAAAACGACACACCGATTTCGCTGTTCGAGAAAGCCCGGTAGGGCGCCGCGTACACCGGCGTGCCGGTAGACTGGGCCGCCAGTGGGGCCGCCGCCAGCACCAGGGCCGCGACCATCGCTCCGTTACGCCGCATCGGACACCGCCTCGACCTGTTCCGCCAGCACCCGGACGGTGTTCTGTACCACCTGCAGGAACCCGCCGTTCACGTGAAAACGCCGCGACGACCCTCCCGCGCGGATCACCAGCGTGCCGTCGCCCAGCACCGTCATCAGCGGGGCATGATTGGCGAGGATGCCGATCTGGCCGTCGAACGCTGGCGCGGTGACCGCATCGGCTTCGCCATCGAACACGGCGGCTTCGGGAGAGATGACCGTGACTCGCATCTTCATCAGCCCTTGAGTTCCTGCGCCCGCTTGATCACGTCCTCGATGCCACCCTGCATGTAGAACGCCTGTTCGGGGAGCTGGTCGAACTCGCCCGAGAGTACCCGCTCGAACGATGCGATGGTGTCCTCGAGCTTGACGTACTTGCCGGGGAAACCGGTAAACTGCTCGGCGACGTGGAACGGCTGCGAGAGGAACTTCTGCAGCCGGCGCGCGCGACCGACGATCAGCTTGTCCTCTTCGGAGAGCTCATCCATGCCGAGAATCGCGATGATGTCCTGAAGCGCCTTGTAGCGCTGCAGCGTACGCTGCAGTCCGATCGCGACGTCGTAGTGCCGCTGTCCGATGAACTGCGGCGCCAGGATGCGCGACGTCGAGTCGAGCGGGTCGACGGCCGGGTAGATGCCGAGTTCGGAGATGGCGCGGGAGAGCACGACCGTGGCGTCGAGGTGCGCGAACGCCGTCGCCGGCGCCGGGTCGGTGAGGTCGTCGGCCGGTACGTAGATCGCCTGCACCGACGTGATCGAGCCGTTGCGCGTCGAGGTGATGCGCTCCTGCAGGTCGCCCATTTCAGTGGCCAGCGTCGGCTGGTATCCGACGGCGCTCGGCATCCGGCCCAGCAGCGCTGAGACCTCTGCGCCCGCCTGCGTGAAGCGGAAGATGTTGTCGACGAACAGCAGCACGTCCTGGCCCTCGACGTCGCGGAAGTACTCTGCAACGGTGAGTCCGGAGAGGCCGACCCGCAGGCGCGCCCCCGGCGGCTCGTTCATCTGGCCGTAGATCAGGGCACATGAATCGAGCACGCCCGATTCCTTCATCTCGAGGTAGAGGTCGTTCCCCTCGCGGGTGCGCTCACCGACGCCGCAGAACACCGACTTGCCGCCGTGTCCCTTCTGGACGTTGTTGATGAGTTCCATGATCACGACCGTCTTGCCGACGCCGGCGCCACCGAAGAGGCCGATCTTGCCGCCCTTCACAAACGGCGAGATGAGATCGACCACCTTGATGCCGGTCTCGAGCACCTCGGTCTTCGGCTCCAGATCGGTGAACGACGGGGCCGCGCGGTGGATCGCCCATCGCGGCGTGTCGGCTGGGATCGGCTCGCCACCATCGATCGGCTCGCCCAGCACGTTGAGGATCCGGCCGAGCGCCGCGTCGCCAACCGGTACCGACACCGCGGCACCGGTGTCGACCGCGGTCATGCCACGGGTGACTCCGTCGGTCGAGCTCATCGCGACCGCCCGCACCTGGTTTCGACCGATGTGCTGCTGCACCTCGGCGACAAGGCGCACCGGTACCGGCCCGGTCGAGTCCTCGACCACGAGCGCGTTGTAGAGCTCCGGCAGCTGGCCCGGCGTGAACTCGATGTCGAGCACCGGTCCGATGACCTGGACGATGGTGCCGGAGGTTGAAACTGGTGCAGTTGCGGTCATGATCGTCTCATTCAGAAAGCCCTCGTTGGCAAATGGAGAAGGGAGAAGAGAGAAGAGAGATTGCTCCCGATCCTCCAGCCCGTTCGAACTCCTCCCCTCTCCCTTCTCGCTTCTCCCCTCTCCCTTCTCCTCTAGCCCTGCAATGCCGCCGCACCGCCGACCAGCTCAGCAATCTCCTGCGTGATCTGCGCCTGGCGCTGCCGGTTGTAGGTCCGCTTGAGTGCGTCGATGATGTCGCCAGCGTTGTCCGTCGCGTTCTTCATCGCGGTGCGCCGAGCCGCCTGCTCAGCCGCGACCGTCTCGACGAGGCCGCGGTACACCATGTTTCGCACATAGAGCGGCAGCACCTTCTCCAGCAGCGTGGCCGGGTCCGGCGAGAGGATGTAGTCGTGTCGGATCCCTTCCCTCGTGCCCTGTGCCGGGGCCGCGACCGGAAGGATCCGGACAGTTGCCGGCGGCGAATCCATCACCGAGATGAACTGGGACTGCACCAGTTCGACGACCCCGATCGTGCCCGCCGCGAACTCCTCGACCAGCGTCTCGACCAGCGAGCCGGCGTGTTCAGCCGTCGGGCGGTCGCCGATGTCGGGGCGCTCGCTCGCGAACGTCCGGCCGACATACTTGAAGTAGCCCACGCCCTTCTTGCCGACACCGATCAGCTCGACGGTGTAGCCCTCTGCCTCCAGCGCGGTGATCCGCCGCCGGGCTTCCTTGATCAGGTTGGCGTTGAATCCGCCGGCGAGCCCGCGATTCGACGTGAGGAGGATCAGCACCGCGCGCGCCGGACCGCCCTTGGCGGGCGGCAGCGGCTGGCGCAGCAGCGGGAACTGTTCCGCCAGCTCCGGCGTCACGAGGTCGGCGATCACCGATCGCAATGCGTCGGCATAGGGCCGTGCCGCGATCACACGGTCCTGTGCGCGCTTCAGCTTCGACGTCGCAACCAGCTCCATCGTACGCGTGATCTTCCGCGTGTTGGTGACGGAACGGATCCGTCCCTTGAGTGCCTTCGAGGAAGCCATCTTACTCGGGCTTGAACATCGGGGTGAACGCCTCGAGCGCCGACTTCAGGTCGGCGACGACCGCGTCATCCAGTGCCTTCTTTTCCCGAATTCCCTCGAGCACCTGCGGGCGCGACGATCGCATCCATGCAAGCATGTCACGTTCCCACTGGCGGACGTTCTCGACCGCGATCGGGTCGAGGTATCCCTCCGTCACGGCGTACAGCACGACCACCTGCTCCTCGACCGGGACGGGCTGGTATTGCGGCTGCTTCAGGACCTCGACCATGCGGGCGCCCCGTGCGAGCTGGCGCTGGGTTGCCGCATCGAGGTCGGAGCCGAACTGGGCGAACGCCTCCAGCTCACGGTACTGCGCCAGCGAGAGGCGCAGCGGGCCAGCCACCTTCTTCATCGCCTTGATCTGCGCCGCGCCGCCGACGCGCGAAACCGAGAGACCGACGTCGACCGCGGGACGGACGTTGGCGAAGAAGAGGTCGGTCTGGAGGAAGATCTGTCCGTCGGTGATCGAGATCACGTTCGTCGGGATGTACGCCGACACGTCGCCGGCCTGGGTCTCGATGATCGGCAGCGCCGTCAGTGATCCGCCCGGCACCTTGATGCGCGGGTCGAGTGTCAGAACCTTGGGATCGGTGTCGAGCTTCGCCGCGCGCTCCAGCAGGCGCGAGTGCAGGTAGAACACGTCGCCGGGATAGGCCTCGCGACCCGGCGGGCGCCGCAGGATAAGCGACATCTGTCGATACGCCGCCGCCTGCTTCGAGAGGTCGTCGTACACACACAGCGTCGCCTTCCCCTCCTCGTACATGAAGTACTCGGCGAGCGCGGTCCCGGTGTACGGTGCAATGAACTGCAGTGGCGCCGGGTCGGAGGCCGAGGCGACGACAACGATGGTGTAGTCCATCGCACCGGCCGCCTTGAGCTTCTCGACCACCGTCGCGACCGTCGAGCGCTTCTGGCCGATCGCCACGTACACACAGACGACGCCGGTGCCCTTCTGGTTGATGATCGTGTCGATCGCGATCGCCGTCTTGCCGGTGCCGCGGTCGCCGATGATCAACTCGCGCTGGCCGCGGCCGATCGGGATCATCGAGTCGATCGCCTTGACGCCGGTCTGCATCGGTTCGTGCACCGGGGTGCGGACGATGATGCCGGGTGCCATGAACTCGACCGGACGCGCGGACGTGCCCTCGGTGGCGCCGAGCCCGTCCACCGGACGACCGAGCCCGTCCACCACGCGACCGAGCAGCGATGGACCGGCGGGAACCTCAAGCAGGCGGCCGGTACAGCGCACCTCGTCGCCTTCCTTGAGCTTCAGGTAGTCACCCATGATCGCGGCGCCCACCGAGTCCTGCTCGAGGTTGAGCACCAGCCCGATGATCACCTCACCCGTCTCACGGGCGGTGAACTCCAGCATCTCGCCGGCGATCGCGCTCCGCAGGCCGTAGATCAGCGCGACACCGTCCTTCACCTCGAGGACGGTGCCGACATCGTTCACGTCCATCGAGCCGAGATCGGCAGCCTCGATTTCGCGGAGGAGGATGGACTTCAGTTCGCCGGGCCGCAGCATCGAATCCGTCGCCATGTCGCTCAGTCGTCAAGGGTGAATCGCACAAATTCCTGCACAGCTTGTGAAAATAGTCACAAGGCCGGGAGCCCGACAACCCGCCGGATCAGGTCCAGTCGGGTGCTCCGGCGGGGTCCCGAAGAAGCGTCACGAAACGCGCGGCGTCGATCCCTGCCACCTCCCGCGCGGCGACGCCCAGCGTCCGGCGGGCGGTTCGCTGGAGGAGGGACGCCGACGAAAAACCCAGCAACCGGGAGGCGTCCTGGACCCGGTAGGCCGGGTTTCCAAGGAGCTGGGCCGCGGCCACCAGCCGTACGGCGTCGATGGCGCGCTTGATGGTCGGCGCGCCGCCGCTGGCGAATTGCCGCGAGAGCGTCTCCCGGGCGATCCCCATTCGGCGGGCAAGGCTTTCGGTGTCGAGGCCCAGCGGGGCTTCGGTCACCACCACCTGCCAGGCGCCCCGTTGCACCGGGGCTGTGAGCTGGAGGGCGTCAGCCAGCGGAAGGAGCTCGGCACGCCTCCGCGCCTCCACGCTGTGCCGCCGGACCAACGCGCCCAGCACCGGTTCATCGAGACTCTCGATCAGCAGCGCTGAAACCCGCTGCCGGTGCGCCCGGAGCAGCACGTCGGCATCGTCGGAACGCAGCGGCATCATGAGGTAGAGTGGAATTCCGGGATAGTCACGCCGCAGCGACTCCAGCACGGCGCCTCGCGCGGATTCCGCGCCGATCACGATCGCGTCGACGAGGGTGCGGTGCAGCAGGCGTTCGAGCTGGACCGGGGTCCGGGCGGTGAGCAGGCGTGCCGTCGAGCGCGGCAGGGCGCGCCGGAGCGCGGCCAGCGCGGGGCGGCGATCGAGCAGGGCGGCGATGGTCGCCACCGCTCAGCTCGCCGCGCTGGGTCCCGGGCCGGGCTTGGAGCGCTGCCGCCCCTCGCCGACGGCCACCATCGCGCGCACCATCTCGCTGCCCCGCCGGAGTACACCGCGCGCGTTGTCGTAGCTCAGCACTTCCAGTGCACGATCGAGGTGTTCCCACCGCACGGCGGTGATGCCCTCATCGGCCTGGGGATTGGCGTCGCCCGATGGCGACTCGAACAGGAAGAAGTGGCAGAACTTGTGGATGTACCGGCCGCGAAACCGGAAGTGCCAGTCGATCACCCGAATCGGCCCGACAGTCACGAGGTGTTCGAGGCCGGCCTCCTCGTGGGTCTCCCGCAGCGCCGCGGCGGCCGGCGTTTCGCCGTCCTCGAGGTGTCCCTTCGGGAATCCCCAGTGCTGGTAGCTGTCGCGGATCAGCAGGAACCGCGGCGTGCCATCGTCATCACGACGGAAGACGATGCCACCAGCTGAGACTTCCCGTTCGGCGCGTTTCTTGGTCAAGACGCGTTCTTCCCCTGAAGATGGCGATCCCTTCCCGCGCGGCGCGTCCGGCGGGCCGGTCAGAATACCGAGAACCGGAAGTACCGCCGCGGATTGGCCTGGATGTCGGCGAGCAGCGACCGGAGCTGCACGACAGTTCGCGTGGCCTCACGATAGAGCATCGTATCGGCGGAGAGCATGCCGAGGGTCCCCTCGCCGCGGTTGAGGCGGCTCAATGCCGAGTCGGTGTTGGCGAGAATCGACACCAGCCGCTCACGCTGGTCGCGGGCCGTGCTCGTCACCAGCCGGAGGTCGCCACTGGCCTGCTTGAGCTCGCTTGCCGCTTCGCGTGCATCGCGCACCATGGCGTCGATCTCTCCCGCCGATGTCGACGAGTCGATGCGGGACAGGGTGGTCTCGAGATGACCGCTGGCCCGCGCGATCTGCCCTGACGATGTCGCGGCGTTGTCCACGACGCGCTCGAGTTGGCCGGTTTGCTGCTGCGTGAACGAGACAAGCTGATCGGCCATGCGACGGAGGTCGCGCACGCTCGAGCGGATGTCGCTGATCGCCACCGAGTCGACGGCCCCCTCGATGCGGTTGGTGATCGCGGCGACGTCGGACGCGATCCGGCTCGCCTGGGCGGTGAGCTGTCCCACGTCCGGCAGGGTCGCGCCCGGCCAGCGATCGCCGGCGTCGATGCGTGCATCGCGCAGTTCACGCCGGATGTCCGGGTCGGTGGGCGCACGCGCCGAATCCATCACCGCGACCTGCCACTCGCCGAAGAGCGACGCCGACACGGCGATAGCGACCGGATTCGGGGGGACCTCGTCGGGCTGTGAAATCCTGAGGTCGGCCTCGACCCAGTCATCCGCCGCGAGGCGGATCGCCTCGACCCGACCCACCTTGACACCACGCAGCACCACTGGATCGCCGACCCCCACGCCGCCCAGGGTCCGGAACCGGGCAACCTCGAGGGTGCGCGGGCCGCCGGGCGAAAGATCGCCCAGCCAGATCGCCGCCGCGATCACCACGGCGATGGCACCGAGCACGGCGAGCCCGACCGTGAAGTTGCTGCGTGGCGTCGTCATTCCGCCCGTCCTTCGATGAACCGGCGCACCAGGGGGTCGTCGATGTTGCGCATCTCCTCTGGTGTGCCGACGGCGCGCAAGCGCCCATCGGCCAGCATGGCGATCCGCGACCCGATCGAGAATGCCGAGCGCATGTCGTGTGTCACCACCACGCTGGTGACCCCGAAAACGTCGGTGGTGCGGCGCATCAGGTCGTCCATGGTCGCTGACGTGACGGGGTCGAGACCGGTGGTCGGCTCGTCCCAGAGAATGTAACGGGGCCTCAGGGCGATGGCTCGGGCGATTCCGACCCGCTTGCGCATCCCGCCGGAGAGTTCATCGGGGAAACGATCATCGACGTCGCTGAGCCCCACCACGTCGAGACTTTCGCGCAGGCGCTCGGTGATCACGGCCTCATCGAGGCCCTGGCGTTCCAGTCCGAGCCTGATGTTCTGGGCGATCGTGAGCGAATCGAACAGCGCGGCGAACTGGAAGACGTACCCGATGCTGCAGCGCAGCGCGACGAGATCGTCGCGCTCGAGGGTGTCGACGCGCTGCCCATCGACCTCGACATGACCGGCGTCGGGACGAATGAGCCCCACCACGTGCTTGAGGATCACGCTTTTCCCCGCTCCCGATGCGCCGATCAGCACCGTCGTTCCGCCGGTAGGTACCTCGAGGGTGAAGCCGTCGAGCACGACGCGATCGCCGAAGCGCTTGTGAAGGTTGTCGAAGCGGATCACAGCAGCACCAATGCCCAGAAGGCGTCGAGCACCAGGATCGCCTCGCACCCCAGCACGACGGCGCGAGTCGTTTCGCGCCCGACGCCGCGCGCGCCGCCCGCCGTGCTGAGCCCGCGCAGCGAACCCGCCAGCGCCACCGCCGCGCCGAACGAGGCGGCCTTCAGCAGTCCGAACCAGAGGTCCTTCGGGACGTAGAACATCCGCAGTCCCTTCACGAACTCGACCGTCGAGAGATCGAGAAGGTTGACCGCGGTGATCCAGCCGGTGACCACGCCGAGCGCGATGGCGAAGGCGGTGACCACCGGGAACATCAGGGTGGCGGCGAGAACGCGCGGAACCACGAGGTAGCTGGCTGGGTCGAAGGCGAGCGTCTCGAGCGCGTCGACCTGCTCCGTCACCTTCATCGTCCCCAGCTCGGCGGCGATGCTGGCACCGACCCGGCCGGCGAGGGCCATGCCGGTGAGCACCGGACCAAGTTCCATCATGATCGTCTTGCCGACGAGTGCGCCGACGAAGTAGAGCGGCACGGTGCCGGTGAAGATGTATGACGCGAGCAGCGCGAGGACGATGCCGGTGAACACCGCAATGAAGAGTGCGATAGGGATCGACTGCACCCCCAGCCGCAGCATCTGCGGCACCAGCATCGGGCGCCAGGTTCGGTGGTCGGCGAGCGCCCGGCTGGTCTGTCGGGCGCCAGACCCGATGGCGGATACGATTGGGATCAGCACGGGCGGAATCTAGGGGATGGTGGCGCGGGGCGCGCGTGCGCCCCGCTACTACTCAGCGACTACGGCATCACCACGGTGTCGATGACGTGGATGTAGCCATTCTTCTGCTTGACGTCGGCGATCGTCACCATCGACATCCCGCCCTTGGCATCCTTCAGCATCAGCTTGCCGTCGTGCATCATGAACCAGAGCGATCCCCCCTGCACCGTCGTGAGCATCGCGGTGCCATCGCCCTTCTTGATCATCGACGCAATCTGTTTCGAGTTGTACTTGCCGGGGACCACATGGTAGGTCAGCACGGCGACCAGCGTGCCCTTGTTCCCGGGCTCGAGTAGCATCGGCACGGTGCCGGCGGGCAACTTCTCGAACGCGGCATTGGTGGGAGCGAAGACCGTGAACGGTCCCTTCCCCTTGAGGGTCTCGACCAGGCCCGCAGCCTTGACTGCGGCGACCAGCGTGGTGTGATCCGCCGAGTTGACGGCGTTGTCGATGATGTCCTTGCTGGGGAACATCTCCTTGCCACCAACCATCGGATTCTGGGCGCTCGCGGGAACCGCGAAGCCGACCATGAGGGCGGCGGCAGTGAACTGAAGCAGGGTACGGCGCATGACGTGACACTCCGAAGAGAAGATCAGGGAAATGATTCCTTCTTGCTTGCGGAGGGGGTACGGCAGAATCGGGTCGATCGGATCTCTCAGGCGGCGAAACTGCGGAGCGCGTCGCCGGCCTCGCCATCGCGGAGTCGAATGAGCGCGCGGTCACGGAGCTGGCGAACACGTTCGCGGGTGATGCCGAGCATGGCACCGATTTCCTCCAGGGTGTGCTCGCGCTCGCCATCGAGACCGAAGTAGAGCTGCAGCACCTTGGCGTCGCGTGGCTGCAGGGTCTGCATCGCCTTGTCCACCTCCTCGACGAGCAGCCGACCCATCACCTCGGTCTCGGTGTCGCTGCTCCCGTCGGCCACGAACCGGTCAGCCATGGCGCGGTCGTTGTCGGGCGAGAGCGGCGCATCAAGCCGGACGTCGGCGGTGTTGAGCGACGCCAGCGACAGCACCACGTCAAGCGTGAGTCCGGTCGACCCGGCCAGTTCCTCGGGGGTGGGCTCACGCTGCAGCTCACTCCGAAGCGTCTCGGCGGCGCGCAGTATCCGCGAGAGGTCCGCCGTGCGGTTGAGCGGGACGCGCACGATCCTCCCGTGGCGCGCCAGTGCGGCCAGGATCGACTGGCGGATCCACCACACCGCGTACGAGATGAACTTCACGCCATGATCGGGGTCGAACTTCCGTGCGGCGGTCATCAGGCCGACGTTGCCCTCGCCGATCAGGTCGAGGAGGGCCATCCCGCGGTTCTGGTACTTCTTGGCCACCGATATCACGAAGCGGAGGTTGCGCTGCACCAACTCGTGCATCGCAAGCTCGTCGCCGGCGCGGACGCGACGGGCAATTGCGATCTCCTGCGGCTGTGTCAGCAGCGACGTGCGCGACACCTCGTGCAGGTAGATGTCGAGGATGTCGCGCTCGGCGTCGGCCACTCCCAGGGTGCGGGCGGAGTCACGACGTCGGGCGCGCTGCGGCGGCGTAGCCGCCAGGATCTCGGCGAGCGTGGCGTCGTCGGGAAAGGCGAACGGAACAGCCGCGGAGGGGGGCGGCTCGGGCTGGGAAGGAGACGGGGATGAGGACATCCTGACGGAACGATAATCACGCGCCCGACGGGATCGTCAAAGGGATTGTTTTGCTTGACTCTCCACCGGTGGGGGAATAGGTTTTCGAGCTACCTTCGCCCGGAGTACAGGCGGTTCGGCGCGTGGGGATTGAGGGGGCGTAGCTCAGTTGGCAGAGCGCTTGAATGGCATTCAAGAGGTCAGGGGTTCGATTCCCCTCGCCTCCACCTGATCAGACAAGCGTCACGCGGGAATAGCTCA
>JACDBX010000067.1 GCA_013694695.1 Gemmatimonadales bacterium | reverse complement strand
GCGCCGTCCCGCGTAGATTGTTCCCTCATGCCTGAATCGATTTCCAACGGCGCGGTCACCGAGCTCACGGCCACCGTGTCGCCGCCCCTGGCCGACGCGCTGCCCCCGCCGCCACCGCGCCGTTTCGACCGCACCATCATCGAGGGGCCACTCACCCCGGCGGTCTGGAAGCTGGCGTGGCCGGCGATGCTGACCAACATCATCGGCGGGTTGCAGGGGATCGTCGATCACGCGATGGTCGGCCACTACGTGGGGTTCACCGGCAACGCCGCGATCGGTGTGGCGTCGCAGGTGTTCATCGTGGTGATCGTATTCATCATGTCACTGTTCACCGGGATGAGCGTGTTGGTGGCCCGGTTCGTCGGCGCCGGTGACGCCGATCGCGCCGATCGCGCCGTCTACCAGGCCTTCCTCACCACGATCTTCCTCTCGTTCGGCGTCCTCGCACCGGTCGGCTACTTCCTGGCGCCCAGCCTGCTGGAGTTCGTGAATGCGACAGCGGCCGTGCAGGCCGAGGCACTGCCGTACCTGCGGATCATGTTCGTGTACAGTGGCGGGATGCTGCTCTTCTTCATGGTGGGCGGCGCGCTCCGCTCTGCCGGCGACGCCCGGACACCGATGATCCTCGGCATCGGCATCACGGTGCTGAACATCGTGCTCAATGTGGTGCTGATCCAGGGCTGGGGCCCGATCCCGGCCTACGGCACCGCCGGAGCGGCGATGGGTACCGTGCTCGCGATGGGGCTGATCGCGGTGTACAGCCTCTGGAAGCTGTGGTACGGTGGCTGGGTGGTCTCGTTCCCGCGCGGGCAGGGGTACGGCCCCGACTGGGCGGTGATTCGCGCACTCTTCCGATTCGGCCTCCCATCGGGCATCCAGGGCGTGGCGATGAACATCGGCGGAGTGCTACTGCTCGCCTTCATCGGTTCGCTTCCATCGAGCGCCGCGGCGCAGGCGGCCTATTCGGTGTCGTACGGCCAGCTCTTCTCGTTGATCACGTGGACATCGGTCGGCCTCATGGGTGCCGCGGCCGCCGTGGCCGGGCAGAACCTCGGCGCGGGGCACCCCGATCGCTCCGACGAGGCGGTCCATATCGCGGCGCGGTTCGGCCTGATGGGCGCCGCGGCGCTCGGGCTGGCGTTCTTCTTTATTCCCCGCGCCCTGCTGGGAATGTTCGGCATGGACGATCCCGTCGTCGCCGACCTCGGTGTCCAGCTCCTCCGGGTCCTCTCAGTGTCGGGGCTGTTCATCGCCGTGGCTCTTGCCTACACCGGCGGACTGCAGGGGACTGGCGACACTCGCAGTCCGCTGTATATCTCGGTGGTGTCGCAGGTGATCATCCCGCTTGGCATCTGCTTCCTGATCCAGCAAACCGGGACACTCCGGCCGATCCACATCTGGCTCGCGATCCTGGCCGGACACATCACCCGTTGCGGGCTGAGCGTCTGGCGGTTCAACCAGGGGAAGTGGCGAACGATCAGCGTGGACCTCCACTAGCCTTTTTCCGGGAGTTCGTGCATGCGCAACGTGAATGCAGTGGTGATTGTGGGCCTCGTGCTGGGATGCGCGGCGTCCACCGCGTCGGCCCCGCTTGGCGATGAGTTCACGGCGGCGCCCGATCAGCCACTCAGGATCAACGGCACAGAGCACCGCATCACTCTCAAGGCGGTACGGTCCGATTCGCGTTGCCCGGCTGACGTCACCTGTGTGTGGGCCGGTAACGCCGAGGTGTCGTTCCGAGTCGAGGCGCCGGGGGTCGACACCACGGTGATGCTCAATACCGGGATCGAACCGCGTGCGGCCAAGGTCGGTGCCATCCGTATCGAGTTGATGGCCGTGTCACCCGTGCCGCGCAGTGACACGCCCATTGCCGCGAAGGACTACCGAGCCACGCTGGTGGCACGGCGGGTTCCGTGATCGTCAGGCAGGTTGACTCAGCCGCCCTCGCCAAGGAGTGCCACGAGCGTTCCGAGCCGTATCCGGCTCTGATGGACGCACGTAAGCTGCACCAACGCGTCTGGCGGCGTGACAAGAACCTCCTTCCACGATTTGCCGGTGAGACGCCGGATCGCTCGATATGCCCAGGAAGAATCAATGCCTTCAGCTTGTGCGGCACGAACCACTGACTCACCGTTACAAATTCTGTAATGAACAGGTAGCACGCGCGACAGGGTGGCCAGAACGCGGAAAGAGGGGAGGCCATCATCCCTAAGCAGGCGATTCAGCTCATGGCGGTCTTTCAGCCCAAGGCTGCGTGCGAATCCGTCCGCCGAGTAGTACGCATGCGGGGTGCTAATCAGCGCAACCAGCACGAGCTCCCCGCGATTTTGGTCGGCGAGAGTATGTCGTAGATCAATCCGGCGCGAATGGGCGTCAGGCAGCAGGGGGGGCTGCATCAGCAAGGCTCCTGGTGTGAAGGGGGCACCCAGTTGCTGGACGTTAGCGAGCATGAGGTACGCCTCGCAAGTAGCTTGCTCAAACCGAACCAAAATGCGGGCATTTGCCTCGGCCCTGCCGAGGGGACTGGTGAGCCGGCGAATGTTTGCCTCGAACTTTCGGACCGGTCTCACGCGTGCAGCGTCCAAGCCGGCGCTGCGCCCGCGTAGTTCACAACCAACGGCTAGCTCGCGGCGATGCCGCGTGCCATTAGCAGTTCGGACGTGATCTCCGCCACGCTCGATAGCTTTGGCTGCGCAAACCGCCCTCTCGTAGGAACACCCCTCTCGCATCCAGCCTGCTCCGCGTGCCCGGTGGACGCCACTCACTCAATCAGTCCTAGCGCTGTGCAGGCAGCACTCACCACATTGGTCGCGTGTTCGTGAGCAGATGAATCACGATTGAGCTGGTCGCCGCAGCGCGCAGTTGACTCCGCCGAGGACCACTACAATGCCAACAGGTTCGACACCTAGGATGACTCCGAAGAGCATCGGTTCAGCGGTCGACAGTTCGAGTACTGGGAGTGCCGTCCGGCAAGGATCGGCGAGCTGCCCATTCCGATGGGA
Organism: Gemmatimonadales bacterium; assembly: GCA_013694695.1. Taxonomy (GTDB): domain Bacteria; phylum Gemmatimonadota; class Gemmatimonadetes; order Gemmatimonadales; family GWC2-71-9; genus Palsa-1233. The sequence continues at coordinate 8,469 of JACDBX010000067.1, read as the reverse complement.
GCCGCCCAACGAACCGCGGAGCGATCGCAGCTCCCATTGCAGCCCTGATGCCTCGATGGGCATACACCGATGACCAATGGTTATCCGCGCGCAACGCCGGCAACGCAAGTGGTAATGCCGCGCCTGCACGTCGGCCGCCGTAGGCTCGTGAGCGTACTGGCATGCGTGGCACTACTCGGGTGCGGCAATCGCGCCAGCCAAGCAGAGGTCGATCGACTGGCCGAGCGAGTCGACAGCTTTGCGGTAACGCTCACGGCGGTAACAAAGGCACTCGGCTCATCAGCAGGCCAGCGAAGCGATGCCCCGGACAGTGCGTCCATGTCACTGACGGGGGCGGTGTTCACTGAGGGCAGAGCAGATGCGCTTTATACGTTGGTGGAGTTCACCGACTATCAGTGCCCTTACTGCGCACGGCACGCCAACGAGGTGCTGCCGTTGTTGCGCGACTCATTGGTCGCGGCAGGGATTCTCAGGTGGGTTCTCAAGGATCTCCCGCTGGTTGCGATTCATCCTCGTGCCGCTGCGGCCGCTCTCGCGTCACGGTGCGTGGCTGCGATCACGCCGAGTGCGTTCATTGACTATCACGATGCAGTCATCGGCACACCCATTGAGTTGACTGATTCACTGCTGCGGGCACGAGCCGTGGCGTTCAGTGTCGACGCACCGCGGTTCGACGCCTGTATTAATGATCCCCTGACGCGAGAAGCCATGGAGGCAAACATCACCGAAGCGGGCGCTGTGGGCATGCGCGGGACCCCCGGTTTTGTCTTGGGTCGAACCACCGCCGGCGATACGGTCCGCGGCAAGTTGCTCACCGGATTTCATCGGTACGCCGACTTCCGCGCGATGGTCAGTGCAATCAAGTAGGTACACGACGGCCAACATTCCAGTCAGGAGCGAACCAATGATTCGACAGCGGACAGGTTGGGCTTGTGCGGTCACGTTTATGGCCCTCGTAGGCTGCAGCGCTGAGGTGCCAACGTTGGCCACCAGGGTGCCGATTCCGAGCTTCGCCGACGCCGTGAATGCCTGTGCGGCGTTCAGCTGCCAGTCTGGCCAGTGTTCGTGGAACCCGGCAGTATACGGAGCCTGCTGTACACAACCCGCCGATGAGAATAACCCTGCGGTTTCGAAGCCAAGCTGCGGTGAGAACACGTCCCAGTATTGCTATGCGTACCCAGAACGGTGCGTTTCCGCAGGAGACCCAGCATACGACGCACCCGCGTGGTGTAACCATGCTTCGCCGGTCGATGCATGCATAGCGAGCGGGGGTACCGCTGCCGAGCCAAACGGTACAAGTTGTAGTTACTATGGTTCGACGCTCGCATGGTGGCAGTTGCCGGCCTGCCAGGCCGGCGCGTCGTAACAAGGATCACTGGCCTATTCCGAAGGGATGCTTTCTAGCTTCATAGTATTGGACGCATGTGGCGGCCGGCCCCTCGGTTTTCAAGCTCCCGGTCGCCACACATTCAACTCTGTGCCCGCGTTGTTGCCCACATTGTTGCCATTCCGATCAATTCGGTGGTTTTCAGAATCCCGGCGGGCGGTCAAGTTCGAAACTCAATGTCCTAATCGTTGCTTGAGGCCTCACCGTGCGACTTCACGATGTCCTGCTGATTGTAGCGGTCGCATTCCCTTGCATCCCGGCCGCTTTGTGCGGCCAGCAAGGCGCGCCCGATGAGCGCCTGAGAGAGGCGTGGTGGGAGGGAGGGTTGGTGGCGCCGTCCACTACCTCACCGTCATGGATCCGTGAGGCAGCCGACGTCCTCACAACCGCTCGCAGCAACCAACCCCGCGCCGGTCGACAAACCGCAGAACAACGTTCGTTCCGCGGCAAGGGACTCGAGAATGCGTGGCGCGCGACGGCTTTTGCCGAACTGGCCGAGGCCGCGACCGGCGGATGCCGACCGATTCTTGAGGCGACGCTAAGTCGGTGGGAGAACGGTTGTCGCGCGGCTGGAGATGCCCTCATACGGGCACTGAAGGCCGTTCCGGGTTTCGCGCCTGCGGTGGACCGACTTAATGAGTTCGCGCCGTACCCCGAGGTCTGGGCTGCGCCAGTTGATGAGCTGCGTCACCTCGATCTTGCGCGGCGGGACTCCACGATACCGCCCGATCGGCGGGTTGTACTTGAGCGGTCGGCCACGTTGCTGGCCACAGAGCTCGTCAGCGGTACGGAGTTAGAACACCGGGTGCGGGATGCGCAAGGAGTCTGGAACGACGGCGAGCGTGCCTGGCTGCGGGCGGTTGGTCTCGGCATTGATGGGAAGGGGCGGGAAGCCCTCGACCATTTGAAAACTGCCGCGACACAGGCAACCGGCGAACACAACGAATGGCTCGCCCGCGATGTGGCGTGGGCGGGCGACTCGGTCGATCTGGTCGAGTGGCAGGCTCAGCAGCCAGGGCCTGAGCGAGCGGAATGGCTCTACCGATTCTGGGTATCACGCGACGAGGCGTCGGCGCGGCCCTACGGTGCGCGATGGGTCGAGCATGTCCGTCGCTACCGTCATGTCACGGCGAACTATCGGTCGTTTGCGGGCGGCCAGTCTCTTTCGCGCCCGTTGCTTCACGTCAATACGTTTCCTGGATGCAACGCGCTGAGTGCCGAGGGACTCAGCGCAAGGCACCGACGCGACGGCCTGTTTGGCCATACCGTCATCGACATGCGCGGTTCCATCTACATGCGGCACGGTGAGCCGTCACAGAAAGTAAATTTTGCCGGGGGTCTCTCCCAGTTGGACAACGAGGCTTGGCTTTACAACCTCCCCGACGGGCCGCTGATCGCCGTTTTCTGCAAGCCACAGATCGCGTTGAACGAAATGATCGCGCAGCCGATCGCCGCAGGACCGCTCTATGAGTCGCTCTGCCAATTGGCGGCTTTCTATTGTGTGCTTGACGCGCAGACGTCGCTCGGTGGAGTGTCTCCCGAGCGGTTGACGCGGCTCAAGGAGCAGGGGCGCAACCAGTACGAGCGCCTGGAGACCAGCGACAGCTACGACCAGCGGTTCGACAAGGCGCTGCCCTCAGCCCTCCAGATCATCGGCATGAGTGGCGCCACGCCGAGTGTGCTCACGGCCATCGAGCTGTCGGCGAAAACATTCGGTGTCACCGGTCGGCTCGACCTGCACTGGCAGGTGTTCATCACCGCGCCTGATGGGCGCCGGGTCGCCGAGGCAGATACCATCAAGAGCTACACGCTCCCAGCCGACGGCACGGTGCTCACAGCAGCCCATTCGGTGCAGGTGCCGGCAGGGTCGTACACTGTGACCACCATCGTCTCGACCGCTGACAGCGTGCAGGGTGCGGCCATCCGGCGTCGCGAGGTCACCGTCTTGAGCAATGCGTCGGCACCCGGCATTTCCGACGTCACGATCTACTCGCCTGTGCCGAACGGGCTGCGCGGGACCATTGCCGGAGAGGCGGTCTATCTCCTGCCATCGCTGCTCACCGGTCGCGCAGGTCGCAACGTCGGGGTCGGATTCGTGGCACGTGGCTTGGCCGGTGCGCCGATCCGGGTCGAGATCGCGGTACGCCGCCAAGGTTCGGCTGCGTCAGCCGCGCCTGATGTTGCCATTGCCTTCACGGAAACACCCACCAGCGCGTGGGAGTGGCGCGGCAGGGAACTCTCCCTCGAGAAGCTCGACTCGGGGAGCTACGACCTGATGCTCAGCGTGACGCTGCCGTCGGGCGAGATCGTGCGGCGGACGCATCAGTTGATACTGCGGTGAAAGCGTTTGTGCGGCTGCTCGTTGTCATGTTTGTTGTGACGCCCGCGGCCTGTCCTGATCGTGCACACACCGGTTGAGTCTGTCTTCGCTCGACACAAGGCTGCCAAGGGATCGTTGTTCCATGAGGAGGCGCCTGTGTGAATGATCCCCAGACGCGAGAACCAATGGAGGCAAACATCACCGAAGCGGGTGCTGTGGGCATGCGCGGGACGCCCGGTTGTATCCTGGGTCGCACCACCCCCGGCGATACGATCCGCGGCAGGTTGCTCACTGGCTTCCACCGTTACGCCGACTTCCGCACGATCGTCTCAATCGAATAGGTATCCGATGGCCAACATTCCAGTCAGGAGCGAAAAGAAATGATGCTACAACGCGCGCAGTGGACCTGCGCGATCGTGGTCATGTTCCTCGTAGGGTGCAGCGACGAGGTGCTGACCATCGCCACCAGAGTGCCCATTCCGAGCTTTGCCGACGCCGTGAATGCCTGTGCGGCGTTCAGCTGCCAGTCTGGCCAGTGTTCGTGGAACCCGGCGGTATACGGAGCCTGCTGCACACAACCCGCCGATGAGAATAACCCTGCGGTTTCGAAGCCGAGCTGCGGCGAGAACACGTCACAGTACTGCTATGCGTACCCCGAACGGTGTGTAGTCGCGGGAGACCCAGCGTACAATGCGCCCGCATACTGCGCCTTCGCTTCTCCGTTCCAAGCGTGCATGAGCGACACCACGACGGTAACAGAACCGAACGGTAATCGGTGCATCTACTACGGCGAATCGATTCAGTGGTGGCAGTTGCCCGCGTGCCACGCGGGCCCGTACTGAACGACCACGCGTTATCGTGGTCCGGCGCAATGCTCCGCTAGGGTCAGATGACGAGCGGATGACTGATACGCCTCACTTTTGGCGACAGACACTTCGGTACTAGCTTGCTAGACGTCGCCACGGGTTGTTGTGGGGTGCGGAATGTTGCTAATCGGCGCGCGCAGATCGAGCGTTGTGGAACCGACGAATCGTTGTGCGTCGGCCGCGGGGTACCCGGCGTCTCACCGCTTCCAATAGGTGCACGGTGCGATTAGACCTCCTGACCTGTGTAGCCGCACTTGCCCTGCCGTTCGGTGCCGTGTCGCTGCACGGTCAGGACGGCTCGTCCGATGAGATCCTCAGAAAAGTCTGGTGGCAGGAAGGGTCGGTGGCGCCGCTCACCACCACTCCCTCATGGATCCGTGAGGTGGCGGATGTCCTTGCAACGGCCCGAAGCAACCAGCCGCGCGCCGGCCGACAGGCTGCGGAGCAGCGTTCGTTTCGCGGCAAGGGGCTCGAGAATGCGTGGCGCGCCACGGCCTTTGCCGACCTCGCTGAGGCGGCCACTGGCGGATGTAGACCGATTCTTGATGCGGGATTGAGGCGCTGGGAGAACGGTTGTCGCGCGGCGGGAGATGCCCTCACGCGGGCACTCAAGGCCGTTCCGGGTTTCGCGCCTGCGGTGGACCGACTTAACGAGTTCGCGCCGTACCCCGAGGTCTGGGCTCCGCCGGTTGAGGAGCTGCGTCACCTCGATCTTGCGCGGCGGGACTCCACGATACCGCCCGATCGGCGGGTTGTACTTGAGCGGTCGGCCACGTTGCTGGCCACGGAGCTCGTCAGCGGTACGGAATTGGAACAGCGGGTGCGGGACGCGCAAGCACTCTGGAGCGACGGCGAGCGTGCTTGGCTCCGGGCTGTCGGGCTCGGCATTGATGGTAAGGGGCGGGAATCCCTCGAGGTGTTGAGAACTGCCGCTACACTGGCAACGGGTGATCACACTGAATGGCTCGCCCGCGATGTAGCGTGGGCGGGCGACTCGGTCGATCTGGTCGAGTGGGAAGCACAGCAGCCAGGGCCTGAGCGGGCCGAGTGGCTATACCAATTCTGGACATCACGCGACGAGGCGTCTGCCCGCCCATACGGTGAGCGGTGGGTCGAGCATGTGCGCCGCTACCGTCATGTCATGGCAAACTACCGATCGTTTGCCGAGGACCAGACGCTGACGCGCCCATTGCTCCATATCAATTCGGCAGGCGGATGCAACGCACTGAGCGCCGAGGGGCTCACCACGAGGCATCGGCGCGATGGTCTGTTCGGCCATACGGTTATCGACATGCGTGGTTCCATCTACATGCGGCACGGCGAGCCGTCGCAGAAGGTAAGTTTTCCTGGGAACGTTGCCCGCATGAACGATGAGGGGTGGATGTACAACCTCCCCGATGCGCCGCTGATCGCCGTATTCTGTAGGCCGCAAGAAGCATTGAACGAGATGATTGCCCAGCCGATCGCCAACGCGGGTTTTTACGATGGGCTGTGTCAGCTGGCGGCGTTCTATTGTGTGCTCGATGCCCGCATGTCGATGATCGGCGGTGAGATCTGGGGAAAGGTTCCCCCCGAACGCCTGACACGGCTGAAGGAGCAGGGCCGCAACCAGTACGAGCGCCTCGAGACCAGTGACAGCTACGATCAGCGGTTCGACAAGGCGCTGCCCTCAGCCCTCCAGATCGTCGGCATGAGTGGCGCCACGCCGAGCGTGCTCACCGCCATCGAACTGTCGGCGAAAGCATTCGGTGTCAGCGGCCGGCTCGACCTGCACTGGCAGGTGTTCGTCACCGCACCTGACGGACGCCGGGTCGTCGAGGCAGATACCATCAAGAGCTACACGCTCCCAGCCGACGGCACTGTGCTCACGGCGGCCCATTCGGTGCAGGTGCCAGCAGGGCGGTACACGGTGACCACCATTGTCTCGACCGCTGACAGCGCGCAGGGTGCAGCGGTCCGGCGTCGCGAAGTCACGGTCTTGAACAATGCGTCGGCGCCCGGCATTTCCGACGTCACGATCTACTCGCCAGTGCCGAGCGGGCTGCGCGGGAGCATCGCCGGAGAGACGGTGCATCTCGTACCGTCGCTGCTCACCGGTCGCGCGGGCCGCAACGTCGGTGTCGGATTCGTGGCACGCGGCCTGGCCGGTGCGTCGATGCGGGTCGAGATCGCGATACGCCGCCAGGGTTCGGCTGCGTCAGCCTCGCCTGATGTTGCCATCGCCTTCACGGAAATACCCACCAGCGAGTGGGAGTGGCGGGGGAGGGAACTCTCGCTCGAGAAGCTCGACGCGGGGAGCTACGACCTGCTTCTCGCCGTGACCCTACCGTCGGGCGAGATCGTGCGGCGCACGCATCAGTTGATCCTGCGGTGAAGGGTTTGCGGTGCTTGTATCCGGCAAGTTGGCTCCCCGACGGGCCGGTCCCCGCGGGTCCAGCCATTGTTAGGCGCTCGGAGTGCGCACCGCTAAATTGATACAGACCCGGAGGCAATCATGGACTGGCGCGAACACATTTGGATCGATGCGGAACGCATGCACGGCCTCCCTTGTCTGCGGGGCACTCGCGTGCCCGTGTTCGTCATTCTGGACAATCTCGCCGGCGGTGAGAGTGCCGAACGGATTCTTGCAGAGTATCCGAGTCTCCGACCAGAGCACATCCCCGCGGCTCTCGCGTTCGCAGCCGAGTTGGCGCACGAACGCGTGGTGCCGATCCCAGCATAGTCGATGCGTTTTAAATTGGACGAGAACCTGCCGCGCGCCGCTCGGGCTCGGTTGGACGCGCAAGGATGGGATGCCGACGATGTTCACGACGAGGGACTCGTCGCGGCGACGGATTCGGTGATTGAGCAGGCATGTGTGCGTGAGCAGCGGATCTTGATCACGCTCGACAATGATTTTGCCGATACGCGGCGGTACGATCCTGGCCAAAGTCTCGGCGTACTTGTGCTCCGCCCCGCCGCACAGTCCATAGACTCGACGCTGGAGTGTTTGGAGGCAGCAATCCGCGCATTGCAATCGCAGCCGATCGCGGCGAGTCTCTGGATTGTCGAACCGAATCGCTTACGGATTCGCGATCATCCGACCGGGGCCTGACGTACGTTTGATGCGGGCGGGGCCAACGGCGCCGGCCACCGCGACGCGGGTTTGTATGGACGACTTCGCTTCGGGCCGAACTATCCCTCATGATGAGATCAAGCGCCGGTACGGTCGGTGACCCTGATCCGGTGGTCCGAAGAAGCTTTTGCAACGAGGTCCCGATGCCAAACCCCGGAGACGTGATCCTGCTGGTCGGAACGATGAAGGGAGGGTTCATCCTCTCGTCCGGACCCGACCGAAAGGAATGGAAGGTCGATGGCCCGCACTTTCCGGGTGAGGCCGTGTATTCCGCACTGCTCGACCAGCGGGGTGGGCGCTCCCGCATGTTCATGAGCGGGCAGAGCATGCACTGGGGCAGCACGATCCGGGTGAGCGACGACCTTGGTGCCACCTGGAGCGGCCCCGAGCGCCAAGCGGTGCGCTTCCCGGAAGACAGCGGAATGTCGCTGGCGCAGGTGTGGCAGATCGAACCCGGTCGCGACTCCGAGCCCGAAACGCTCTACTGCGGTGTTGAGCCGGCGGCACTCTTTACCTCGCGCGACGGCGGCATCGAGTGGGCTCCAGTCGAGGGGCTCCTCAACCACGAGCACCGCAACCAGTGGATGCCCGGGGGCGGCGGGCTTTGCCTCCACACCATCGTGACCGACCCCGAGAATGCAAACCGCATGGGCATCGCGATCTCGACCGCCGGTTTCTACCGAACCGACGACGGTGGCGCGACTTGGCAAGCACGCAACAAGGGTGTGCGCGCCGTGTTTCTCCCCGACCAGCAGCCGGAGTTCGGACAGTGCGTGCACAA
>JACDBX010000015.1 GCA_013694695.1 Gemmatimonadales bacterium | reverse complement strand
GCGCTGTACCGGGCCAAGTCGTCGGGCCGCGATCGCGTGGAGATGGGGTAGGAGGGGGTCGTTGGTCGTTGGTCGCTAGCTGTGACCTGCAAGAAGGCCAGTCCCCCCAACGGAACTGGCCTTCGGCGCAAACACAGCTAACGACCAACGACCAACGACCCCCTACTACCCCATCTCCACACGATCACGGCCCGACGACTTGGCCCGGTACAGCGCCCGGTCGGCCGATGACGCCACGTCGGTGGCTGTCACCCCGGATCCGGGGAACGATGCGACGCCGATGCTCACCCGCAGTGCGATCGGTTCGGTATCGGCGATCGTGATGGGTGCATCACTGAGCGCCTGCCGGAGCTTCTCTGCGATGGAGCGCCCGTTGGCGGGGGGGCATCGGCGCAGGATGATCCCGAACTCCTCTCCACCGTACCGACCGAGCATGTCCGAGCCGCGGATCACCTTCCGGAAGACGCGCGCCACGTGCATCAGGACCTGGTCGCCGACCAGGTGACCATGCGTGTCGTTGACGCGCTTGAAGTGGTCGAGGTCGAGCATCAGGAATGTCAGCGCCTCGCCGTGGCGGGTCGCGAACGCCAGTGAATGCTCGAGTTCCGCCATCAGGGTCGCGTGGTTGAGCACGCCGGTGAGGCCGTCGCGGTGCACGAGGTCGCGGATCCGGCGGCCGCGTTCGGTACGTGTGAGGACAACCTGCAGGAGGTGGCTTCGCTCGATCGGCTTGGCGATGAAGTCGTCACCTCCGGCGCGCAGTCCCTCCATTTCGTCGGCCAGCGTATGATGCGCGGTGAGGAAGACGATCGGTACCAGCGCAAGCCGGGGATCCTGGCGCATCAACCGCGCCAGCGCGTAGCCATCGACATCCGGGAGGTCGACGTCGAGCAGCACCAGGTCGGGCGTCTCGTGCGCGAGAGCCTCGCGCGCGACCTGCGCACTCTCGCAGATGGAAACCCGTGCATTGAGCTGGCCGAGCCAGGTGGCGAGGAGTTGCGCCTGGTGGGGATCGTCCTCGACCACCACGACATTCGCCGGTGGCGCCCCGATCTGCGCCAGGGCGCGTGCGTACTGCGCCAGACCACGCGGCAGCGTCGTCGGTCCGAAAACGGCATCGACCCCGGCCGCGGCAATCCGCAGTCGGTCGAAACGGTTCTCGGGATCGGCGAGCACCACAGCGCGCGGTCGCTCGGGTGACGGAGCGGCCCAGTATCGGGCCAGTGCAAGCGGATCGTCGCCCGCTTCCGAACCGATGATCACGAGGTCGGGTCGCTCCGACGGAGCCACGTCCCACGGATCAATCGGGGTATCGTGCGACGTGGCGACAAACCCGGTCTCCTCGAGGGCCTGCACGATCGCACGGCGCGGTTCGGAATCGCCCATGACGACCAATGCACGCCAACCAAACCCTGCAAGGCGTCCCAGCAACATCGGGATCCCGACGTCGATCGCCGCGTCGTCGAACGCCGACTTGAGCTGGTTGATGGCATGATCGATCGCGTCGGCATCGGTGGCCGCCGTTGGCTCCGGCGGCGTCATGATGCGATGCTCCTGCGCCCGGGCCACGTCGGTCACGCGCGGAAAGCCGTACGACCCACCGGAGCCGGCAAGACGGTGGAAGCGCTGGCGCAGCGAATCGAGGGCGTCGGCTTCGCCGGCGCGAAACGCCGCCAGGTCCTTGCGCAGCTCAGCCAACCGTGCTGGTGCTTCGCGCAGGTAGTCACGCTGCAGCGCCGTGAACGCCGGGTCCATCTCCTCCATCGCCCCGGAGTTCATGCATCACCCCGGATTCGTGCGAGCGCGTGGGCAGCGGCCGCGACGAATGCGTCGCCGCTCCCCCAGTGTCCGTTGAAGCGGTCGCTGTCGCGGCTGCCGATCAGCGCGGCGCGCGCGTCAACCACCATGATCACCGGCTCGCCTGGCCACTCGCCGCGTGAAACCACATCGACGATGATCGTGCCGAGCGGGACCGATGCGGTGGACGAGACCGAGAGCGCGAGTTGTGCGTTGACGGCGCGCCGCAGCTGTGGCGCCAGCGCGAGGCAGCCATCCGGGGGCGCCAGCAGGTCGACACTGCGCTCTGCACGCGCGATCTCATGCCCCATCAGCTGTACCGCTCCTCGCGATGACGTGAGCTCGACCAACGTGGTCGTCGCTGGCGCCGCCAGCGCCTTCAGCGCGCCGCTGAGCCGGTCGATCGCCTCGCCCTGCCGGTCGGTGAGCCGCGCCAACAGCGTGCTCGGCGGTTCCGGCCGAAATCGCCGCGGGCGGCCTTCCTCGACCCGCGCCGCGCCCTTCGTCACCAGCCCCTCGAGTGCGGCATAGACATTCGCGCGCGCCAGGCCGGCTTCACGGGCGATCGTGTAGCCGGTGCCCGGGCCGCTGGTCAGCAGCACCTCGTATATCAGGCTCTCCGTGGGCGTGAAGCCGAACGGAGTCAGGTCGATGGCTGTGCCCATGTCAGGAGTACTCGAGGCTCCATCCGAGCTGCTTGGCGATCAGGGCAAGTCGGAAGGTGATGTCCGCCTGCCGGGATTCCAGCGAGTTGTCGTCCTCTGACAACGGCCAGCAATGATACGTGACCGGTGACAGCGCCTTCGGTTGCGAACGGAGGTTCTTCGGATGCCATACGCCGTCGGCGTCGAGATCGCCCAGGAGCTGGAGGAAGAGCGTGTGCGCGCTCTCGACCGCCGCGATCTGCCCCATGTTCGCAAGCAACTCGATGAAGTGCAGGGCCAGCGGGAGATCCTTCGGTTGTCCCTTGCTGTCGAGGTCAATCGGGTCGCCGAGCACCAGGTGAACCGGCTTCCATGTGCGCGACCCGATCCCGATCATGAAGCTCCTGCGCTCGCAGGGCTGCGCCAGGTACTGCCCGAGCCGATCCATGAACCCCGCCCGCTCACGCTGAAGCGCGGGCATCGCCGCGAACAACGCCAGCGACCACCAGCTCGGCGGCGTGACGTCGGCGGGGAGCTGCCATCCCCCAGACCGCTTGATCAACGCATCGTCGGCCTGCGGTGAGCGCAGGAAGGCGGAGACCGCGGTCGCCACTTTGTGCGCCGATCCGCGGAGCCGGGGATCGTCCTGATGCCCCGCCTCGGCGAGTGCCGCGCTGACTCCTTCCCGCACCTGGTACCGATACCACTCGGCGTGCCGGGGCTCCTCCTCGGCAGCATCGGCGAACTCCCCGTACAGCAGAAGGTCGGTGTCGCGCGACAGCGTGCGGAACATCAGCCGTTCGGCGAGCCTGAAGGGACGAGTCGTCCGCGGCAATCCAAGCTGGATCAGCCGCCGATACTGCGCGACCGTGCCCGCTTCTTCGATCTTGTCGCGGGGAGAGGGGCCGTACCCGAGAAAGTTCGTCCCCCACATCCCGTTCTCCTGCTGACGGGTGGTGACGGCAGACACCGGGGCGGAAAGGACGGCCGCGGTGAGTGTCTCGGTCAGGGTCGCTCGGTCAACGCTGCCCGCAGGCGCCAACTCCGCAAGGGTGCGGAAACGCACCGACGGGCCACCGTGCTGGAGCAGCCACGTGAGCGGGATTCGATGGGACGTGGGGAGGTCCAGGTGCCACTCCTCGTGTACGCGCATGTGCGAAAGCACTGCGGAACGGGCAATGTAGCAGCGGAAAGGAATAGTTGCAGGCGGATTCGTTATGAGGTTGCGCAGTATACTACGTGTGGGATGTCTTTTCAAGGGAAAATCGCGCAGTGGCGCGGGAGTGTAGACGGAAGTACAGGACGCTACTAATACAGAGCTCAGAAATCGTCGTTCGTAGTATTGCAATGTACTACGCACACTCTACTTGTGGGGGATGGGCGAAGCGGAATTCAGGTGCCTGACATATGCCGCAACCGCCACCACCTCGGAATCGGTGATCCGGGAACCGCCCCTCGCCGGCATGACCTGCTTGCTCACCGAGTGATCGGCCGTGATACCCGCCTTGATCAGCGCCACCAGCTCGGCAACGCTGCCCGTGGTATGCGTGAACTTGCGTCCCGCCAGCTTCGTGGCCGGGCCAAGCAGGCCTTCGCCATCCTTGCCGTGACAGGAGAAGCAGAGCCCTTTCGACTCGAACAGCTTCCGGCCGAGGGCGAGCTGGGCGGAATCGACCGGGACCTGTGCCTGCGACCGGGCCTGGGAGACCACCGCACGGGGTGTAGAAACCATCACGATCGCAGTCAGGATCGCGACCCCGTACCGAGGAACGGTGGGCTTCACTGATACTGGATGTAGAGGGGAATGGGCCTGAGCGCCAGGACCTGGGCCATCGTCATCCTCGGCTTGTCGTTCTTGTAGAAGATCTTCAGGCCCGCATACTGGACCGGCCTGCGGGTCACCACCAGGTCGAAGATGTTCTTCTTCAGCGCCGGCGACCCGAAACCGTCGGCGTGGATCACCACCTGCACCCTCGGGTCGGCTCGGATGTTCTGGTGATTCGTCAGCATCTTGTCGGTGAACCGATGGACCACCAGCACCTTCGGTGGAAGCCCGTGCTCCTCAACCAGCTTGGCAAGAACGTCGATGGCGTGATTCACGTGCCGCGCGTCGAGCGTGCCGATTCGCTTGCCAGGAATCCCGGTGGCCGACATCGCGAATTCGGGATCGATCCCGAGATGCACGTACGGCTTCCGGAGCCAGGGAAGCAGGCGGGGCAGCTCCGCCTCGACCGTGCTTCGACCCACCTGGATGTCGACGAAAAGCAGGTAGCCATGTTCTTCGGCCCAGTGCGCGACCGTGGCGATCGACTGATCGCCGGTGCGACCTCGATACATGCCGTCGCGACCAGCTGAGGCCTGTGCCACCGTGACGATCATGTGAAGGGCTCGCTTCACCGGCATGGTGCTGTCAGCCTTCTCCCACTCCCTGGCGGTGGAATCGAGTCGCGCGAGCATCTGCGCTGGCGGAATTTCGCCCAGGATCCCCATCCGCTTCGAGAGCGGGGTGCCGTAATAGGCAATTATCCGGTTTCCGGGAAGGATAGACCCGGGGAGCACGGCGAGAGGGCGCGGTGTGTAAGGCGGGCGCGCTGAATCGCCGACCGCGACGGCGTGGCCTGCCGACGCTGGCACGGGGACGATTGGCGCCTGAGCGCTCAACGGGGCACTCGCGCAGAGGAGAAGCGCGCCGAGGGCAGGACGAAAGACGATCATGGATAATCATAACGATGCGGCATCACTGGCGGAGGGACCGATAGGTGCGGGCGGCATTCTCCCAGTAAAGCTTCCTGAGCACGTCGTCGGGGAGGTCAAGCCCGTAAAGCTTCCACCCACCGGCGTACGGGCGTATCCAGTCGAAGTACTCATCGGCGGTTTCGAAGATCCGGAAGTACGCCCCGTATTCCTCGGGGTTGAAGGTGTCCTTGCCGAGCATCACTCGATCCTGGTAACGGATCATCCACGCCCGGGCGTTGCGCGGCTGCCGGGCGAGCTCGTGCGCCACCGCCGCAACCTCCGTCATCACGTTCGGGAGCGAATCGAGCATGGCCCCGAGGGCCGCGAGGTCATTCCCACGCCAGGCAAGGTGCGCGGCGATGAACGTGGTGTGCGCATGCTTGCGGAACATTCGACGCTGCTCCGACATGATCTCCTCGAACCGCGGATAGCGAGCTGGGGGCCGGGCTCTCCCGGGATGCACCTTGAGCTCGAGCCAGCGTTCGTTGAACCGGTCCATCGGTTCGAAGAGCGGCTCGGGTTCACCGCTATGGATGAGCACCGGCACTCCCAGCTCGCCCGCCTTTTCCCAGAGAGCAGCGAGGCGCGGGTCGTCCACCGTCACCCGCTTTCCGGCCGCGTCCTTCACATCGAGACCGAGATTCTTGAAGATCTTGAGTCCCCCAGCGCCGCCGGTGCGCACGTCCGCCTCGAACCGGGTCACCGTGCGCTCGGTCCATCCCGGCTCGCCCACACCGGAGAAGTCGACATTGGCGAACGTGATGAATCGCCCGGGATGGCTTGCGGTGAGGCGCACCAGGTTTGCGAGCCGCTCCCCGCTGCCGCCACTGAGGTTCACCATCGCCCGCATGTTGAGCGCGTCCATCTTCACGACCAAGGCGTCAATGTCGGCCGCGGTCCGCAAGCCGCCCTGGTGGCCGTGGACGTCCACAAACGGAAACCTGGCCCGGCTCACCGGATGCGCCGCCACGCGGAGGGTTGAGCGGGGCTGGTACTCGTCGACGCCCATGGTTGCCTGCCCGCGGAGCCCCTGATGGGCGGTCAGTGTCGCGATCAGGAGCGGCAGGCGGATGAGATGGCGGGAAATGGGCATCGGTCCGGTCCGGTCGGGGATGACGCAACATACGTCGGCTCGGACCTGATTTCGCGGCCCGGTTCGGCACCGTCTGTCGGCCACCTATACTTTGCGCAGGGGCTTGTGGCGGGTGCTGCGTCGCCGGTGTCCTGCCGGCCGCCTTCGCACGACAACATTTCGGGGTAGCGTGAAGATTGCAATTTCGACGGGCGGCGGCGACGCGCCCGGGCTCAATGCGGTGATCCGCGCCGTGGTGCTCACCGCGATTGATCGCGACTGGGAATGTGTCGGCATCCGCCGCGGCTTCCACGGCCTCTACGACGGCACCGGCCTGCTGCCGCTCGGCGTCGAAGAGGTGCGGGGCATCACCCATCTGGGCGGAACGATCCTCGGCACCACCAACCGCGGCAACCCGCTTCGCTGGCCGAAGCTCCAACCCGATGGCAGCGTCGTCGAGATCGATCGTTGTGACGAGCTGATCGGTGCGTTCCGCCGCGAGGGCATCGACGCACTCGTTTCGATCGGAGGCGACGGTTCGCTCAGCATCGCGGCGGAGTTGTGGCGACGCGGTCTGCCGGTGGTGGGGGTCCCGAAAACCATCGACAATGATGTGTGCGGCACCGAGACAACTTTCGGCTTCGACACCGCGGTCTCGACTGCCACCGACGCGCTTGACAAGCTGCACACCACGGCCGAGGCGCACGATCGCGTGATGGTGGTGGAGCTGATGGGTCGGGATGCGGGCTGGATCGCGCTCCACACCGGCATCTCCGGCACGGCAGACATCATCCTGATACCGGAGATCCCGTTCGACATGGAAAAGGTGTGCGACAAGATCCGTGAACGTGAGCGGGTCGGCCGGCACTTCGCGATCGTGGTCGTCGCCGAGGGAGCGCGACCGGTTGACGGCACGGCGGTATATGCCGAGCGGAGGCAGGCAGGGACCAGCGACCGGCTGGGTGGTGTCGGCGAGCAGGTTGCTCGCGGCATCGCACAGCGCACCGGCAAGGAGACGCGTTCACTGGTGCTCGGCCATCTCCAGCGCGGCGGCTCGCCAACGACGTTCGACCGCCTGCTGGCGCTGCGATTCGGTTCGGCGGCGATCCGCTCCATCGCCGACGGCGAGTTCGGGGTGATGGTCGCGTACACGCCGCCCAACGTGACGCGAGTCCCGTTCGCGGACGTGATCGGTCGGCCCAAGACTGTACCGCTCGATTCCGGCATCATCCTCACCGCACGCCACCTCGGGATCTCGTTCGGTGATTGATCCACCGTACCGGGCGCGCGGCGCCGCCGCCGCTCGCGGCCTCGTGATGCTGCGGGTGGTGACCGGCGGGATCTTCCTGTATGCCGGCGTCGGCAAGCTCACGCTGCACACAATGTTCGGCTTCCTCCCAGTGCCGGTCACCTCGCTGCAGTGGCAACTGGACCTGCCGGCGCGCCTTGCGGCGTGGCTCGCCACCCATCCGTCGGGTGCCCTTGCCGCCGTCGTTCGTGACCTGTTGATGCCGCACGGCATGGTGGTGGCTGCGGTGCTCGCGTGGGGACAAACGATCACCGGGATCCTCCTCATCCTCGGTGGCTTCACGATCGCGGCATCGCTGCTCGGCATCGTGATCGCGATCACCCTGGCGATTGCCGCGTCGTCCCGCGGTACACTGGACGCGCGTCAGTACATCCTCCTCGTGGCGCTGTGCGTGGCGTTCATCCTGGGCAGGGCGGGCGAGGTGGCGGGGATTGATTCGTGGCGCAGGGAGCGCAGGCGCAACCGCGACCTCTAGGCGCTCAGCGATCGATGCTGGCGACACGGGTGAGGAAGTTCCGCACCAGCGCATGTCCGTGGTGGGTCAGCACCGACTCTGGGTGAAACTGCACGCCCTCCACGGGATGCAGGCGGTGGCGAATCCCCATGATCTCACCGTCATCGGCGGCCCGGGCGGTGACCACGAGGCAGCCCGGCAGCGCATCATCCCGCACCACAAGTGAATGGTACCGCGTGGCCGGAAACGGACTCGGTATCCCGGCGAGGACGCCGTCGCCGTCGTGTTCGATGGGTGACGTCATTCCGTGCCGCGGGGTGCCGGCACGGTCTATGGTCGCGCCGTGGGCTGCGCCGATGCACTGGTGCCCGAGGCAGACACCCAGCACCGGCGTGTGTGGTCCATGGTTTCGTACCACCTCCAGCGCGAGCGGGCACTCCGCCGGCGTGCCGGGGCCCGGCGAGAGAATGATGCCCGCCGGAGCGAGACGGTCGACCTCGTCGATCGTCAGTCCGCGCGCGCGCCGAACCATCGGTTCCGAACCGAGCGCCGCCACGTATCCCGCGAGGATGTGCACGAACGAATCGTCGTGGTCGATCAGGAGGATCATCCAGCCTCCGCCAATGCATCGGCGAGCGCTCGCGCCTTGTCGAGTGTCTCGAGGTACTCCGCCTGCGGAACCGAGAGCACTGTTACACCGCCCCCAGCGTGATACGATGCTGTCTCCCCCTCGACGGTGATCGTCCGGATCGCGATGCTGGTATCGAGCGCGCCATCCAGCCCGATCCATCCGATTGCGCCGCAATAGATGCCACGGCGGACCGGCTCCACCGACGCGATCACCTCCATCGCCCGGAGCTTGGGTGCGCCCGTGACCGAGCCCCCGGGGAAAGTGGCCGCCAGCAGGTCGAGTGCATCGAGTCCCGGCCGCAATCGCGCCGTGACCGTCGACACCAAGTGGTGCACCGTCGGATGCGTCTCGAGCGCGCACACCGCCGCGGCCTCGACCGTGCCCGTGACGGCAACCCGAGCGAGGTCGTTCCGCATCAGGTCGACAATCATCACGTTCTCGGCGCGGTCCTTCTCGCTCCCCTCCAGCTCGCGTGCCAGCGCTGCATCCTCCACCGGCGTGGCGCCGCGTGGCCGGGTCCCCTTGATCGGTCGGGTTTCGATCTCGCGTGTCGTGGGCGTGTAGCGCAGGAACCGTTCGGGCGAGACCGACAGCGCATGGTGTGGCTCATGGGTGATGTACGCCGCCATCGGCGCGGGACTGCGGGCCATCAGCGCACGGTAGAGTTGAACGGGGTCGACTGGACCATCGTGGACGAATCGCTGCGAGATGTTCGCCTGGAAGATGTCGCCGGCGCGGACATGTTCGACCACCGTGGCGACCGCTGCCCGGTAGCCATCGGGGGTGAAGTCGGCGCGGGTGGCGGATGCAGGACCGGGCTGGCGCGAACTGCCGGCGGGTGCCGCAGCGCCTGCACCCGTGAGTATCGAGAGCGCGGCCCGCGCGCGCGCGACGGCGCGCCCCGGATCGCGATTGCCGCGTGCATCGCTGCCGGTGCTCACCAACCAGGCTCGATCCTCCGCATGATCCCACGCGATGACCCAGTCGTACAGCGCGAGCGCAACATCGGGGGTGCCGCTGCCCCTGCCGCTCGCGCAGTGCATCGTGTCAAAGGCCTGACCGAGCTCGTATCCGAGCCATCCCGCCCAGCCGCCCTGGAATGGCGGAAGCTCCGTCTGGATCGGTATCGGTGCGGTGAAGGATTGCCGGATCACGTCCGCGACTTCCGGCCACGCATCCGCGCCGCGCAACAGGGTGGCAACCGGATCCGCGGCGAGATAGGAGTGACGGGAGAGGGGATGCAGTGGTGCGGCGCTGTGCAGCAGGATCGGAGACGCCCGGGCGGCAAACCGTTCGAGTGCCGCAAGCGGATCGGGAACCGGGTCGAGCGCCAGCACGACCGGGGACGTCATGGCCTCTGCTCCCGGATCAGGTGCGAAGCCAGTCGCCTGCTTGCCCCTCGAGGCCGGGGAAGCCGCCCGTGGGTTTCCAGGTGATCGTCTGTTCGAGCCGTTCCGCCAGCTGCAGGTCCTTCTCGGTGATACCGCCCGCCGAGTGGGTCTGGAGCCGAACCGTCACCCGGTCCCAGTGTACCCCAAGATCGGGGTGATGGTTGGCCGCCTCCGCGACGAACGCGATCGCGCCGACCACCAGCATCGTGGTTCGCCAACCGTCGGTGCCGTATTCCCGCGTGATCCACGCTCCGTCACTCGCCCAGCCGGCGAGGAGGGCGAGCCGGGCGTCGAGTCCGGGTCCGGAAATGAGCGGTTCATTCGTTGGCATCTGGATCTCCGGTCTTGTGGTCGGTGCGGGAGGGCAGGGTTTCGCTATAGCTCGCGACCTGCCCGAATGATTCCTCGACCTCGATCTGCAGGAAGGAAAGCTGAGCTCCGCCGGCCCGGAGGTCATCACGAACACCGATCGCGATCCACTCCGCGATCATCTCCGCCGTCGTGTTCGCGATCGGGATCATCGCGCAATCGCGGGTCGGGAACTGATAGGTCTGCACGCCGAAATACTCCACGTACGTCGTGTCGCCTTCCTCGCGGAAGGCCAGCTTGCTGTTGCGGGTCGGGAGCAGGACACGGTGGTCAACCTGGTCGACGTACCGCCGAACCACCTGCTTCAGGATCGCGAAGTCGATCACGAAGAGGCACTCCGAATCGATCGGACCCTCCACGGTGACGGCCACGCGGTAATTGTGTCCATGCAGTGATTCGCAGGTGTGCCCGCGAAGTGTGATGAAGTGAGCGGACGAGAACACCAGGTAGTCCTTGCTCACGGTAACCCGGAAGGTTCCCACGAATGCGCTCCACGGCAGGTCGATCGACGGCCCGCAAGTTACCACGGCGCACGGGATGCCGACACCGTGACCTTCCACCAGGCCATCATGTCCTCCCCGAGGGACACATTGTTTCTGGCGCGCGCGTCCAAGTATTGACGTGTCAATGACTTGAAGTCTGGCACGGCGCTGGCAATGAAGGGAGGTGAGAGGCGTTACCAGAGTTCTTCCCGGAGGTTGACCAATGCGCTCCACATTTCTCATCGCCATCGCAGCCGCCACGACGATCACAGCGGTGGCCGTTGCCCCTGCAGCATCACAGATTTCCGCCGCGATTAATGCCGTCCCCAGCGCGGGGCGGGGCGGTACCGTCTACGGTCGCTCACCCGTGCGCGAGATTCTCGTGTCTCGCTACGACTCCAGGCGCCACGGCGACTACCGCCGGTACAGCCAGAACTGGCGACCGGTGACGGTCTACGCGCTCGGCAATCGTTATTACCAACAGCCGTATCGCAATGCCCGCCCGGTCGTGGTCTACAGCTATCGCGACAACTATTTCCACGAGCCCCGAGATCGTGGCTGGGCGGAGTACCGAAGCCGAACCCAGCGCAACGACCGCCACGACGATCGCCGGAATGATCGCTACGATCCCCGATACGATCACCGAGACGATCACCGAGACGATCACCGAGACGATCACCGAGACGATCGCTACGGCCGGCACGATGACCGGCGGCATGACAGCCACGACAAATGGCATGACAAGCAGGACGACAAGTACGAGCGGGAGCACGCGAAGGAACATCAGAAACAGGCGAAGAAGGCGGCCAAGCAGCGAAAGAACGGGCGCGGATAGCAGCGAGCCCGAACGCAGGACGGCCGGACCTCCACGGGTCCGGCCGTTTGCCTATCAGTGAACCCAGCCGCGCTAGGGCGCCGCGATGATCTCGCCGGTGATCGTGATCTCTGGCAGTTCACCGGTCATGCGGAGCGAGATGTTCCACAGTCGGGCCCCGATGACCGGATCATGGCTCACGAGTGACGAGGTCGACGGTCGCATCTGCTTGAAGTACTTGCCAGTGACGCCCTCGACTTCGGGCGACGTGGCCAGGTGCACCACCGCCTCTGCCCCCTCCTCGGGAGTGATCAGGAAGCGCTCGGCGATCGGCCACGCCCAGCGCGTCCACCACCGGTCGAACCACGCCTCGAGAAGGCGGGTCTTGACCCGTCCCGGATGCACGCAATTGACCGTGACGCCGCTCCCCTCGATGCGGTGCGCGAGGTCATAGGTGAACATCACGTTGGCGAGTTTCGATCGCGAGTACGCCGTGATGCCGTTGTAGCCCTTCCGGCTCTCCCAGTCCTCCGGATCAGTCACGCGTTCGTGCGCCGCGGAGGCGAGATTGATGATCCGGGCAGGCGCACTCGCCGTGATCAGCGAGAGCAGCTCATTGGTGAGTTGGAAGTATGAAAGATGGTTGACCTGAAACGTGGCCTCGATGCCATCGGCCGTGGTGGTACGTCGCATGAAAAACGTACCGGCGTTGTTGACCAGCACGTCGAGTCGATTGTGGTTCGCCCGGACCTCGTCGGCCAGCCGCCGCACTTCTGCCTGCACGGCCAGGTCCGCGATGTAGAGTTCGATGGACGCCGCCGGATGCCGCGCGGCGAGATCGTCCCGGACCTGCTGTCCGAGAACACCATTGCGCCCGTGCACCAGCACTGTGGCGCCGCGCGCTGCCAGCGCGTCGGCGGTGGCGAGACCGATCCCGCGGGTGGCACCCGTCACCAGGCAGACCTTCCCTTGCATTACCCCTCCGGACAGCGTGTCGATGGCGCCGATCAGGCGCCACGCAAATATACCAACCCGGCGGCCAGGCTGTTGCCGCGCAGCGACTTCCGCGGGGGGGGATTGCTATCTTGGGGCGTGAAGCCACTTCGCGACCACATTCTTCCGCCCGATCCGGAGGCGTACCGCAGCGTCGTGCATCCGCGCGGGCGGGTGATCGTGATCGCCCCTACGCGCGCCGCGTGCGAGACCATCGAACTCGCGCTGCAGACCGACCTCGATACCGTGCTCCAGCGGCAGCACGGCGATGACCTCCGCCAGTGGGCGCGAACGGGGAAGCGTTTCGGCATTGTGGCCGGCACTGGCACGGGAAAGACGCTCGCAACGCGGTTCATAGCCGAGGAGATCCTCGGTGAGCCATTGCGCGTTGGCGTGGTCAACCGCGAGCGCGAGGCGACCCCGGAGACGGCACACTGCAACGTGGTTGTCGTCACGACCGGCATCGCGCGGCGGTGGCTCACCGACGACCTGGTCTTTCGCCACGACACCATCGTCGTCGATGAGATCCACCAGACGTCTGCGGAACTCGAGCTCTGTCTAGCGCTCGGCAAGCGGATCGGTGTTCGCTACATCTGGCTTTCCGCTACGGTGGATCCGGCGTTCTACGCCCGCTACCTCGACAGCGACGAGGTGCTCGAGACCAGCGCCTATGATCCCGACCTCGCCGCGAGCGTGCAGGTCCTCGCAAGGAAGCCCGAGCAGTTCCTCGACGATCGCACGGTGCGTCGCTTCATCAGCGAGCGACGGGGCGTGGCGGTGTTCCTGCCAACCCGTGCGGAAGTCGAGCGCCTGGGTGCCGATCTCGGGGCGCGATTCCCCCGCCTCAATGCGGCGTTCTATCACGGCGGTCAGCCGATCCGCGTCATCCGCCCGTTCCTCGAGGGTGAGGTGCCGAAGCCGTTCCTGCTCGCGATGACCGCGGCGGGGCAGTCGGCCCTGAACGTCCCTGGGCTCGACACGGTCGTGATCTACGACGCCCGATACGGCAACGTGGTCGACCGCGGACGCAATGTGCTGCACCGTCTCTACCTGGGCGCGAACGAGATCCTGCAGATGGCGGGTCGGGTACACGGCCGGGTGGCGGGCGGTGCGGTCCACATCCTCTCCGATCGCATCCTCGACTTTGCGTCGTTGCGGCCGGTTGCACCAGAGTTCCAGCTTGCCGGCGACGCGGAGCGGGTTGCACTCACCTGCGCCGCCATCGGCGTCGATGCGACCGACCTCGAGCTGCCGGTGCCGCTCGACCGCGATGCCTACCGGCAAGCCGTGGCACGGCTGACCGGGCGGGGACTCATCGCCGACGGCCGCCTCACCGACTACGGCCGCCAGGTCGAGGCACTTCCGGTCGACCGGCCCTGGGCCGAGTTGCTGCTGCATGCCGGCCCTGAACTCCTTCCCGTGGTGGCGGGCGCGAGCAGCATTGATTCGCTGCATCGGATGACCCGGGAGGAACGCAACCTCGACGGTGTCGCGGTGCCCGGAAGTGATCACCTGACCACCTACAACCTGCTCGCCGAAGCGGTGAACCGATTCGGCCGGATTTCGAACGTGCATGGGCTTCCCCGCCATGTGTTCGAGGAGACGGAGCTGGCGGGATGGGCCGACGCGCGCGGGGTGCTGATGAAGGCGATTGAGGAGGGTGCGCTTGGCATGGCGGCGGCGTATCGCGCTCTCGATGTCGTCCTACCCGCCACGCTTCCAGCAGTGACGCGAGAGCTGCGCCGGGCATTCATCGAATTGCTTGCCCAGTACCAGCCGTTCGATCTCGTGATCGACGAGCGGACTGTTGACGGGCACGAGGCGCGAGTATCGAAGACGTCGGTGGCACGAAGCGGGGGTGGCGTCTCGGGATCGATCCGATATTTCGCCGATCGGCAGGGCGTGGCACGCGCGAGCATCGAGGGCACCACGATTCCGCACGACGTGATACGGCGTCACGCCGAGTGGGGGCGCGCCAGGCTGACCCTGGATGGCGGCAGGAAGGGTCAGGGCCTCGCAGTGTCGCGCCAGCTCCGGTACTTCGGCTTCACGCTCGAGTCGGGCACGGAGCGCGTGGAGGGTGACATCCCGGCCGCACTCCAGTCCGATGCAGTGGCACTGCTCGCGCGCGCGCTCCTTGCGGGCGAGGTCGCCCATCCCTCCAGCGGTCGCGTTCACCGTGCCGCTGAACTGCTGAGTGAGTATTGGCGCCGGTCAGGTGGCGCGCTCGAAGGCGCGTCGGCGGAGTCGCTGCTGGAACTGGTCCGTGCCCAGCTCGCTGATGTCGCGTCGTGGGGAGGGTTTCAGGAGACGCCGGTGGTGCTCGACGTGAATGCGATTGTCCCGGAGGTGGCCCGAGATCATCTCGATCGCCTCCCGGCCAGCATCCGGATCCACGGCGACACCGCGCCGCTCACGTACGAAGTGCGCAACGGGACGCCCATCGTCCGCCTGATGCTGCGCCAGGGGCAGGCGCGGCGCATTCGCCCCGACGACCTGCCGGTACTCGATCGTCCTCTCGCCTTTGCAGTGCAGCGTGGCGACGCGTTGCTGCAGGCGGAGTCACTCGACGGCTTGCGTGAACTGCTCCGCCGGGAGCCGGCGCGCGGCCCGAAGATGCGGAGTGGGGGCCCCCCACAGGGGACCGATCCGCGACGCGGCGGAAAGGGAGGCCGACGTGGACCTGGCGGTCGGCGGGATGGAGGGCGCGGCCGCCGCCGCTGATCAGCCGGGCCGGTGATGCCCCAACGTCCCGACCTGGCGACGTGGCGCGGCGTGTTGAGCCCCGCGATCGAGTGACAGTCCCACCTTATTCAGCGCCTCCTGGTGCGCGGCCAGGGCGCGCTCCATATCGATCCGATCCTGAAGGAAGCGTTCCAGGGTCGTGCTGAGGTGCTGGTCGCGAGCTGACCGACGGTCCGCAACCGCGTTGGCTTCTTCCAGCGCGGGCCGAAGCGAGCGCGACGCACTCTCGAGGTCTGCCGCGGCGGTTCCGAGCTGGCGGGCGGCGTCCTCCCCGGCTTCCGCCTCACTCATCGCCTCGGAAAGCGCCGCGGCGATCTCGTCGAGGGATGCGGCGACGGCCGCCACTTCCTGCGCGAGGTCGGTGGTCTTGCCCCCGATCGCATCAGACGTCGATGCCGACGCATCCGCCAGACGCCTGATCTCTTCTGCCAGCACCCCGAACGTGCGCCCTGCAGAGCCCGCCCTGGTTGCCTCCAGTGCGGCATTGTTGGCGAGGAGGTTGGTCCGGAATGCGACCCCTCGGACCGACTGATTGCTCAGGTCGATATCCTCACCGTGCGCGGCAAGCCTGCGGACGTCGGCCGAAAGGCCGCGCATCGCGTCCAGCGACTTCGCGATCCGGTCGGTGGAACCGCGAGCGCGCTCACGCGCAACACGCGAACGTTCCTCGAGACCGTCGCCCTGGTGGGACACCTGCGATATGCCGTCGGCGAGCTGCCCCAGCACCTCCCGGGCGTCGACAGGGGGGGGAACAGCCATGCCACCATCGTGCGGAGCGATCGGAAGCAAGCGCGCGGCCGCGTGCAACTCCAGGGCGCCCCGGGTCAGGCTGCCAGCCAGTTCGTGGGTGCGAGTTTCCCATGCCTGCTCACGGCTTCTGGCACGCAGCGCGGTGCCGATCGGTATCAGGAACGCGACCAGCCATTCCCGTTCCCGCCGGCCGTAGGCGCCAGCGTGGCGCGACTGGAGGCGCACCTCGCCCAGCGGGCTGCTGCTCCGCCCGATCGGCGCTGTCAGGACCCTGCGGTCGTCCGATGTCTCTGCCTCCGCCGTCAGCGACGCGTCTACATCAATCGCTCGCGCAATGCCAACGCTGGCTTGCGTCGCCCGGTCGGCGCCGCGTACGGTCAAGCCTTCCGCGTCGAACTCCCGCTGCAGTCCGATGGCAATCGCACCGAGCGCTTCGTGGAGGGTGCCCTCGTCGAGGACCTGCTGCGCGAGCGCCAGTGCACGCGAGTCGCGCACCGCGGCATCGAGAAACGGGAGCGAGAAAAGGCCGACCAGCGCGAGCAGCGGGAATGCAACGAGAGCGAGATCGGTCGCGCGCAACCCCTCAAGTGCGACCTGCTCGAGCCCTTCGAGCCAACGGAGAGCCACGAGGGGAACCATCCCGAGGGCGATCGCACCCGCGGTCCAGAGCGCAGCGCGCCGTTCGGATGCGCGCCGGGCCGGCGACACGGCGGCGATGCCGGCCGCGGCGAGGGCGATGAGCGTCCCAGCTGGTTCGAGGATCAACTGCCGGAAGGTGCCGTCAAGCGCTTGAACGAGCGGAGCCTCGCCCGCCGTCATGCCGCCGATCACCGCCACCCACATGGCCAGGTGGAGGAAGTACCATCCGGTCACGATCCCGAACCAGTAACGGTGCCGGTGGGGCCACCCGATGGCGAATGCAAGATGGACCGCGATCGGCGTGAGTGCGTAGCGGGCGGGTGACGTGAACATGAACGCCAGAACCGACGGCTGCGACGTTGGCGTGGCCGCTGCCCCGAGCGCCAGCAGGACCGCGATTGCCGCACCGACCCGCACGACGGCCTCGTGACCTTCGACGCCGCCCGACTTGCCCAATGCAATTCCCCCACACGCAAGTGCTGACAGGGCAAGGAGTAACAGCGACGGCTCGGCCCACGGCACGGGTATCTGGCTGACCCCTGCGATCGACACCGCCCCGGCGCCCGCCAGGGCTGCGGTGGCGACGATCAGCGGCCAGGCTCGAATGGCCACCTGCCGGACGCGACCAGGGGTGAAACGGACTGTTTCCGGATAAGCGCTCATGTTTGCCCCGTCATGCTGGATCCGTGCCGGGATGGCCCCATTGCCCATGTCCACAAATGAAACCATTTTTCGGCCCGAGGCGTATACCCCGATATGACGCAACCGATGACGACACCCTCGCTTCCGTCCGTCTTCTCGCCGCTTGCGAAGGCGCTGCTCGATGCCTTCAACGAAGGGGTCATCGTCTTCGACCAGCAGGGGCGCATCACGTACGTGAACGCATCAGCCCGTGAGGTCCTTGACGAAGCCGGCCTCGACCAGACCAGCGACAAGGACGATCTCCTTCCCGAGCTGGCTAATTTCGGCGGCCGCCTGGCGCCACTTCGGGTCGGATCACTCGAAATCGGCGAGGCGATATTCATTCCCCGGCGGGAAGGTCCCACCACCCTCGCCGACCGGGAAAAAGACGCCATTGTCCGCTCCCTCGAGGCACACGGCTGGCGCCTCGCGGAGACCGCCAAGACCCTTGGAATATCCCGCACCACGCTATGGCGCCGCTTGCGCGCCTACGGACTTCATCGCGACGGGCGGACCAAATGGGACCAGCAGTCCACCTCCTGACGCTGGCGACGCTGCTCGGTCATCCGCCTGCCGGCCGGGCCGACACCAATACCTACGCTGATCGAGCCACCCGGGAACTGGTGGCTCGTGCCATGTTGCGGCATCGTCTGCAGGATACGACCGTCCAATCCTATTCGGCGACGCTGCGCTACCGGCTGTCGTTCGGCGTCGGCAAGCGACGCTGGGCGGACGTTCCACCGGTGGCCGCTGAGGAGCAGGAGGGTCGATTGGTGTGGGCGCTGCCGAATGACCTTCGAGTCGACCTCGATGGGCGTCGGAGCGCAAGTCGGATTGAGGGGGTCAACTTGACCTCGAGCTTCGGTCGCCCCTGGTTCGTCCCGCGTACCTTGGGCGATTCCATCCGGGTCTTCGGCAGCGAGGCGCCCGAGCGAGCTGCGCCGCATCCACTTGCGCCTGATGCCGACCAATTCTATCGGTATGCTGCGGGCGACTCGGTCACCATCGCCACGGCCGGTCGGCGGGTGACGATTCGCGGCGTCACCGTGACGCCGAAGCAGGTCCGGGGCGCGTTCGTCACCGGCACGCTCTGGCTCGACGTGTCGAGCGGCGATGTCACCCGATTCACCTTCCGGTTCGTGGGCACCGACCTGTGGGCGACCCCCGAGGGCGCGACGTCCCGGGACAGCGCGAAGGCGCGACGGGAGAGCGGGCTCGTGTCGCGGATCGTGCAGCTCGACGCCGATCTGGAGTACGGGCTGCAGGACAACGCGCACTGGATGCCGTATCGTCAGGTGCTGTCGGGACGCATCACGATTCCGTTCGGCGTTGACGCCGTGGTTCCGTTCGAGGCTCGCACGACATTCGATGACTATGTGATCAACCGCGGGACGCAGGTTGTGTTCGATGCGCCGTTTCCCGATTCCACCCGCCGTGGCGCCGCCACCCGGGAGTCGCGGGACGCCTTGCGAGATTCGCTGCGCAATGAGCGGCGGTCGGACACGCCGGATTCGCTGAGGCCACGGAATCGGACGGGGTACCTCGCCAATGGCGGGCGCTACCAGATCCACCGTGCTCCGGCCGATTCACTCCGCGACTACGCAGAATGGGGCGATTCCCTCACGCTGGGCGACACCGATGCCGATCGTGATCGCCTGCGCCGGGCATTCGCCGATCTCGCACGCATGGCGGATGCGCTGCCTGGTGAGATGACTGGCCGCCCCGGAGCGGGGCTCATCTGGACTCGGATCCCCGACCTCATTCGCTACAATCGTGTCCAGGGAACGACGCTGGGTGCGACCGCGCGAATTTCGGTGCCGATCTCGTTCACCGAGGCGCGCGCCACGGTGCGCTACGGCCTCGCCGATGAACGCGTCATGGCCCGCGTGGCCGGGGTGCGTGATGCGCCCAGTGGACGGACGACGGTTGCGGCCTACCGGGACCTTGTCGACCTCGACCCGTTCGCTCGTGGCCTGACCCTCGGCAATTCATTGCGAGGCATCCTCGTCGGACGGGACGCTGGGGATTACGCACTGGCGCACGGCGTGCGCTGGACCCACGAGACCGCGCTGTCGAGCGGCCGTGAACTCACCATCGGTGCCCTCGTCGAGCACCACGAGCGCGTTACGAGCTCGGCGCGCGCGGCGCTCCCCCGTGTCGTCGGGAGCGACGGGTTTTTCCCGGCCAATCCCGCCGTCCGCGAAGGCCCGGCTATCGGTGCGACGTTTCGCCTGGACCACCGACGGTACGGCCCGAGCTGGTCGCTGATCGGTGATGCGCTGTCGGTCACTGGCGAGGCAGGCGTCCGCGCTGCGATTGACGTGCACCTGCCCAAGGTGGTGACCAACATGCTGAGCGCTGACGTCCGTGTCGGCGCGTCGAGCACCGACGTGATACCGCAACTGGGCTTTGCGGTTGGGGGCATCCACACTGTGCGTGGGTACGAACACGGCACCTCGCGCGGCGACGCGATGTGGGCGGTGCAACTCGAAGCATCCCGGCCCGGGCGGCGCGCATTCACGCCGTTCGTGTTCGTCGATGCCGGCCAGGCGGGACGCCTCGCCGACTTTTCCGCTGCACCATTCCTGGCGGGCGCAGGCGCCGGCGTGTCGATCGTCGGCGGATTGGTCCGTGCCGAGTTGAGCCAACCGCTCCGCAACGCGCCCCGGCAGGGACCACGGTTCGACCTCGTCTTCGGGTCGCCGTTGTGACCCGACGACGCGTCGTCGGGCTCGTCGTCCTGGTGGCCCTCATCGTCGCGGTCGCGTGGTGGTGGCGCGAGGAATCGCGACACCGCTCTGGCGAACCCGCCAACGGCGAGATCTCACTCACCTGGCGTGGTCGGTACCGCGGGAACACGATCCTCCCCGCCACGCTCAACTGGTGCCCCGAGAACCGGATTGGCCTGCTGCAGGGGGTGTCGTCCGACACCGGCGTCGTGCTGGTGCTGCACGAGACGAGTACACTCTCGCGGGGACCGCACCCGGCTGTGGGCCCGGCGGACATCAGCACGATTCCGCGCCCCGGTGCCACCGTCGCGCTGCGCTGGGTTCGCGACTCGGCCACCATCATCGGCTTTCATGCGACCGGCGGCACGGTCACCCTCGACGACATCGGGACCACGGCCTCTGGAACGCTTGATGTCAGGATGCAGAAGCCCGGCACCGTCGACACGCTGAGGCTGCGCGGCACGTTCACTCGCCTGCCCGTGACCTCGACAGCCGTCGGCTGCCCCTGACCCGGGACTATCTTACCTCATGGAATCGACGTATTTCCGCCGCGGATTCGGCCTCAAGGGCGCGATCGATGCCCAGCTTTCAGCCGACTATCACAGCACTCTCGTAGACGAGATCCGCGCCAACGGCAACGAACTGGTCGTCGGTTCGCTGACGTTCAGGTTGGCCCAGGAATTTGGCTTTTGTTACGGCGTCGACCGTGCAGTGGATTACGCCTACGAAACCCGGGCCAAGTTTCCCGATCGGCGCCTCTTCCTCGTGGGCGAGATCATCCACAATCCGCATGTCAACGAGAAGCTCAGCGCCATGGGCATCACGTTTCTCTATCCCGGCGAAGACGGAATTTTTGACTTCGACATGCTCACCACCGACGACGTGGTGATCATTCCCGCCTTTGGTGTGACAATGCGGGACTTCCAGCGGCTTCGCACCATCAACTGTATCCTGGTCGACACCACCTGCGGGTCGGTCCTCAATGTGTGGAAACGGGTCGATAGCTACGCGCGCGATGGATACACGGCGATCATCCACGGCAAGCATTACCACGAAGAGACGCAGGCCACCGCCAGCCAGGTGACGAAGCACGATGGCGGTCGCTATCTCGTGGTGTTCGACATGGCCGAGACGCGGATGGTGTGCGACTTCATCGAGGGGAAGGGCGCCGCCGCGGCGCTCGCCTCCCACTTTGCCAAGGCATGCTCACCCGGCTTCGACTTCACCACCGACCTGATCAGGGTTGGGGTGGCCAACCAGACGACGATGCTGTCGGGCGAGTCCCTCGCAATCGCCGCCGAGGTTGGAAAGTCGATGGCTCGCCGGTACGGTGCCGACGCCCTCCCCGATCACTTCCGCTCGTTCGACACGATCTGCTCGGCGACCCAGGAGCGGCAGGACGCGGTGACCGAGATGCTCAAGCGCCCAGCCGATGTGATGGTCGTGGTGGGAGGATACAACTCGTCGAATACCTGCGCCCTGGCTGCCCTCGCCCGGAGCCATGGGGTGCGAGCCTACCACATCGAGGACGCTGCAGGAATCGACCCCGAAGCAGGCACCATCCGCCACCAGCCCGTCGGCACCAAGGTCGAAGCGGTGGACGCGGGGTGGCTTGGCAACGCACGCGTGGTCGGAATCACCGCTGGCGCCTCGACCCCCAACAACAAGATCGGTGAAACGATCTCTAGGATAGCGGCTTCGGTCGACTGAGCCTCTTTGTACGCCTTCTATGCTAATAAAGTGTAATACTTTATATTTTAATAATGGCAAAATCCAGGACGACCTCGGCTTCCATTCACCCGCTTGACGCCATCCTGGGAACTCGGGCCAAGCTGGCCGTGCTCCGGCTCCTCGCTGCCTCGGCTGTACCGCTCTCCTGTCAGGCGATGTGCCGGCGGGCTCCGATGGCCTATCGGTCGATCGATCTGGCTGTGCGTGACTTGGTCGGGGTCGGGCTCCTGGAGCGGATTGGCGAGAGTCACGAGCGGATGTACGCGATTGTGGCCACCCACCGGCTGGTCCCGGCGCTCCTCGGCCTGATACGGGCCGAGTCGGATTACCGGCCAGCACTGAGATCGGAGCTCGCGACGGTGGCGGCGAAAGCAGAAGGGGTGCTGGCGGTGGCGATCGTCGGGTCAGGGGGGGCTCCGGCGGAAGGAATCGGACAGCCAGTTCATGTTGTCGTGGTGACGGAATCCGATGAGGCCGTGCACCGATGGGGCGATCGGTTCGTCGCAGCTAGTGACGGGCTTTTCGATCGGTTCGGCGTTCGCCTGCGGGTGACGGTGTATACCCGTGCTACGATGGCGAAGATGTGGGCGACGCGAACCGCTTCTGCCGAGCGAAGCGTGGCGTCGGCAGAACGAGTTGCAGGGAGTCCGCTCGCGGACCTCCTCACGCACGAAGATGCCAATGTGTGATGTGTCAACACACTGATCGCAGGTGTGTGTACGATATAAACATTCGACGGTGGGGCCGATGCCCGAGAACCGCTATCACCACGGGAACCTGCGCGCTGCCTTAATCGACGCGACGCGGCGCCTCCTTCTGGACCGCGACCCTGAGTCACTGTCCCTCCGTCAGGCCGCACGTGAGGTGGGGGTGAGTGCCAACGCCCCATACCGCCATTTTGAGGACAAGGACGCTTTGCTCGGCGCCGTCGCGGCAGAGGGCTTCCGGGCGCTTACCGAACTGATCCGGCACGCCGCGACCGAATCCGACGGGGGGCGGCACCTGGAGGCCATCGGGGTCGCGTACTGCGACTTCGTAGCCCGGGAACCTGGGCTGGTGAGGGTGATGTTCGGCCCCCGTCTCCGGGCAGCTAAGCGCCACCCTGGGCTGGACGAGGCGGAGCGGGGCACCTTTGCTGAACTGGCGGCGGCGATCGAGGGGGTGGAGCCGTCGTCCTCGTCAGAGGACGGAATCCGGAACGCGGTCGGGCTCTGGTCGGTGATGCACGGTTATGCCACACTGAGGGCCGACGGCGCCTTCGGCTTCCTCGACCATTGGATGCTGCCCAGCGCCGCGGATCTGGTCAGCTATTTCCGGCGGGTGGGGGCCTGACTCGCCTGGCCGGAAACAGCTCTTCAAGTTCAATCGGACCTCCAGGCACGGGCCGAGACATTTTCTGCAGCCGGGAAGCCGCACCCCGATCGCACTGAACCGACACCAGCAAAGCCGGCAGGCCGCGCCTGGCATCGGTCAGGCCGGGGAGTGCGGAAGCAGTTCATCGGGCTTGAGGGGAGCATCATCCGCACCGACCCCATCCGCAGGCCATGCAGGTCACGCACCCCGACGAGGGCGCAATCGGACCGCTGCACTCCGGGCAAACCCGGTAATGCACCGCCGGGATTCGTGGCGGCAGCGGACGACGGGTGAGGGAAGAGATAGGGGGAAGCGACACCATCGTCATGGGCTCCAGCTGGGGGTGTCTCACCACGATACCGAATAAAACCCGAAGATGCAAGTGGGGCTGGTCGGTGAGTGCGGCGGCATTATCGTCCCGCGCGGATTGGTTCCTGTGACGGAGGTTGTCGATGGCATTGCTCGCCCTGCAGGACGTGACCCATTCCTTCGGGGAGGAGCTGGTGCTCGACGGCGCCAGCATGACGATCGAGGACGGTGAGCGGGTGACGTTGCTCGGTCGCAATGGCAGCGGCAAGAGCACATTGCTCAAGGTTCTTGAGGGTACGCTGATCCCGAATGGCGGTTTGGTGGTCCGGCGCACCGGGATGCGGGTTTCCCGCCTGGAGCAGGACGTACCGGTGCGCGCCGACGGAACGATGTTCGACGTCGTTGCCGGTGGGCTGGGCACGATCGGCAACCTGCTCACCCGCTATCACGACGCGGCTCAACGCATCGCCACCGATCACGGCGAGTCGGCCATGGGTGAATTCGACCGACTGCATCAGGCCCTTGAGGCCGCCGACGCATGGCAGGCCCACACTCGCATCGAGACCGTCCTGTCACACCTTGGCCTCGACCCGGAAGCCCAGTTTGCCGCTGCATCGGGAGGGCGCAAGCGCCAGGCACTGCTGGCCCGCGCGCTGGTGGGCGACCCCGACGTGCTCCTGCTTGATGAGCCGACGAATCATCTCGACGTGGATGCGGTTGCGTGGATGGAGAACTATCTCATCGAGCGCGCGACGGCACTGGTGTTCGTGTCGCACGACCGAGCCTTCATTCGGCGTCTTGCCACCCGGGTGGTGGAACTCGACCGCGGGGTGCTGTCGGACTGGGGATCGGACTACGGCACGTACCTCGAGCTGAAGGAAGCTTCACTCGAGGTGGAGGCGAGACAGCGCGCCGAGTTCGACCGGAAGCTGGCGCGGGAGGAGGAATGGATCCGCACCGGGATCAAGGCGCGACGGACCCGCAACGAAGGGCGGGTGCGGGCCCTGGAGCGGCTTCGTGTCGAGCGTGCCGCGCGCCGCGAACGGGTCGGGACGGCCCGAATGCCGGCACACGAGGCTGAACGATCCGGCAGGATGGTGGTGGAGGCGCGTGACCTGGCATTCGCGCACGGTTCCAACGTGATCGTGCGCGACTTCACCACCACGATTCTCAGGGGCGACCGGATCGGCGTGATCGGCCCGAATGGGTCCGGCAAGACGACCCTGATCCGGCTGTTGCTCGGTGAGCTGGCCCCGGCGAGCGGTACGGTGCGCCACGGCACGTCGCTCGCCGTGGCGTACTTCGACCAGCTTCGCGAACAACTCGACCCCGAACGAACGGTGATCGAGAACGTCAGTGACGGCAGCGAGTTCATCGACGTCGGGGGCAGGCGCAAGCACGTCCTCGGGTACCTGCAGGACTTCCTCTTCACGCCGGAACGCGCCCGCGTGCCGGTACACGTGCTCTCGGGAGGTGAACGCAACCGTCTCCTCCTCGCCCGCCTCTTCACGCGGCACTTCAACGTGCTCGTCATGGACGAGCCGACGAACGACCTCGACATCCCCACACTCGAAATGCTGGAGGCGTTGCTGGGGGACTTTTCGGGTACGCTGTTGCTCGTGAGCCATGACCGGGAGTTCATCGACAACGTGGTCACCAGCACGATGGTGATGGAGGGTGACGGCGTGGTCGGGGAATATGTCGGCGGCTACACCGACTGGCGACGCCAGGTGTCCACCGCTGCTCGACAGACGGAAATCGCGGTGCGCAGGCCACTTGCCTCGGCGCGCCGGGAGCCGTCGCGCCGCCGCCGGCTCAACATGGCGGAGCAGGCCGAACTCGCGGCGCTCCCCGCGACCATCGATGCGCGCGAAGAGGCACGGCAGGCACTCTTTCTTCACCTGGCAACGCCCGAGGTCGTGCGGGACGACGAGCGGCGAACGCATGCAGCCCGGGATCTCGCCGCACTCGAGGCCGAGATCACCGCGCTGATGGCACGATGGGAGGCACTCGAGGCGATCGGCGCCGGGGTGTGACAGGTGTGCGCGCGAGGGCACCCGGCGTCGTCAGCCAAGTCGTCGCCCTGGTGACCAAACCTGCAGTCCCAACAAAGAGGAGCACGAGATGTCCATCGCACGCGTGACCGAGATCAGTTCGACCTCGAAGACCGGCTTCGAGGACGCCATCAAGACCGGGATGAGCCGCGCCACCAAGACGCTTCGCAATGTCCGCAGCGCGTGGGTGAAGGAGCAGTCGGTTCGTGTCGATGGCGACAAGATCGTGGAGTTCCAGGTCAATCTCATGGTGACCTTCGTGCTCGACGGTGACGACTCGAACGAACTCGCCTGAGATGCCGCGGCTCGGTGAGCAGCTTGCATCCCTTGTTGGCTTGCTCGTCGTGACGAGCGGGTGCGGTGGGGCCTCCCCGCCCCCGCCGGCCGACTCATCGGCGATCCCATCGGTCAAGGTGGCGCCGATATTCGACACCGTCGCCATCGCACGGACGGGCGACGCAGCGCCCCCGGTTTCGGTGCTCGACGCAGCCGAGCCGACAGATTCGTCGATCGTTTTCACGATGCGCGGCGGGGTGACCCCGACCATCAATATCAGCTACGCATCAGGCCCGGCAATGCAGTGCGGCTCGGGAGAACCGGTTGATGTCGTCGGTGAGGCTGTCCTGCTGGTCAAGCTATTCCCTGTCGATGCGCACGTATTCGATGGCGAGCAGGCGAGCTCGACGATCGCGGATCGCAGCCGGACCCTCGATGGTCCGCTGTTGCGGCAGATGACCCTGACCTGCGACTTCGAGGCGCAGGTGGAGTGGGCGATCGGTCTCAGCCGCCGCGTCGGCTTCCGCCTCGTCGATTCCACCGGTGCTGGTCGATTCGTGATCGAGTTCGATCACCGCTAGAATCCCTTCCGGTCCGTCTTCACGGGAGGTCACTGATGTCCGCGATTCGTTCGGTCGCTGCGTTTGCATGTCTCGTCGGCGTGTTTGCCTGCGCCCCTCGATCACTGGTTGCGCAGGTGGCACCGACTGCCGCTTCCGCGCCTGATCCGGCGCGTGACCTCGTCGCCCGCCTCGAACTCGCCCGCTACAAGGAAACGATTCACGGGCTTACCCGCTTTGGCGACCGCCGCCAGGGAACTGACCGGAACCGCGCCGCGATCGACTGGATTGCCGCACAGTTGCTCGCATACGGCTGCGCGCCCGAGCGGATGGAGTACGAGTACACCGGCCAGCAGCTTCGACCCCCCACCCGCCCGGCCGGAACCCCGCCCACCGTCTCGGCCGGTCCCGCGACCGCACCACGACCGGTTCCCCCGCAGAAGGGCAACCGCGGACGGACCGGCGTGAACACCAAGCCGGAGCTCCAGCCCGACTCGACGCTTCGCGCCCTCAATGCACAGCCGGACACGCCCGGCATGCGTGAACAGGTCTACTGCACCAAGGTCGGGACATTGCGCCCCGACGAGATGTTCATCGTGAGCGCACACATGGACGGCCACGGCTTCGGCGAGGCCGCCAACGACGATGGGTCGGGTACGGCGATCGTGCTCGAGCTCGCCCGCGTGCTCAATGCACCCGGAGTCACAAGCGAGCGATCGATCCGGTTCGTCCTCTGGAACAACGAGGAGACTGGGCTAAACGGCAGCCGCGCTTACGTGGCGACCCGCGGGCCAAAGCAGGGCGAGGAGTCGCCCGCGGGATCCGGTCGCTACCCCGAGCCGCGCTGGCTCGGGGTGATCCAGCACGACATGATGCTGTTCGATCATGGCATGCCCGATTCGACCGGCAAGGTGAGCCCGGTGCAACGCGCCGAGGCGGACGTGAACATCGAGTTCGCAGGTGGCTCGGCGATGGCCGCGGAATCGCAGCGTCTCGCCTGGCTGTTCCGCGCTGCGAATGACCGCTACGCCACCGACTACCCCGCGGCCGTCGGTGACCGGATGAGCAACACCGATTCTGCGCCGTTCGCGGACCTCGCGCCGGCGATCTCGCTTCGCGAGAACGAGCGCCTTTCGCAGATCGGACGTGGTTGGGACCCGCACTGGCACCAGCCGACGGATGTGTTCGCGACTTTTTCCGACGACGACTTCCGGCTCGGGCTGAACGCGGCGCAGACCACCCTGGGGGCGATCGTGCAGCTTGCGGGAGTCACCCTGTCGACGCCATGAAACGCGGCAAGTCCGGCCGCGCTGTCCCGTTCGCCCTGCCGTCTCGGGCCACCATCCGGTAGTTTCCGGGACAGCAGGTACCGCGATCCCGAGTCGAAATTACCGGAGCGAACAGCGATGGACTTCAGCCTGACCGACGAGCAGGACCAGATCAAGCAGATGGTACGTGACTTTGCGGAAGCCGAGATCAAGCCGAACGTCATGGAGTGGGACGAGGCCCAGCATTTTCCGGTCGATGTCATGCGCAAGCTCGGCGAGCTCGGCATGCTGGGGGCCATCTTTCCGGAGAAGTACGGCGGGGCCGGGCTGTCGTACGTCGACTACGTCAACATCATCGAGGAACTGGCGGTGGTGGAGTCCGGCGTCGCCCTGGCGGTGGCCGCCCACAATTCTCTCTGTGCCGGGCACATCTATCTCGCCGGCAATGAGGAGCAGCGCCAGCGCTACCTGCCGAAGCTCACCAGCGGCGAGTGGATCGGCTGCTGGGCACTGACCGAGCCGTCGTCGGGGAGTGATGCATCGGGCATGCACACCATCGCGGTGCAGGACGGCGACACGTGGGTCCTCAACGGCACCAAGAACTTCATCACGAATGCCACGCACGCGAACGTCGCAGTGGTGCTCGCGGTGACCGACCGCGCGGACAAGAAGCATGGAATCACCGCCTTTGCCATCGAGATGGATCGTGACGGCATCCGACCAGGGAAGAAGGAGAACAAGCTCGGCATGCGGATGTCGGACACCGCCGAACTCGTACTCGAGGACTGTCGAGTTCCCGCGGAGAACGTGCTGGGCAAGGTCGGTTACGGATTCATCGACTCGATGAAGGTGCTCGACGGTGGGCGGATATCGATCGGTGCGCTCGCCGTGGGCATCGCGCGCGGCGCGTACGAGGCGGCGCGGTCCTATGCGAAGCAGCGGACGGCGTTCGGGCAGTCGATCGCCGGCTTTCAGGCGATCCAGTTCATGCTGGCGGATATGGCCACCGAGATCGAGGCAGCCCGTTTGCTCTGCTACCGTGCGGCGGCGCTCAAGGATGCTGGCGATCGGACCACCACGTGGTCTGCGATGGCCAAGCTGTACGCTTCCGAAGTGGCGGTGCGGGCCAGCGACAAGGGCGTCCAGATCCACGGCGGCTACGGGTTCATCAAGGAGTATCCCGCCGAGAAGTACTACCGGGACGTCAAGCTGTGCACGATTGGCGAGGGTACAAGCGAGATTCAGCGAATGGTCATCGCGAGGGCGATCCTCGCAATGTGAGTTGCGGGGAAGTCACTGTCGGAGCACGGCCCGGGCGCCACGTCGATGGCGCCCGGGCCGATTTCCGTCAATCGACCCGCAGCGCGACCGTGAACGCGCGACCGGGGGACCGGAAGCCGAGCACTGATTCGTACTGCTCGTCGAGGGCATTGCTCAACCGGCCGGTGATGGCCAGGCCAGGTCGGCCCGGCGTTGCCGGTCGCACGACGGCATTCACGGAGAGGTCGACGGTGGTCACTGCGGGCAGGGTTGCCCGCCCGTTGGCCGCGTAATCAAGGTCCTCGCGGGTGCCGCGATGGATGGCCTGCAGCCGAAGTGTCGATCGACGGCCTCCCTGCCACGCGACCGCTGCGGTGGCACTGTGCGCGGGACGCCGGAGCAGCGTGACGCCCTCCACGAAAAATCCGGTGGGAGTGTCGTCGAACCCGGCCTCGATCACCTCGGTGTGCAACCAGGTATAGCCGACATCGGCGCGGACTCGGGGCGTGAGGGTCGCAGATATCTCGATCTCGATGCCGCGTGCTCGCGCCCCGGCGACATTGAAGTAGTTGGGCGCGTCGGGCACCGTCCCGAAGGAGTATTCGATCAGGTCGGTGAAGTGTTGCGTGAACCAGGTGGCGCGGACCAGCACCCGACCGTTGGCCGCGTGCTGGTCAATGCCGATCTCCCAGCTCGTCGCCTGCTCGGGGCGCAGGTTGGGATTCCCGATCACGAACCCCTCCGCAAAGTTCTGGTAGAACGTTGGCTCGCGGAACGCGCGTCCCGCCACCGCGCGCAGGCGGGTGGTCGGCGTCGCGGTCACTGCGAGGCCGCCGCGCCATGTTCCGAATGTCCCGAATACGCTGCTGTGGTCAACGCGAATCCCAAGGTTCCATGCCACTGCGGCCGTTGTGCCGACTGCCTGTGCGTATCCGGCGCGGGTAATGCGCTCGACATCGGTCGTGCTCGAGAATGGGCCGAACTCGCTGTCGATGTCGAGAGTGCCGCGCTGCTGTTGCTGTTCCGCCAGGCCGCCAAACGTCACCACGGTGGCAGCAGCGATTCGGACATTGGTCCGCAGGTCGGCACTGCGCCGCGCGACATGATCGACGCTGGCCTGCGCAAAGAAGCCCACCGTGTCGGCGACGTCGTCGGGCCGGTCGGTGAAGCCGCCGTCGGTGCGATGTTCGGCGAGAAGCAAGCGTGCTTCCACTCGCTGCGTGAGCTGGCGACCGAGATCGAGCCCCACTGTCACCCGCTCGCCCGACTGGAAGGCGTTGCGGTCAACCACCGCGCCACTGCCATTCGTGGGAACGTGCACGGTGGCATCGGAGTAGTGCACCGCCACTGCAACGTCGCCCAGGTCGCGGCGTCCAGCCCGACCGGTGCCGTTGATGAATGTCTGGCTGTAGCCGCTGTTGAAGGCGTGAATGCCATCGGTCCGGGTGTGACCAGCGCCGATGCGATATCCGCCATTGGCGTTGCCTCCCGACACTGCGCCGTGAAGTGCGCGACTCCCGAATGACCCCGTGCCAGCCTTGAGCTCCGGTCGCAGCCGGCCCTGCCCCTGACGAGTGAACACCTGGATCACGCCGCTCACCGCGTCGGTGCCGTAGAGCACGCTGGACGGACCGCGGATCACCTCGATCCGGTC
Organism: Gemmatimonadales bacterium; assembly: GCA_013694695.1. Taxonomy (GTDB): domain Bacteria; phylum Gemmatimonadota; class Gemmatimonadetes; order Gemmatimonadales; family GWC2-71-9; genus Palsa-1233. Next base: position 51,395 of record JACDBX010000015.1, on the reverse strand, counting down.
GACGTCGTCGATGGTGAGGTTTGCGTAGTCGTGATCGCCGCCGGGGTCGTTCACCGCCACGCCATCGACCAGGACGCGGGTGTAGCCGCTCTCACCGCCGCGGGTGTAGACCGACGTCCGGGTTCCAGGTGACGAGGTCTGCACCACCGCCAGGCCAGGAACGAGCTGCAGCGCCTCGCCAAGGGTGGTGATGCCCTGACGACGGAGGTCGTCCCCGCGGAGCACGGTCGCGGCTGCCGTCACCGCCGCAATCGGCACACGGGTCGCGGTGACAACGATTGCGGGAAGACCGGCCGACCTGGTCGAGTCGGTGGTGACCTGGGCGCCAAGGGGAGTGGCTGTGGCGACGCCAAGGGAGGCCACGACGAGCGTGGCCAGGTGTGAGGCAGGAGAGCGCATCTGTTCCTCGTCCGGGTGACCGCCGTCACCCCTGATGGGACACGCCGCGGGCTGGCGACGGGGTGTCGCCGCTCGGAACGTGATGCGCGGGTGGTCAGGTCTCCTGGCTGCGAGGCTGCACCGCTCGCCTTCCCGGGAATGGAGTCCCAGTGGCAGATGGAGCGGACAACGCCGAGTGAACTCGGGCCTCTTACAGTGGCGGGGCCGCGCCGGAATTACACCGGCTTCCGAGATGGCCCACCCGCGTGGATCGATTGTGTGCTGCGGTGGCTACTGTACCGAGCCACGCCGGGGCAGTCAACCCTGCCCTGCGGGCGGAGTGTGCACCGACAGTGGGTCCGATCGTCCAATCAGGTGTCAGGGTACGGCAGGATTCCCGCATCACAAGAGGTGTTTCGTGAGCACACATCATCACGCGCTAACGGCTTCACTCATGGTCGCCATGCTGGCAACCGCCGGCTGTGCGACCAAGACCCAGACCGGCGCAGTGATCGGGGCTGCCGGCGGTGCCGTGGTCGGCGGGGCCATCGGCAAGGCGTCCGGGTCGACGGCCAAGGGCGCGATCATTGGTGCCGTGGTTGGCGGAACGGCCGGTGCGATCATCGGTGCCAAGATGGACAAGCAGGCGAAGGAGTTGGAGCAGAACATTCGTGGCGCGAGGGTCGAACGTGTTGGCGAAGGGATCCAGGTGACTTTCGACTCCGGGCTGCTGTTCGACTATGACTCCGACGCCGTGCGATCCGCGGCGCAGGAAAACCTCCGCACGTTGGCCGGCAGCCTCGGCAGCTACGCCGACTCCGACCTGCTCATCGTTGGCCACACCGATGACCGGGGTGCGGACTCGTACAATCTCGGCCTCTCGGAGCGTCGCGCCGCCGCCGCCGCGAATTACCTCGTGACGCAGGGCGTCGCCCGGTCGCGTCTCCGGACAATGGGCCTCGGCGAATCGGAGCCCGTCTCGCCGAACGACAACGATGCAGGCCGTCAGGCCAATCGCCGGGTGGAAATCGCGATCTACGCCAGCGAAGCAGCACGCGCTGAGGCCGCCAGGCAGGCTGGCAACCGCTAGTCCAGGCGGATTCCGCGCAACCAACCGGCCCCGTTCGTCGAGCGGGGCCGGTTTGCGTTGGCGAGACGGCTTAGTTGGTGCTTTCTTCCGCGGTTCGCCTTCAAACCTCCGCTCGGAATGGCCTACCGCATGAACCAGGACGTGATCGACGCCGCGCGCGACGCATTCGGGCGCAATGGTCCGGGAATCGTGCTCGGTGGCGTGATACACGAGGGCGAGACACACCCGGAGCCACTGGTGACGCTGCCGCTGTCGATGATGAATCGGCACGGACTCATCGCGGGAGCCACGGGCACCGGAAAGACGAAGACCCTCCAACTCATCGCCGAGCAACTTTCAGCGGCGGGCGTTCCGGTATTCCTGGCCGACGTGAAGGGCGACGTGTCGGGTGTGGCCGCTCCCGGGGCAGGGCATCCGAAGGTCGACGAACGGGTGCAGGCGACTGGGTACGCGTGGGAGCCGACGGCTTTTCCGGTCGAGTTCCTCAGCCTCACCGGACGACAGGGTGCACAGCTCCGTGCCACCGTCTCGTCGTTCGGCCCGCTCCTCCTCTCGAAGGTGCTTGGCCTGAACGACACCCAGACCAGCGTCCTCACGCTGGTGTTCAAGTACTGCGACGATAAGGGATTGCTGCTGCTTGACTTCGAGGACCTGCGGTCGGTGCTCCAGTACCTCGTGCAGGACGGCGCGGGGGAGCTGGCCAGCTACGGGGGAATGTCGAAACAGACCGTCGGCGTGCTATTGCGGGAGATGGTGGAGCTGGAAGAACAGGGTGCCGGCGCGTTCTTCGGGGAGCCCGAGTTCGACCTCGGCGACCTGTTGCACGTCGACCGTGACGGGCGCGGCGTCATCAGCATGCTCGAGTTGTCGGACACGCAGGACAAGCCGGCACTGTTCTCCACGTTCATGATGTGGATGCTGGCACGGCTGTACAACACGCTGCCCGAGGTGGGCGACCTGGCCCAGCCGAAGCTGGTGTTCTTCCTTGACGAGGCACACCTGCTCTTCGACGGTTCGAGCAAGGCATTCCGGGACCAGGTCGAACAGGTGGTGCGCCTGGTGCGATCCAAGGGGGTCGGGGTCTTCTTCGTGACCCAGAGTCCGAAGGACATACCGGCGGACATTCTTGGACAGCTCGGGAACCGTGTGCAGCATGCGCTGCGTGCCTTCACGCCAGATGACGAAAAGGCGATGCGAGCCGCGGCGCGCACGTTCCCGCGGACCCCGTTCTACGAGATCGAACGGGAGCTCACGTCATTGGGAACGGGTCAGGCGCTCGTCACTGTGCTGACGCCCAAGGGCACGCCGACCCCGCCATTTGCGACGATGATGGTCCCGCCGCGCGGTCGGATGAGCCCCCTCACCGAAACGGAATTGCAGGTGGCGCTGGGGCGGTCGGCACAGGTGAGCGAGTATGCGCGCGCAATCGATCGTGAAAGTGCGCGCGAGATCCTGGCGGAACGCGCTGCAAGTGCCGCCGCAGAAGCGCCGGTGGTGGCGCAGTCCACCGCACGTGGTCGGGCCACCAAGGCGCCACCGTCAACGCTCGACAAGGTGCTCAAATCATCGATGGCCCGCACCGTGGTGGGAGTCGTCGCACGCGGGATCATGGGTGCGCTGCTCGGTACCACGGTCCGCCGGCGCCGGCGATAACGCGGCCGCTGCACATCACGGGAAGTCGCAGGACTTCCCCACAGACAGGGAGCAGGCAACATGGATCGGAAGGCAACAGCACGGTGGAACGGTGACCTCAAGTCCGGGACGGGCAACGTTCGCCTCGGCAGCGGTTCATTCGAGGGGGAATATTCATTCGGCACCCGCTTCGAGTCGGCGTCCGGAACAAATCCCGAGGAGCTGCTCGGGGCGGCGCACGCAGCATGCTTTTCCATGGCGTTCGCCTCCGCCCTGGCGAAAGCCGGGCACGAGGCGAATCACGTCGAGACCGATGCGGTCGTTCGGCTCGGAATGGTTGGCGAGGGATTCCAGATCACCTCCATCGACCTGGCTACCCATGGCGATGTACCCGGAATCTCGGCGGAGGAGTTCGCGCGGATCGCCGAGGACATCAAGACGAACTGCATCGTCTCCAAGGCGCTGGCGAGCGTCCCCATGACGGTGAAGGCGACGCTGGTGGGATAGGGCTGAGCAAGCGGTTCATTGCCCTTCGATGAAAACACGATCGCCGGTCGGCCCATTGCGGGGTGACCGGCGATCGCTTCTCACGGGGCGACGGATCAGGGCGTGACGATGCCCGTCATCTGGATCACTTCGAAATCCGATACCTTCACCTGCTTGAGCGTCGAGATCACGGCATCGTTCCACCGCGCGTCGGCGGTGCCGCTGAGGAAGAAGTCACCGCCGTTGTCGGCAACCATCATTCCGTAGCGCTGCAGCGCGCGCAGGATCACCTGCGCCTGGGCCGGGAAACCGGAAATGTTGTACGACGCCTTCAGGCGCACCCGCATTCCCATCGGCGCCAGCAGCGGATCGGTGTTCGAGCTTGCCCAGTGCCGAGCCGGCGGCAGGTACGCGCGGCGACTCCGGGTGACGGTGAACCGGAGCGCATGATTGATCGCGCCCTGCTCGACCACCTCGTCGTAGCGCACCAGGCCCGGAAAGATCGGGAGGCCCGCTGCATCGGCTGACGTCCACCCCGCCGGCCGGGTGGTGCCATTGATCAAGTCGAAGATCGCGCCGGATCCGGCGTTCCAGGACGGTCCACCCTGCAGGTCGAACAGCTCGAAGAGCCGGAACTCATCGCGCGTGATCATCAGGAGGTGACGGTCGCTCCCTGGCTCGATCGGAGGGTTGGGCGGGATCGGGTACGGGCCCACGTCGCTCTCGTCGGCGTACATGAAGCTCACCGGGACGCGGGGTTGGTCGTCAGGCACGACGATGTAGGGGATGCCGAACGGACCACCATTCCAGCTCGCCCCGAAGTCGGGATGGAGGTTCTTCGTCAGCCCGATCATGGTCAGAATCGCCAGCGAGTTCGGGTCGACCGGGGATCCGTCCACCGGCGTGTTCCACGGATCGGTCGCGGGCAGCACCTGGCGACCGCGCAGGCTCGCGTTCACACCGAGATCAGGGCGTGCGCCGGTCGGCGGAGGCGGTGGAGGAGGTGGCGGCGGCGGGGGTGGCGGCACGATGACGGCCGCCACGATTCGCACCGAGTCGATCACACGAGCCGGGGATCCTGAGACCGATCCTGCGGCAATCGTGATCGTATCGACGTAGAGCCCGGCCGGGAGCGCCGCCACGTTGCGATTCCAACGGACCGTGCCGGTTCCCTTGCCCGATGAGGTGACGAAAACCGTCCACGACTTCCGGGCGGTGGCGGTCCAGGATTGCCTCGATGCCTGCTTGCCGCTCAATGAGACTGATGCAGCAGCCCCGGGAGCAGATGTGCCGGAATCCACCGACACGAAAATCGAGCCCGGCGTGATGTCGAGGCGTACAGACGTTCCGGCAGCCTGTGCCCTGGTGTCAACAAATGTGGTTTGGTCGCTCACGGATGCCGCGGGGTCGTCGCACGCGATCACGGCGACGAGGGGCATCAGGGCAAGCAGGAAACGCTTGATCATGGCTATCCTTGCGAAGCGGTCATGGATGGGGAATTTCCCTGAAGGATCGGCATCGAAGCGGCGAATCTTGAGGGAGATGCCGAACAGGTGCTGGCGAGTGAGCGACCCGATAACTCCCGGCCGGCGGCAGCGGTTCCCCATCGCCGCCACCACCTCCTTTTCCTCAGAGCCGTTCATGACCATTCGTCTGCGCCGTGTGCTGCTCGGTGCCTTCCTCATCGAGTTGCTCCCGATCGCGATTCTCTCGGTGGTGACGGCATGGTTTGGTCCGACCGACAAGCCCTCGGCGACCGCATTCGCCGGGTCGGCTGGGCGCATCGTGGCGGTGGCCGGCGGGCTGGTGTTCGGACTGGGGGCAGGGTGGTGGGTCGCGCGCCCGGTGCCTTCGGCGGCGGTCATGCACGGGTTCCTCACCGGATTGTTCGCCGGCGCCCTCGAGGGTGCGATGCTCGTCGTAGCAGCGATGCCGACTGATCCGGTGTTCATCGCGGCCGCGCTCGGCCGGATCGCAGCGGCTACGGCAGGTGGCGCGCTTGTCGCCCGCAAACGGGGAATGGCCGCGTGATTCGCTCACCGCAATATTCGCCAAGATCGGCTTGATTGGCTTTCTTGAGCTTGCCGCCCTCGCCAACGGGGCGTCATGGGTCTGCTGGCGATCACTCTCATCGGCGGGGGTGCCGTGCTCCCAGGACTGAAGCGATGACGTCTCTCGACGAACTTTTTGCCAAGAACCGCGCGTGGGCGGCGGCCCGTACCGCACGCGACCCGGAGTTCTTTTCGGCACTTGCCGGACAACAGGCCCCCCGGTTCCTGTGGATCGGCTGCGCCGATTCACGAGTGCCGGCCAACGAGATCGTTGGCCTCCAGCCCGGCGAACTGTTCGTGCACCGGAATGTCGCCAACCTCATGGTTCACACGGACCTCAACTGCCTGTCGGTGCTCCAGTTCGCGGTCGACGTACTCGGTGTCGAGCATGTGCTGGTGGTGGGGCACTACGGCTGCGGCGGCATCACCGCGGCGCTGCGAGGCGAGCCGCTCGGGCTGGTGGACAACTGGTTGCGCCACATCCAGGATGTCGCCGATGTCCATCGCGCCCGGCTCGATGCGGTGCCCGACGCCGCGGTGCCCGATCGGCTGTGTGAACTGAACGTGATCGAGCAGGCGGTGAACGTCTGCCGCACGTCCATTGTGCAGGCGGCGTGGTCACGGGGTCGAAAGCTCGCCGTGCATGGGGCGGTGTACGCACTCCGCGACGGCCTGTTGCGTGACCTCGGGTTTCACGCCAGTGGCCCCGGAGAGGTGCAGGCCTCATGGGCCTCGGCGATCGACCGTCCCGCCACGACAGAACTCACCCCGGGCTGATCACCACGAGGTCCTGCTACTTGTCCGGCGAGGCAGCCAGGTAACGGAGCAGCGCGGACTCCTCGGCTTGCAGCCCCCGGGGGGCACGACCCGACTGGGCATCGTACCACCGCTTGAGTGCCTGCGGTTCCTCGTACGCGTCGAGAACGGCGGGATGGATGTAGCAACGGCGGCACACCGAGGGCGTGTTGCCGAGTTTGCCGGCCACGGTGGCTACCGCCTCGATGAGGCGAGGCTTCGACGGCGCATCGATCTCGGTCAGGTGTCTTGCTGCCAGCAGCGTACCGGCCCACGTGCGGAAGTCCTTTGCCGTAAAGTCGTCGCCCGCCACGTCGCGCAGGTATTCGTTCACGTCGGTTGAGGTGATCGGCTGCGGCGCGCCGTCGTCGTCGATGAATTGGAAGAGGTCCTGCCCGGGGAGTTCACGACACTTCACGACAAGACCGGCGAGTCGCAGGTCGTTGACCTCCACCGTGTGGCGAACGCCACTCTTGCCCTTGAACGCGAGGCGCAGGCGCCCGCCCCGAACATCGGCGTGCCGATCGAGCAGGGTGGTGAGGCCGAACGACTTGTTCGTGCGGGCATACTCCTCGTTTCCGACACGAATGAGAGTGGTCTCGAGCAGTCGGACCACCACGGCAAGCACCCTCTCGCGCGGTATTCCCCGCAAGGCGAGGTGTGCATCCACGGTCCGGCGGATTCTGGGGAGGGCGGCGCCGAAAGCGACCATGCGTTCGTATTTCGTCTCGCCCCGCACGCGATTCCAATCAGCGTGGTATCGGTACTGCTTGCGGCCACGCGCGTCCCGACCGGTGGCCTGCAGGTGCCCGGTTGCCGACGGGCAGATCCAGACGTCTGCCCACGCCGGCGGGATCGCCAGTGCGCGAATCCGGGTCAGGGTGTCGCGATCGGCGATTCGCGTGCCCGCGGGATCCCGGTAGCTGAACCCCTTTCCCGCTCGTCGACGCGTGATGCCGTCCCGCACGTCCGTAACATGGCGCAGCGACGCGGCTCGTGCCGCATCGCGTGGCGCCATGAACGGGTCGCGCCGACGCCGCTTCAGGCTTTCTGACGCCACGCGTTGCGGATCGTTTGCTCGATATCCGCCAAGGTCTCGTCGCGGGCGGGGAGGCCTTCTTCCTTCAGCAGCGTCACGACGGTGCTGGGAATCAGGTCGTTGAGCGACATCACCATGCCAGCGTAATCGGTCAGGTGGCTCTCGGCGACGGCGGCAACGCGGGCGTCACCCAGCGACCGCGCCGTGGTGTGCAGCATGACATAGCCGATGGTCGCCAGCGAGAAGGCGGTGTAATCATCGCGCAGGTTCTTCGGCAGCTTCTCGGTGCGGACGAGGTCGATCGCCGCGGCGCCCAGCCCGGCCACCGTCGATGCTGCGCGCTTGATGAAGTCTGCCACGTCGAGGCGCGGACCGGAATCGCGAAGATCCTCGAGGCCCCGGAGCGAAGTGATGTGGCGCTCGATCGTGCGGTGCATCTCCCGGAGGGCCGAACCCACCGCGGGGTAATCATCCTCGAAATCTTCGACCTGTGTCATGATCGCCTTCTCGATGTGATCCTCGAGCGCGAGCATGTCCGTCACGTAGCTGTGGATTGCATCCTGGCTGGTGCGTGCCATTTGAACACTCCTCTATGTCGGGGCCGGGACGTCCGGCGGGGTACGGCGCGTCGAACCGGGCGGGATCCGCCCGCTCGACCTTCAGACGTTCTGCCCCAGCGAGTGCCGCACAGCGCAGGCGGGGATATTGTTCCGCTGACCACCACCGGGGAGACAACGATCGGCCGCGCGCTCACGAGGTTCGTCCTTCGGCTCTTCTTCCGTCGACTCGAGGTCATCGGTGCCGAGCGGGTCCCGCCAGCCGGCGCGACGCTGCTGGTACTCAACCATCCCAACGCCCTCGTCGATCCGATGCTGGTGCTTGCCCTTTCGCCGCGCCCGGTGGTGTTCCTCGCCAAGGCGCCTCTCTTCCGCCTTCCCGTGCTCGGCCAATTGGTTCGGGCGAGCGGCGCCATCCCCGTGGAGCGGCCCCAGGATCCCGGCGGCGACGTCTCCCGCAACCAGGCAATGTTCGCGCAGGTTCATCAGGCACTGGCCAGCGAGCGTTGCATTGCACTCTTCCCGGAGGGCACCTCCCACAGCGACCCGCACCTCCATCCGTTCAAGACCGGTGCGGCGCGGATCGCACTGGGTGCAGCGTCGGCGGGGATCGATGTCCGGATTGTTCCCGCAGGGCTCTTTTACACTGCGAAGTCGACCTTCCGGAGCGGCGCGCTGCTCTCGGTCGGCGAACCGATAGTCGTCCCCGCCGACACTGGCAGGGCCGGAGACCAGGACCCGGGCGCGGTTCGCGCCCTCACCGACCGGCTCGAGGAGGCTCTCGCCCGGGTGACGCTCCAGGCTGACCGCCACGATTCCATGACGATCGCCTCGCGTGTTGAGTTGTTGCTGACCTCGGGTGACGCCGCGGACGGGAGTCGGTTGCCGCTTGCCGAACAGCTTGCCCTACGCCGCCGGCTGGTATCGAGCCTTCAACGGATCCGCACCACTCGACCGGCAGAACTGGCGCGAGTTGGCGAGCGGGTTGCACTGTTCGAGACGAAGCTCGCGCGCGCGGGACTCGACACGGAAACCTTCAACTACCAACTGCCCGGGGCGGGTGCCGCGGCGATGACGACCGTGCGGATGCTTCTGTATGTGATCATCGTGCTTCCCGTTGCCGCTGCAGGTCTGGTGATGCATTACCCGGCCTACCGGCTCATCGGCATCGTCGCGGCGTCAGCGACGCGCACCAGCTCCGATGTCGAGGCGACGGCCAAGATCGTGATGGCGACCTTGCTCTTCCCACTCACCTGGCTCATCGTGGGCCTTGTTGTCGGGCGAATGGGCGGGTCGGCAGCCGGCTGGTCGGCGGCAGTGCTCGCGCCAGGCGCGGGCTTCGTGGGGCTGCGCCTGGTGGAGCGCCTGGATCGGTTCATCGGGGAGGGAAAGGGGGTCCTGCTCTCCGTGGTCCGTCCCGTCGAGTATCGCGCGCTGATGGTCGAGCGTGCGACACTGCGCGAGGCGATTCTTGCGCTGGATCCCGGTGACGGGGAGGGCTGATGCAACATACCCGCGTCTGGCGTGCGGGATCCGGTGCGACGTGCCGGACGTTTCCGGGGTTGATGCGACGGGTCTTCTCGTTCCTGATGTTCCTCGGCCTCGCTGGCGTCGGCGGTGCCGCTCACGGACAGCGCCTCGAACTTCGAACCGGCGCGCGCGCGCTCGGTGTCGAGCTCGCGCCCGAACTCGGGATCGACGTCGATTCGCTGAGACCGATCGGCCGCGGGGTGTGGTACCGCGACGTGCAGGTGGGCAATGGTGAGTTGGCGGCCGAGGGAGCTGCGGTCGCGGTGCACTATGTGGGGATGTTCGCTGACGGTAGCCGGTTCGCGGCGACTGACCGCGTCCCATTCACGTTCGTGATGGGCGAGGGTCGCGTGATCGCGGGCTGGGAGGACGGCATCCAGGGAATGCGAGTGGGGGGAAGACGGCAACTGCTCATTCCCGCCTTCCTTGCCTATGGTCGCGAGGGGTCCGGGAAGATTCCCCCGGACACTCCGCTGGTGTTCGACATCACCCTCGTCGGGCGACGCTAGAGGCGCTGTTCCTCCGGCGCGTCGTGGATCGTCACGAGATTTGTGACCCGAAGCTTGCGGCGCATCGTCGGAAGCTGCAACGTCACCTCTTCGCCGATCTTTCGGTCCTTCAACGCACGACCCAGCGGTGATGCAAGGGAAATGTGGCCGGCATCGATATCCATCATCTCGGCGAGCACGAGAGTGTACTCCTCTGGCTCACCCGTGGTGACGTCTTCGACCATGACTCGTGATCCGAGGCCGACGCGATCGGTCGGAGCCTCGGTGTTCGCGAGCTCCGAAACCTGGTTGAGTCGCTGGTGCAGCTGGCCGAGGCGTGCCTGCACGAACTGCTGTCGCTCGAGCGCGGCCTTGTACTCCGAGTTCTCGCGAAGGTCGCCCATCTCCACGGCTGTGGCGATAGCCTGCGGGAGGGTGACGGCCAGCTCGTGGCTCAGCGCCGTGATCTCGGCCCCAAGCTTCTCGCGCATTTCCCTGATCATGGCATCAATTCCTTCGTCCAAGTCGACAACGATCCACGGTCCACTCGGCGTCTGGCCGGGTGGACCGCATCTGCCTGAGTATAGCTCCCACCCGGGGTGGAGGGGAGGGGCGGTGCAGTAGATTGGTGCATGCGACCAGGCCCTGGTGTCTCCTGCTGGCTTGCCCTGATGCTCGGGGGGTGCGGGCCGTCGGTTGCCGTGCAGGTTCCCGAGGCGGTGGCGCAGGTTGTCGCCCCCGACTCGGCGGCTCGGGTGATGCTGACCGAGGTGGCGCGGGAGGCACCGATGGCCGTGATCGAGATGCGCTACGCGAGGACCGAGAACTTCACCGGGAGCGTGCTGCCGGGGTACGACGCGCCGGTGGCACTCCTGCGCAGGGAGGCGGCGAAGGCGCTCGCGAAGGCGGCGAAGCAGGTGGAGGCGCAGGGCTACCGCCTCAAGATCTGGGATGCGTACCGCCCGGTTCGAGCTACCCTGGCGATGGTGGCATGGACCGAGCGGCACGGACGCACCGATCTCCTCGATGACGGGTACATCGCCCGGCGCTCTCGGCACAATCAAGGTGTGGCGGTCGACCTCACACTGGTCCGAGCCGACGACGGCACGGAGCTCGACATGGGGACGCCGTTCGACGAGTTCTCTGCCCGTTCGCACACGGCGAACGCCACCGGGATCGTCGCGGCAAATCGCCGGATACTCGTCGACGCGATGGGCTCCGCAGGATTCACCAACTACACCAATGAGTGGTGGCATTTTTCATACACGGTGCCCGGCCCGCTCCCGTTCGACCTCCCACTGGCAGCGTGGCACGCGAGTGAAGTCCGTTGATGGCATGGGTTTTCGCTTGACCCGGCGCGCCGCCACGGGTATCCTAGAGCGCGAATTTCGCTTGTGCGCCTTTTCACAAGCGGCCCACCCCGCAGCCGGGATGTCCAGCTGATGCGACTCGTGCGCGCGCCGTGGCGGCGTTTCCTGCCAGTCGGCCTTCTGTCCTTCGTCCTCCTTGGCCTTGCCGGGTGCACGGACGGCTCCAAGTACCCCCAATCCACATTGCATCCGAAGGGCGATTTTGCAGCGATGGTTGACGAGGTCTTCATGACCACCGTCTGGCTCGCGCTGATCGTGTTCATCGTGGTGGAAGGGGGCCTGCTCTGGGCCATCTGGCGGTTTCGTGCGAAGCCGAACGATGCCCGGCCGAAGCAGATTCATGGCAGCACCGTGGTCGAGATCATCTGGACGGTGATCCCCGCAGTGGTGCTGGCGTTCGTGGCCGTGCCGACGATCAAGACCATCTTCGCGACGGCGAACGTACCTGCTGCCTCACCGGGCGGCGAGGCACCGCTGAAGGTCGAGGTGGTGGGGCACCAGTGGTGGTGGGAGTTCCGATATCCCGAATACGGTATCACGACCGCGAACCAGATGCACGTCCCGGTGGGGCGCACCGTCGACCTCCGGATGAAGTCGGTCGACGTGCTCCACGCCTTCTGGATCCCGCAGGTCACCGGCAAGCGTGACGTCTTTCCGAACCGTGAGACCCGCCTCTGGTTCACCGCACTCGAAACCGGTGAGTTTCCCGGGGCGTGCACCGAGTTCTGCGGCCTGCAGCATGCGCGGATGGATCTGTACGTGATGTCCCAGACGCCGGAGGAGTTCGCCGCGTGGGTGGCGTTGCGCAAGCGCGACCCCGAGATGTCAGGCGCCGCGAGTACCGGCACAGGCCACGTGACGGTCGACACCATCGTCCGCGACACGATGTCGGGTACGGCGGTGGCGGCGGCACGCGGACCCGACGCGCTGCCGACCGACGCCGAGCAGGCGGCACCCGTGCCGGGGGATCCGCGAATTGCCGAGGGCAAGGCGCTCTTCACCAAGAAGGCCTGCGCAGGCTGTCACTCGCTCAACTCGATCGACCAGCCAAAGCGGTCGGTGGGCCCGAACCTGGCCGGCATCGGCGTGCGGAAGATGATCGCCGGGGGTTGGCTGCCGAACACCGACCTGAACCTGAAGCGCTGGATCATGCATCCCCAGGACGTCAAGCCCGGCGTGGCGATGAAGGGCTACACCCTCTCTGATGCCGAGGCCGACGCGATTGTCGCGTACCTCCGCACCAAGCGCTGAGCGAGGACCGGACTCACATGGCAACCACTGCTCTCGAGCACGCGCCGGCCTACCAGCGCAGCACCATCGTCGAATGGCTCACCACCGTCGACCACAAGAAGATCGGCATCATGTACGGCGCGTCGGCGTTCATCTTCTTCCTGATCGGCGGGATCGAGGCGCTGATCATCCGGGCGCAGCTCGCCACGCCCAACGGGACACTGGTGAGCGCCGAGATGTACAACCAGTTGTTCACGATGCACGGCACCACGATGATCTTCCTGGCTGTCATGCCGCTGAGCGCGATGTTCTTCAACTTCTTCGTGCCGTTGCTGATCGGCGCGCGGGACGTGGCCTTCCCGCGACTGAACGCGATGTCGCTCTGGGTGTTCATCCTGGGCGGGATATTCCTCAACGCCTCGTTCCTGTTCGCCGCAGCACCGAACGGCGGATGGTTCGGCTACGCACCGTTGTCGAGCCGCCAGTACTCCCCGGGCATGAACATGGACTTCTGGGCGATCGGCCTGCAGATCCTGGGCATCGCCTCGATCGCCGCCGGCGTCAACTTCTTCACCACGATCATCAACATGCGCGCGCGTGGCATGACGCTGATGCGGATGCCAATCTTCGTGTGGATGACGCTGATCACGCAGGTGCTGGTCCTCCTCTCGTTCCCGGTGATCACGATCGCACTGGTGATGCTCACCGCGGACCGCACCTTCGGGAGCGGGTTCTTCGTCACCGCGGCCGGCGGCGACCCGATGCTCTGGCAGCACCTCTTCTGGGTGTTCGGCCATCCCGAGGTGTACATCCTGATTCTCCCGGCCTTCGGCATCGTGTCCGAGGTGCTGCCGGTGTTCTCGCGCAAGCCGCTCTTCGGCTACAGCGCGATGGTGTTCTCCGGCGCGTTCATCGCCTTCCTCGGCTTTGGCGTCTGGTCGCACCACATGTTCGCGACCGGCATGGGCCCGCTGGCCGATTCGTTCTTCTCGCTGGCCACGATGCTGATCGCGGTGCCGACCGGAGTGAAGATCTTCAACTGGATAGGCACGGTCTGGGGTGGTTCGATCAGTCTGAAAACGCCGATGCTGTTCGCGCTCGGCTTCATCGCGATGTTCATCATCGGTGGCCTGTCAGGGGTGATGCACTCGGTGGCGCCTGCCGACCTGCAGCAAACCGACACCTACTTCGTGGTTGCCCACTTCCACTACGTCCTGTTCGGCGGGTCGATTTTTGCGCTGACCGCCGGCGCGTACTACTGGTGGCCGAAGATGTTCGGGCGGATGCTTGATGAGGGGCTGGGCAAGTGGCACTTCTGGCTGTCGATGATCGGCTTCAACGTCACGTTCATGCCGATGCACTGGGTCGGGCTGCTGGGCATGCCGCGGCGGGTGTACACCTATCCCGAGGGGCTCGGCTTCGACCTCTTCAACATGGTGCAGACCGTCGGTGCGTTCATCCTGGCGCTGTCTATCCTGGTGTTCATGTGGAACGTCATCCGCTCATGGCGCGGCCCGGCCGACGCCCCCGCCGACCCGTGGGGCGGTGCCACGCTGGAGTGGTCGATTCCGTCGCCGCCGCAGGAGTTCAACTTCGCCGAAGAGCCTGTCGTCGCCGAGAAGGACGCGTTCTGGGCAATGAAGGACGCAGCGGGCGTCGACCGGTTCCCCGAGCCAGGGCACGTGAGCGGCAGGGGGATTCACATGCCGGGGCCTTCATGGTGGCCTGTGGTCGTGGCTGTCGGGTTGCTGATGTTCTTCGTCGGGCTGATGGTCCACCGTTCGTGGGCCTTCCCGTTCACGCCGGTTTCCATCGCGGGTTTTGCCCTGATGGTCTTCGGCGTCTTCAAGTGGGCATATGAGCCGGTTGATGCTCACGCCCCGCAACATTGAGGAAGCGGCCATGACGTCCGCCGTGCTCGATCACGACGCCCATCCCGCGCCCGAGGCCCATCACACCTCGCTGCCGATCGACAATCGGAAGCTGGCGATGTGGACCTTCATCGGGTCGGAGTGCCTCCTGTTCGCCTCGCTCATCACGACGTTCCTGATCTACCGGGACTCGTCGGTCGGCGGCCCCGGACCCAAGGACATGTTCGAGGTTCCCCTCGTCACGTTCGGCACGGCGATCCTGCTCTTCTCGTCATTCTTCGTGGTGATGGCCCTCGACGGCGCGAAGAACGGCAACCGGAAGAAGCTGATTCTCTGGCTCTCGCTTACCGTCATGTGCGGGCTGTTTTTCGTCGCGATGCAGGTCTACGAGTTCAACCATTTCTATCACAAGGGATTGGGGTACTCGACCAACCTTTTCTCGTCCAGCTTCTACACCCTGACCGGGTTCCACGGCGCGCACGTCGCGATCGGCACGGTCTGGCTCGCCACCCTGCTCAAGGACGCGATCAAGGGACGGATCCCTGCCGAGAAGGCGATCAACCTCGAGCTGTCCGCGCTGTACTGGCACTTCGTCGACGTGGTCTGGATCATCATCTTCCCGGTTGTCTACCTCATGAGCCTGGGGCGCTGAGCAATGGCTTCGCACACCGACGCGCACGGCGAGCATCTCGACCACGCGCACGCCAGCGCTGGTCGGTACATCCAGATCGCGGTCATCCTCTTTGCGCTCACGGCGCTCGAGGTGCTGCTGTACGAGGCGATCTTCGGGTCGCTCCGCGAGAGTTCGGGCGCCCTGGCCACGTCGCTGGGTCCATGGTTCGTCGAGCTCCTTCTGGCTCTTTCAGCGCTCAAGTTCTTCCTGGTCGCCGCCTTCTACATGCACCTGAAGTTTGACATCAAGGCGCTGACCTGGGTGTTCTCGTTCTCGCTCGGGCTCGCCACCACCGTGATCCTCAGCCTCTTCCTCCTGTTCTGGTACAACCGGGGTCTATGGTGGATGGACGGCCCATGGTGACGCGCTGACCGCGTCTCAGGTATGAGAAAAGGCGAGGGCCGGCACCGAGATTCGGTGCCGGCCTCGTCTCAATGGGGGTGTGGCCGCCCTGCGGTCGTGACGCTTTCTAGTGTGGCGGGTCTACCGCATGAGCGAGCGTATTTCCGTAGGTCGGCTCCCCCATGGCGTCAAGTTATTGATTCACAACGGCTTACGGGGATGGCGCAGCTCCAGCCGGTGGCACGGCTCCTGCGGATGCATGGGCAGGATTCTTCATGTCAACCTTGCCGAGCCCGGGAAACGCTTCCATGTCCAAGCGTGTCTTGTTTCTTGCCGTCACTGCGTTTTTGTCGCCTGCCGCCCTGCATGCAGGGCGGCCGGCGCCGCCGCCGACAGTATCCAGTCCGACTGCAGGCGCCTACGTGGTCAGCAACCTGACCTGGACCAATCAGTGTTCCACGGGCGGCTCGGGTGGGCAGTTTTTCCCGACCTGTGCGTCAGCGTCGCTCAACCTCTACAGCAACAACTGGCTTGAGTTGCTGTTCTGGAATCGCGCCGGCTTCGGCGGCACCTTCTCCAACGCCGCCGTGAAGGCGATCGGCCTAGGTGGCCTCGCCACCCCGACGGGAACGCAGGGTGGCGCGACGGGCTGGGACGCCGGTTTCGGCGGAACCCGCGTCGACTGGGATCCCGAGGGCGACATACCGGGTCCGAACACCGGCAACGGCTTCCGCACCAACGGAAACGGCGATGCCTTCTGCAGCGGCGCCGGAGCCGGTTGTCCGGGCGGCATCACGACGCCTTGGACCTCGATCAGCGGTGGCGGGTCGGCGGCGTTCTACTGGTTCATCGGTGCCGGTCTCACGTCACTGAATGCCAACGCCATCTCGCTCCAGCTCCACAGCGGCTCCGGCCCGAATGGTTGGTCCACGGGCTTCCTCTGCCTGTCCGACGGGGCTGGCCGCACTGTTGTCGAAGACAACGAGACCTGGACGTGCGCCGACAACATGTTGGGCGATCCAGCCGGCGTGTTGGGCGGCACGGCCCAGGTCACGCCGGAGCCGGCGACGATGACGCTGATCGCCACCGGTCTTGCCGGAATGGCTGCGGCCCGTCGCCGTCGGCGCAGCGCGGAGTAGTCCCGCGGCGGGTTGATTGGCTGACTGTGTTCGGGCCGGTGTCGCGATGCGACGTCGGCCCGAACTGCTCATGGCCGTGGCGACTCGGTGCCCCGGCCCGCCCACCTCACGATCGCGCCTGCGATGGTCGTCCCGGGCGAACCCTGTCTGCGTTGAAGGGCGTCGATCTCATCGAGCGCAGACTCGATCATCTCGAGGTCGATGGGCGTGGGCGGCATCGCTGCGTATCCCGGAAACTCCTCCTGGATCGGGCATGCGTTGGCGAGTAGCCCGCCATCTGCGGTCAGCCACGGGCGCCCCATCAGTCGGCAGGTCGACGGTCGGTGCTGGTAGAGCGTGCAACCGCCCGTGTCGCTGAGGGCCGGGCACGGCTCGTCTGCCCGAAGATGCGCGATGATGTCGAAGTCAGCCTCGCCGAGCGACTCGACATCGTATGGTGCCTGCCAGTCGGGGCGGGTGTGCTGGAACGCCGCAATCTCTTCTCGAGCGCGAGTTACGACCTGTCCCCGCGTGGCGCTGTCGAGCGCCTCCATCCCCGCCTCGACGGCCTTGGCATCGGCCGGCGAGATGTCAAACGGGCCGTGACAGCAGGCGGCACATCCCGCACGACACGGCACGGGAGGGGCGGCCGCGAACGCAGCATCGATCACGCGGAGCACTGCGAGCACTTTCATCGCGCGGGGCGTCAGAGCCTTCGGGCCGCCAGCGCGATCAGCGTCCAACCGGCGAGGAAGGCCACGCCACCGAGCGGGGTGATAGCACCGAGCCAACGCGTGCCCGTGAACACCATCAGGTAGAGTGATCCCGCGAACAACGTGATCCCCGCGACGAATGCCCACGCCGCGGTTCCGGCCTGCGGCAGGCCCCGCTGCAGTAGCGCCGCTGCCACGAACAACGCGAAGGCATGGTACATCTGGTAGCGGACGGCGGTCTCGAAGATCTCGAGGTCGCGTGGCTCGAGTCGACTTCGCAATGCATGGGCGCCGAACGCGCCCGCTGCGACGGCAAGCAACGCGAACACGGCGCCCAGGGTGGCGGCGAGACGAACCGTCACTGCCCGATCCGTTGCATCAGGACGGCTGGTCGACGGGGAGGTCCGTCACCGCCATCCCCATCGCGTGGTAGCCGTTGTCGACGTACATCGTGCTCCCGGTGATGGCGGCTGCGAGGGGTGAACAGAGGAATGCTGCCGCGTTCCCGACGTCGCTTGCCTCGAACTCGCGGGTGAGCGGGGAGTTGGCGGTGGTGTAGCGGATCATCGTGTCGATGAAGCCGATGGCCGAGGCCGCTCGCGACGCGTAGGGCCCGGCTGAGATCGTGTTCACGCGAACACCGAAGCGCCTGCCGGCCTCGAACGCGAGCGTGCGGGTGTCGGCCTCAAGGGCGGCCTTGGCTGTCGACATTCCGCCACCGTATCCCGGAATCACCCGTTCGCTGGCCATGTAGGTGAGCGACAGGAAGCATCCCCCCGGGCGCATCAAGGCTCCCAGCTCGCGGACGAAGGCGACGTTGCTGTACGCTGAAACGCCGATTGCCTCGAGGTACCCTCGACGCGATGTGTCGAGCAGCGGCTTGCGGACCTCGGGACCGTTGGCGAGCGAATGCACCACGATGTCGAGTGGCTGCTCGCCGAAGTCCGCGCGAAGCCGATCGATCACGCCGGCGATGGTGAAGTCTCCCCGATCCCGATAGCGCTTGTTCTCGCGCACTGCGGAGGGAACATCGTCCATCGTGTCGTAGGCAGCGTCAAGCGGGTAGATCCGCTCGAACGTGAGCGTGCCACCACGGGCGAGTTCCAGCGAGCCGGCCATCTTCCCGCGCTCGAGCAGGGCCTCGAAGATCCCGAGTGCCGGGGGCCACGTCCCCAGGCAGACCGACGCGCCCGCCTCGGCCAGCGCCTTCGCGATCGCAAACCCGAAGCCTCCGTCGTCGGCGACACCCGCGACAAAGGCACGTTTTCCGGTGAGGTCGATCGGCAGCATTCGCAGGACTCCGCGGTTCGTCGTGAGGCCGGAATCTAATGCCTGCGGAATGGTGCGGGACGCACGATGCACAAGGACCGGCACCCCTCGGGATGCCGGTCCTTGAATGTGCGGCGAGTGTTTCAACCCGGGCGCGCTAGCTGTTCGGATCCAGGATGCGCTTGATCCGGACGGCTGCATCAGCGTAATGCGCCCGCGTCAGCGCATCGCCCCCGCGCGCCGCAAGCAGGCGGGCACGAACACCCGCGAGTTCCTGCCGCGCCAGGGCCCGCATGTCCGACAGCGAGATGTCCGCGGTCGGGGTGATCGTACCACGGAACCCCGGTGGAAGGGTCGGTGGCGGCGGATCCTGTGTCATGACGTACTCCATTCGCTCGATCCACGCGCGCTGCAGTGCACGGCGGAAGACGTCGGGGCTCCGGCCGTTCCCGAGTTCCGTCCAGACACCATTGCGGACGTCGGTCAGGTATTCGGGAAGCGAGTAGGTCCCTATGCCGAGCGACTGGAGCTCCACCAGGCGCCCCATTCGTGACGGATCGAGCATGCGATTGAGCACGCTCACCATCCATCCCTTGACCCGTTCCGTGGTGCCGAGGACGCCGATCCGGTCCAGCACCGGCTGCTCGATCATCCACTGCGGGGCGTTGAGGGCCTGCACCGTCAGGAATTGCACGGCGTCGCGCTGGCGCTCCCGGGCCACGGAGGTGTATGCCGCCCCGGGCTGGTCGACATTGCGCCGGGTCCAGTCGACTCCGCCAATGTTCGTGAGGACGTGGCCCATGTACCGGTTCCACTGGGTCCCCACCTGGAGGTACATCTCGCGGAGCTGCGAGTAGTCCGCTCCCTCGCGGTAGCTGTACTTCATCAGTTCGGGCATGATCCGCTTGAGGTTGGCGACGCCGTACTCGCTTGCCTTCACGCTGTTGTCGCCGAGGTCTTCGGTCTGCGAACCCGGGTCGGTCCCCGACGGATCGCCGAAGCGGTACATCGGGTCGCCGTCGTGCGCGCGGATCCACTGGTCGAGCGTCTTCTTCTCCCCGTCAGGCGTGCGTGCGGAGGGGATCGGACGATAACCCCACTCGATCGAGTACTTGTCGTACACGCCAATCCCCGGGTTCATCGCGACAGCGCCGTCACCGGGCTGGGCCACATAGTTGAACCGGGCGTAGTCCATGATCGACGGCGCGGTGGCGTACTGCGCCGTGAAGGTTGGTGACCGCAGCGAGTCCACCGGATACGATGAGCTGGCCTTCATGTTGTGCGGCAGCCCCAGCGTGTGACCCACTTCGTGGGCGGAGACGAAGCGGATCAGCTCGCCCATCACCTCGTCCTCGAAATCGACGCTGCGTGCGCGTGGGTTGATCGCTGCGGTCTGGATCAGGTACCAGTTGCGCAGGAGGTTCATGACGTTGTGGTACCACCCGATGTGCGACTCGAGAATCTCGCCGCTGCGTGGGTCGGTTACCGACGGGCCGTAGGCATTCTCGATGTCCGACGCGAAGTAACGGATGACGCTGTAGCGGGCGTCCTCGGTCGAGAACTCCGGATCCTCCGCGGCGGTGGGCGGTTCCTTGCCCATGATCGCGTTCTTGAATCCGGCGGCCTCGAAGGCCACTTGCCAGTCGTTGACGCCCTGGATCAGGTACTTGCGCCACTTCGTCGGCGTGGCCGGGTCGATGTAGTAGATGATCGGCTTGATCGGCTCGACCAGTTCACCACGCAGGAATGCCGCCGTGTCCTTCGGCTCCAGGCGCCAGCGGGAGATGTAGCGCCGCGCAACGGAGCGCTGCTCCTCGCGTCCGTAATCGACCTGCTGGATCGAGAAATAGCCGACCCGTTCATCGGCGACCCGCGCCATCATCGGCTGCTCGGGCAACAACACCATCGAGTGGTTCATCTCGAGGGTGATCGCGCCGGTCGACGCATTCGAGGGCGGCTTGCCTGCCTCGTAGGTCATCACCACGCGGGTCTCGGTGTTGCGCGGGAACGACCTGATCGACGTGACGAACGTACGGCTCGGATCCAGCCGCCGGACCTGATAGGTCGTGCGGGCGGTCGATCCCATTCCGAGGAGCGGGACATCGGCCACGTAGAAGCTGCCGATGTCGATCACCGCACTGGAGTCCTTCCCATAGGCCGCAACGTCGAATCCGTACACGATCGGCTCGAGGTTGCTGTTGCGCACTGCCAGCGCGATCGGCTGGCTGGTGTCGGCAACGGTAGAGTACGAGACCTGGCGCAGATACATCCGGTCGCCGCTGCGCTCCCAGCGCACGACATCGGTGTTGTTCTCCTCGCCGCCGTACCCGATTCCCGACGCGGTGCGCGCGATCCGCGTGACCAGGAGGAACTCGCGACCCATCATTTCTCGCGGGACCTCGTAGTACCACTTGTCGGCAACCTTGTGCACCGTGAAGGCACCGCTGTCGGTGACCGCCTTGTCGGTGACCACGGTCTTGTACGGTTTTGGCGCGGTCCGCGACGCTGGGGTCGCGCCGCGGGCCGATGAGTCGCCTGCCGCTGCGGTCGGCGTACCGGCCCGCGGTCCCGGTGCGGTAGCGGGCCGGGAACGGTTGCAGCCGGCGATCGCGAGTGCCGTCAGGACCAGTGCGGCCGAACGGGGACAATGCATCATCTGCAGGAACCTCGGTGCAAGTGGGATGCGTCGCGCGCTATTCCGCACGCAACACCTCGAGAGGAGGACGCTCGAGGACGTCGAAAGAATTCCAGAGCCCGACTATTGTCGTGAGGGCGACCAGTCCCAGTGCCAGCAGGATCATCGGCACGACGGGCAGCACGAAGTTCGACTTGAATACCTGGCGGGCAAGGGCCCACCCTCCCGCCGATGCGAGGACCGTGGCCACGAGCGCCGAAGCCAGGCCCAGTGCCGCGTACTCCACGCTGATGATGCGGAGCACCTGCCACCGCGTCGCGCCGAGGGTTCGGAGCAGCGTGCCCTCGCGAATCCGCTGCCAGCGACTGGTGGCGATCGCCCCGATGAGCACGACCGCCCCGGTAATGAGCGAGAAGAGCGCCATGAACCGGATGGCGAGAACGATCCGGTCTATCACCGCTTCCAGCGCGCGCTGCACGTCGCCGAGGTCGACCGTGGTTACATTCGCGGCCCGCTCCGCGAGCACCCTCTGTACTCGGCCGCGTGCCGCCGGGTTGGATGCACGGGCGAGTGTCACCCAGGTCTGTGGTGCCCCGTTCAGTGCGCCGGGCGCGAAGATCACGAAAAAATTCGGCTCGAACTGCGCCCAGTTGACCTCGCGCAGCGAGGTGACCCGGCTGAATACGGGCACGCCTTGTACGTCCCAGGTTATCAGGGCGTCGAGACCGACGCCGAGTTCCTCAGCCAGCCCCGATTCCATCGAGATCTCGACGGGCTCGTCTGCGGTACGCCCCGATCCGGTTGCGCCTGGCACGAACCAGCGGCCGGACGTGACCTGCTCGACGGTGGCACCGTCCGAACGATATGTCGACCGATACTCCCGGCGGAATGCCCACAGTGATCCGTCCCGCTCCCCGCCTTCCGACTCGACGGAATCGGGCACCGTCGTGGTGCCGCGCTCGAGAATCTGGCGCACCCGCTGTCCATTCACCTCCGAGAGGCGCATTGGCACGATGGGCGTGAACGGACTCGGCGTGATTCCCTCCCCCCGAATCGTGCCGCTCACCAATTCCCGCTGGTCAGATTGGATGTCGAAAAGTAGGAGGTTCGGCCTCCCCTCGCCGGCGCCATCGATCCGGAACTCCCTGAGCAGGTTGTACTGCGCGGTGAAGAGAGTGGTCAGCAGGAAGGCCCCGAACCCCAGCGCCACCACGACGGTGACGGTCTGGTTGGCGGGGCGGTGCAGGTTCGCCAGGCCCTGACGCCAGACGTAGGACCACGATGCCGGGGTCCAGCGTCGCGCCGCGCGGATCACCGCGATCGACGCGAGCCACAATACCAGCAGCGCGCCGCCGATCGCGGCCGCAAACCACGCGCCCTGCCACCACGACCCCACCTGGATCGAGGCAAGCGTCACGACGCTCGCGGCCAGCGCCAGTGCGGCGGCAATGCGCGCCGGATCTCGGCGGCGTGGTGGCGGATCCGCGTCACGACGGAGCGTCGCCAGCGGAGAGACATCGCGGATGCCGAGGAGCGGCAGCAGCGCATACACGCCGGCCGTCCAGACGCCCAGCCCGATCCCCAGGAGAATGGCCTTGGCGGACGGCACGACGCGCACTCCCACCGGAAGGAATCCTTCGAGCACGATCGGCATGACCTGCTGCAGGCCCACCCCGAGCAGCGCGCCGAGCACCGATCCCAACAGGCCCATCGCGAGCGCCTGCACCAGATGAATGGCGAACACCTGTCCGCTCGTTGCACCGAGGCAGCGCAGCATCGCAATGGTGTCGAGCTTCTGGCGAATGAAGACGTGCACCGCGCTGGCGACGCCCAGGCCACCGAGGAGCAGCGCCGCAAGCGCGACCAGGCCGAGATAGTTGCCCAAACGGGTGAGGCCGTCGGTAAGGTTGTCGCGATCGTCTGCCACGGTGCGGACGCGCATTCGCTCGGCGCGGAGCACCGGGCCTGCGCTGGCCGCGACAGCCTGAGGGTCGATCGTCCCTGGCAGCCGCAGGAAGGTTTCGTGCTGCACCCGCGCGCCAAAGCCGAGCAAGCCAGTGCCCGGAAGTGCGTCTGTGCTGACGAACACCCGCGCACCGAGCGCCATCTGGAGCCCGACGTCACCCGGGACGTTGATGACCGTGGCCACGATCGGGAACCGGCCCTCGCCCAATGCCATGGTGTCGCCAACCTGCGCGCCGATCGCCGCGAGCAGCGAGGGGTCGACGATCGCGGCACCGTCCTGGATCCGGCCCCACATTCCCGCGGGCGAGGTCTCGATGGTGCCGTAGAACGGCCACCCTGCCTCGACACTCCGGACCTGGACCAGGCGCGCACCGCCACTGGTCGGCATGTAGGCCATGGCCGCAAAGTTCACCGACGATGCCACCGCCACCGAATCGCCACCGGTGCTCCGCAGCGAATCAACGAGTCGCTGCGCAACCTTCACCTCGGTCACCGGCTTGCGTCCCGAGATGGCGAGGTCAGCGCCCAGCAGTGCCTGTGCCTGCTCGGCCACCGACACCGTGAGGTTGTCGGTGAACGAGTTGACGGCCACCAGAGCGCCCACGCCGGCCATCACGGAGGCAGTGAGCAGCGCGAGGCGGCGGCGCGCTGCGCGGGCCTCTCGCCACGCCATGCGCAGCACGAAGCCGGTGCTGGTCATGCTGCGCTGTCGAACACGATCGCCCCGTCGGCGAGCCGGATGTTGCGCCGTGCCCTCGCGGCAAGGTCGAGATCGTGCGTGACCAGCACCAGCGTCGTCCCGAACTCGGCGTTCAGCGACTCCATCAGCTCTACCACCGTGGCGCCGGTGGCAGCGTCGAGGTTGCCGGTCGGTTCGTCGGCGAACAGGATCCTCGGGCGCGTGCTGAAGGCGCGAGCCAGCGCAACGCGTTGCTGCTCTCCGCCGGAAAGCTGGGACGGATAGTGATGGCTTCGGGCGCCGAGCCCGACCCGGTCGAGCAGCTCCTGGGCAACCGGTGCGGCTCGATCGGTTCCCGCGAGTTCGAGCGGGACCTGGACATTCTCGCGCGCTGTAAGCGTGGGAATCAATTGGAACGACTGGAAGACGAACCCGACCTTGCTCCGCCGCAGGCGTGCTCGATCATCCTCGGCAAGGCGACCGAGGTCATCGCCTTCGAGGAGAACCCGTCCGCGTGTGGGCCGGTCAAGGCCCGCAAGCAGCCCGAGCAACGTTGTCTTCCCGCTTCCTGACGGGCCGACGATCGCGAGATAACCGCCATCCTCGATCCGGAAGGTGATATCCTTGAGGACGGTGAGTGTGCGGCCAGCGGAGGAGTAATCATGACCGATGGCTTCACATTCGAGCATCTGGGACTCCGTGGGGAGATACGCATGGTCAGGCCGAACCGGGCAACCATAACGCGTCGCTGGATGACCGCGCTGGCGCTTGTCGCCGTGGCATGTGGCAACGAGCCGCGAAGCGACGCCGTCCGGGATGGCATCAAGAATAGCCCGCCCGGGGTGGCGACCGCCGAGGTACGCCAAACGGTGATGTTCCTGGGCACGTCGCTCACGGCTGGGTACGGGCTTTCCCCAGACGAGGCGTTCCCAGCGCGAATCCAGACGCGAATCGACTCCCTCGGACTCCCCTTCCGGGTCGTCAATGCGGGCGTGAGCGGCGAGACGTCAGCAGGCGCGCTGCGCCGGATCGACTGGTTGGCGCAGCAGGGCCCGCTGGCGGTTCTGGTGGTCGAGACCGGAGCCAATGACGGGCTTCGCGGTCAATCGGTCGACAGCTTGCGTTCCAACCTCCGACGGGTGCTCACCCGTGCCCTGGCGCTCGACCCGCGGCCGGTGGTGATCGTGGCCGGCATGGAGGCACCGCCAAATCTGGGGCAGCGGTACGCCTCGGAATTTCGCACGGTGTTCCCCGAGATTGCAGACGAGTTCAAGGTCATCTACCTCCCGTTCCTGCTCAACGGGGTGGCCGGGACCGACCGCCTCAACCAGCGCGACGGGATTCACCCGACCGCGGAGGGGGCGATGCAGGTGGCCGAAAATGTTTGGCAAACCCTGGGGCCGATCCTCGACTCCATCGCCCGTGTCCCCGCCAATCCATGACCGGTGTGTTTCGGGATTCACCCGACCGGCCCTGACGCCGGGCGCCAACCCATGGTTTCACCGATGACATGGACACTCACTTCCACAACGAAGATTCCATGACCGTTTTCGACACCACGCACCAGCGCGCCGCCTGGCTGGTGGCCATCCTTGGCGTGATCATCCTCGTCGCCCTCGTGCCGTACGCCTCGGGGTTGCTGGGCGCACCGATCCTCTACGTGCTTCTTGGACCGATGCATACCTGGTTGGTTCCGCGGGTGCGCAGCAGGGCAGTGGCCAGCGGCCTCACCATCCTGGCGGCGATGGTCGGGATCGTCCTGCCCCTGATCTGGATGATCTCGCTACTGGTGGGGCAGGCACAGGGGGCGGTGGCCAGTATCCTCGCGTCTCCACTGCTCGGCCAACTCGACTCAATCAGCATCGGGCCGTATAAAATCGGGCCTCAGATCAAGGAGGCTGGTACGCAAGCGGTGTCGATGATCGGCGGGAGCGCGTTCACGCTCCTCGGCAAGGCGACGTCGATCACGCTCAACCTGCTCTTTACCTTCTTCGGACTGTACTACCTGCTGATGGACCCGCAGGGCGCGTGGCACGCGTTGCGAGCATATATCCCGTTCTCGGATGCGAACGTCGAGATCCTCAAGTCGCGCTTCGAAGCGGTGACCAAGTCGACCGTGATCGGGACCGGGCTTTCGGCACTGGTCCAGGGAACGCTGATCACCGTCGGGTTTGCGGTGGCGGGCCTCGGCAATCCCGTCTTCTGGGGTGCGGTGACGTTCGTGGTCTCGATCATGCCTGTCGTGGGAAGCGGGTTGGTGTGGGGGCCCGCGGCCATCCTGCTGTTTGCGACCCACCGGCCGATACCTGCAGTCGGAATGATCATCTACGGAGCCGTGCTTGTGGGGAACGTCGACAACCTCATCAGGCCGTGGGTCACCAACCGGTACGCGCAGATTCATCCGCTGATCACGCTGGTTGGCGCCGTTGCCGGGGTGAGCTACGTCGGCCTGCTGGGCCTGCTGCTCGGCCCGCTCGCACTCACCTACTTCTTCGAGGTGCTCAAGATGTACCGGCGCGAGTACCTGAACCGGGATAGCGAACTGGTAATGGGCACGTAACAGGGTCCGACTCCCGACCCGACGCACGAAGCCCCCGCAGATCGCTGTCTGCGGGGGCTTCGTTTGTTGCGGTGCTGCCATGCTACATCAGTTGTTCTGCTTCACTTCGCTCCGGCGGTTGAGCGCGCGGCCAGCCGTGCTGCCGTTGTCGGCAATCGGCTCTTCCTCGCCACGCCACTTCACCATGATCCGGCTCTCGCTGATCCCGTTGTCCACCAGGAAGCGACGGACCGTCTCGGCACGCGCCTGCGACAGCTTCATGTTGTACGCGTTGGTACCGATCCAGTCGGTGTGGCCAATCACGTCGACGTTGACCGTCGGGCGGGCCTTGAGCGTGTTCACGATCGCCATGACGGTATCGCGACCACCGGCGGTGAGATCCGACCGGTCGAAGCGGAAGTGCACCATCGACAGCTCGAACGTCTCACGCGGCGCGGGGGCCGGTGCGGGCGCAGGAGCCGGGGCTGCTACCGGCGGCGGCGGAGTGCGAACCGTCACGTTGGCGCTCGACATCAGGCCGCCCTTCCGGCTGTAGGCGGTAACCTGCGCCGTGCCCGGCGTGGTGGCCGTGTACCGACCGGTCAGCGAATCGAGCGAGCCCGGGCCGGTGAGGCGGTATGACACCGCGTCATCCTTGCCGCAGTACATCGCGGTCGAGCTGAAGGTCTGGCTCTGGCCAGGCTCCAGCGCGACCGAGGTCGGCGAGATGCTGATCATGTCCCCATCATGGCTGCAGCCGCCGAAGAGCAGCGACGCGCCGGCCTGCAGGGCGATGTTGGTGTTGCTCTCGTCATTCCAGCCGTTCGGGATGAAGTCGAGCACGCCCTCAAGGCGGATGTTGAACCAGCTCGCCGGACGCAACCGGATGCCGGCCAAGCCTCCGACGGTGAAGGCCGTGTGGTCGATGGCCTTGGTCAGCTTGGTGACGCCGACGCCGGCGCCGAGCATGAAGCCGATGCCGCCGCTTCCGATATTGTAGATGCCGCGAAGATTCGCGTTCCGATGCAGGAGCGGGCAGCTCGTAGCATTGGGGCAGAGGACGGGGTCGTTGGCCTCGATGTCCGCCGGGTTGGAGTTGCCGTCGATCTCAAGGGCAAAGTTGTTGCCGATGAAATATCCGATACGTGCGCCGCCGCCCCACAGGTTGCGCGACTCATCGACGGTGTTATACGAGTCGTCGTAGCTGATCGTGTATCGACCAAAGCCACCG
This sequence comes from Gemmatimonadales bacterium, assembly GCA_013694695.1. Taxonomy (GTDB): domain Bacteria; phylum Gemmatimonadota; class Gemmatimonadetes; order Gemmatimonadales; family GWC2-71-9; genus Palsa-1233. Next base: position 23,714 of record JACDBX010000015.1, on the reverse strand, counting down.
ATCTCGAAGGTTCCCCCGTTCTGCGCGGTCAGGCTTCCGACCGGCGCACTGAGCGCGAGTCCCGCGATTACCAACACTGCTCGACGCATACTACCTCCTGAATTGTTCGGCCTCGCCCGGATGCGCGCATCCGTCTACACGGGGCCGTAAGTCGAATATCCACAACGGTGTGCAAACTGAAACAACTGCCTGCTGCTGTGCAAGAGGGACGCCACAGCCTCGATCATGCACACACTTTGGGTGACATCGGGAACGTACCGCCCGCCCCTGACGTTGCCGCGCGCTGGCGCGAATCCATTCTCATCAGCCTGAAAAGGACTCGTCTTGGGCGGATGTATCTTGGAACGCGAATTTCCCTGATACATGGACGAACGAATGACCTGGTGGATTTTGGCGATGCCCCCGGCCCTGCGCCGAGTCGCCCACGGCGGGCTGTTGGTCATGGTCTTGGGTGCGGCGTTCCCGGCGCGCCTCATCGCGCAATGGCGCGTGGAAGCCTGGTTCGGTGACGCGTGGAACCTTCCCACCGAACTCACACTCAAGCAGCAGGGTGAGCCCGACATCCACATCGACGCCGACTGGTCCACCCGGCCCTGGAGTCCCACCTGGTATTACTCTGGACGGCTCGCGCACTGGTCGGGTGACGCCGGGTGGGGCGCCGAGTACATGCACCACAAGCTCTATCTCGACAACCTGCCGCAGCAGGACGTGACCCACTTCCGGATCACCAACGGAGTCAATCACATCATTGCCCAGCGGCTGTGGCGCAGGCGCGGATGGGAGTTGAGCGCCGGCGCCGGCCCGACCCTCGTGGTGCCGATCACCATTGTCCGCGGCAAGCGATACGGCGAGCGAAAGGGCGTGTTCGGGTCGCGCTACGAGTTGGGTGGTGCCACGCTGCACGGCAGCATCGCGCGCCGGCTGAAGCTGATCCCCTATACCTATGGCAGCCTCACGGCCAAGGGGACGCTTAGCTACCTCGACGTTCCAATCGCAGGGGGCCGCGCGACGACCATGAACTACGCCCTGCATCTTCAGTATGGCCTATCCCTACAGTCGAGGCCGTAGTCTCGGATCGAACGCTGCTGTCCTCAAACGGTCCGAAGTGTCCCCGCATGAGGACACTCCTGGGATGGCTCCGCCGAGATACAAAATGTAAGTTGTTTAATGACAGGAAGTTGGAGCGCACGTCCGGGTCGGCGCGGTGCTTGCTTTCATGCCATGGTGTACCTCCCCAAGGAGCTTCACCCATGCTGATCCTGCTTGCCGCCGCGGTGATGGCCACGCTGCCCCCGGCGCTGACCGAGACCACCACTACCACCGCCCCGTACAGCTTTTCCGTTGCCCCCGACTCAACCGCGGTGCTCTTTGCCCGGGCCAGGGAATCGGCCCGGGATGGCCGAAGCGCCGAAGCGATCCGGTACTACCTCGCTGGCGCGCGCGCCGCGGGCCAACCGGCCGAATGGGATCTCTACCGTCGGGACCTCTCGTGGGTTGCCACGACCGCCGAGATGAAGGCGTTCGGTTCCCTGGGCGACGCGGCACGAATTGACTGGATCCGCGACTTCTGGGCGTCACGCGACGCACGCGACGGCCTCGCCGCCGGCGGACGGTTCGCCGAACATGTCCGCCGGATCGACATCGCGGTGGCGGAGTACGCCATCGACCCGAAGCGGGGGAAGGTGCCTGTCGCGCGGGGGGCCAACAGCAGCGGTTCCGCGTTCGACCTGACGGTCGGAGCTGGCTCGCCGCTCCGGGATTTCGTCCCCCGACAGGGGCAGGTCGACGATCGCGGTACGATCCTCATACGCCATGGCGAACCTGACGCGCGCGCAACCGCAGGCTCCGGAATCGAGAGCTGGGTGTACGATCGCGAGGAGGGCGACAACCTCGTGGTGCATTTCAGCCAGAATGTCTTCGACGGCTCGTCGGGGAACACGACGTTGATTGCAGCGCCCCCTGTTCCGGCATTGGAGGCCCTCTGCGGACTCGACAGTGCGTCATGTTCGGTGGCGCAGCGCGTCGGCGGCGCTGCTCCCGAGCGGCGGGAACGCCTACGCCAACGTGCTCTGGCAGCCATACGGGAACTCACGACCACTGAATCCGCAGCGCCACGGGCGGAGTGACCTGATGGCGAGAGCTGTGATGGGGCGGTAACGTTAGCGCGTTGCCGCCTCGTGTCATTCTGGCCATCTCCCGACCGAGTGATTCCCATGCGCGCTTGCCTCGCAGTTTTGCTGTTGACGGCGATGGTCGTGGGCCAGCCCCGCCTGGTGAGCGCACAGTCCCCCGAGGTACGCACCGCACTCGGTTTAGTGTTTGGGGCGCTCGGTTCGATCGACTCGACGCGCAGCGTCGCAGCCGTGCAAGCGCGCTGCTTAGCGATGGCAGGTCGGGCAGGATCGCTACGCGACCCGGCTGGAGTTCTTCAAGGCCGGTGAGGAGGACAAGCCACCGAAGCTCGCACTCGCCTTTCGCGCCGATGCCCGGACCGCTCGCGAGGAAGTCCTGCGCACCGTGGGCCTGGGCGAACTCGCTCCCGGCCGTTACCGGTTGCGCGTCACCGTGTCAGGCAGCAACGACACGGCAACGTCGACGGCTTGGCTTGCCGTGAACCGGAAGGTAGGACGCGCCGCGCCGCGCCCTTGCGCGACGCTTGCGGTTACTGCATAATTATGCACTATGCAATCTCAGCCGATACTGGCCCTCGCCTTCTCCGGCGGGCTTGATACTTCGTACTGCGTTCCACGGCTCGCCGAGCGAGGATTCGTGGTGCACACCGTGTTCGTCAACACCGGTGGCACTTCCACCGAGGCGTGCGCGGCGATCCGGGCGCAGGCCATGGCGGTCGGTGCCGCCGAGCACCACGAGGTCGATGCCCGCGAGGCGGTGTTCGATCGTTTCGTGAAGGTGTTGATCCAGGCGAACGTGCTCCGCGGCGAGGTCTACCCGCTTTCGGTCGCCGCCGAGCGCACCCAGCAGGCGATCTCGGTGATCGACGTGGCGCGGCGCATCGGCGCTGCCGCGATCGCGCACGGGTCCACCGGCGCCGGCAACGACCAGGTGCGGTTCGACATCGCGCTGCGCGTCCTCGCGCCCGAGATGGAGATCGTGACCCCGATCCGCGAGGAGTCCCTGACGCGCGAGCAGTCGATCGCGTACCTCGAGGCGCGCGAGCTCCCGGTGCCGCCGAAATCGGGGGCGTTCTCGGTGAACCGCGGCCTCTGGGGAACCACCTGGGGCGGGGGATGGACCCACGACACGTGGGCCCCGCCCCCTCCCGAACTGCTCGATCCGGCCGAATTCGCCCCGCCCCCGGCCGATGTGGTCATCGGGTGGAAGGAGGGCGTCCCCGTGTCGCTGGACGGCACCGCGATGAGCGGGCACGAGCTCGTCGACGCGCTCAGTGATCGTGCGGCGTTGTACGGCATCGGGCATGGCATTCATGTGGGCGAGACCGCGCTCGGCATCAAGGGCCGGATCGGATTCGAGGCGGGCAGTGCGCTCATCCTGATCGCTGCGCACCGCGAGCTCGAGAAGCTCGTGCTCACCAAATGGCAGGCCTTCTGGAAGGATCAGCTCGGCCGATTCTACGGCGACCGCTTGCACGAGGGTCATTACTTCGATCCTGCGTTGCGTGACATCGAGGCGATGGTGAAGTCTTCGCAGCAGCGAGTGGAGGGAGAGACGCGGGTGCACCTCGCGCGCGGGCGTTTCGCGGTGACCGGCGCCCGATCACCCTTCTCGATGATGGATCCCGCCGTGGCGACCTACGGCGAGGAGAATCACCTTTGGACGGGTGACGAGTCGAAGGCGTTCGCCCGGGTCGGCGCAATTCCGGAGTTGCTGGCGATGCGTGCCGAGTCCCGCGCACGCAGTGAGGAGGGGTAGATGGTGGTGACCACGAGGTTGACGCTCGACCGGATTGCATCGTCGACGAGGAATGCCGGCCTCACCAGCGAGGTGATCGTCGGTGACGAGATCATCGCGGCCGAGGGCTACATCCTCGCGGTGCGGATCGTGAGCGACAAGAGCACCTACAATACCCTCGAGGACACCACGGGGCGCATGGTGTCGCTGCGTTCCGGTGACGTCCTTGCGGGGACACTCGGTGTGCGCCGCGCGCTGCGCGGCTATGCCGGCGACGTGCCGTCGACGATTGCGGTGGGCGACGCCATCGACGTGCTGAACCTCGGCGGCATTCTTGGGCGCTGCACGTCGATCAATCCCGACATCGGTCCGCCGTTCCAGGCCGAGGTGCTCGGCGCCGTGCTCTCGTTCCCCGAACTGGGCGACCGGGTCGGTCGGCCGTCACACATCAGCGATCACTCGGTGCCCCCCGCTGAAACGCTCGCCTGCGACATCCCGGTCGTGTACGTGGTCGGGACGTGCATGAATTCGGGAAAGACCGTCGCCGCCACCGAACTGGTGCGCGGATTGGCCCGCAGCGGCATGCGAGTGGGCGCGCTGAAGCTCACCGGTGTTTCACTGATGCGAGACGCGTTGTCGATGCAGGACGCCGGCGCAGTCGCCGCGCTCACCTTCAATGACGCCGGCGCCGCCAGCACCCACGCCGGGATGACGGTGCCGGTGGCCCGCGGCCTGCTCAATCGCCTCGCCGCGCCACTCGGCCCACGCCCCGACGTGATCGTCGCGGAACTGGGTGACGGAATCCTGGGTGAGTATGGGGTACAGGACATCCTTCGCGCGCCCGACCTGATGGAGCTCGGGGCGCCTGGGTGATGGCGGCCCCGGATCCGGTGGGCTGCTGGGGCGCGCGGGAATTGATGACCCGTGATTTCTCGCTTCCGATCACGCTGATCACCGGCCCGGCGACCGACAATTCCGTGGGGCGCGATTACATCACGGCAAGCCTCCGGCTTCCGGCTCACAACGCGCGACGCGACGCCGAGGGTATGGTGGATCGCGTGCGCAACGCGCTGGAAGCATGGCACGCCGGGCGCGGCGGGAAATGAAGGTCGCCGTGCTGGGCGGTGCCGGCTATGTCGGCGGTGAGCTGCTGCGACTCGTTCTGCAGCACCCCGACATCACCGAGGTGGTCGCGACCTCGCGATCACAGGCCGGCAAGCCGATCGCCGACCTCCATCCTTCGCTCGCGCTCCTCACCGACGCGCGCTTTGCCGCGCATGCACCGGCCGATATGGCCCGCGGCCGCGATGTCGTGTTCCTCGCGCTGGAGCACGGTGAGTCGGGCGGGATGATGGGATCGATCATCGATGCCGGGCCGGGGCTCGTGATCGACCTTGCCGCCGACTTCCGCATCCAGGACGGCGCGATGCACGCTCGCCATTACGGAGATCATCCGGCTGCAGAAATGGTGCACCGGTTTCGGTACGGCCTGGCCGACGTTGAGGGGATCGCACTGCGTGGTGCCCGGGCGATCGCCGCCCCAGGCTGCTTCGTGACCGCGGCCCAGTTGGCACTGTATTCGATCGCCGCGCTGCCGCTCGCGTCGACCCCGGCGATCTTTGCCGTCACGGGATCGAGCGGCGCCGGGCAGTCGCCGAAACCGACCACGCATCATCCTGCGCGCGCCCACAACATGTTCGCATACGGCGCGATGTCACACCGCCACGAGGGCGAGATTCTCGAGCAGTGGCGGCGGTGGCGCAACGATGCTGCGGCGCACGCCCGTCTCATGCCACATGCGGGTCCCTTTGTGCGGGGCATCCACGCGACGCTCCACGTGTCTGTGGCGCCGGAGGGGCGGGCGACCGCCGCCGCGATCAATGAGCACGTAGCGGCCCGGTTCGCGGGTCGGCCGTTCGTGCGCGTGACCGCCCGCCCGCCCGAACTGACCCACGTAATCGGATCGAACGTGGCGGCGCTGCATGCCGTCGCATCGGACGACGGCAGCGAAGTGCAGGTGATGTGCGTCCTCGACAACCTGATCAAGGGCGCCGGCGGACAGGCCGTCCAGGCCATGAACCTCGCGCTCGGCCTCGACGAGCGCGCCGGACTTCTTGCTCCAGGATCGTTTCCATGCTGACTGATGTCGATGTGCCGGCGCTGCTCCCGGTATATGCCACGTTCCCCCTTCGTGCGGCATCGGGCCACGGTTCGTGGCTGGTCGATGAGCAAGGGAACGAGTGGCTCGATGCGTATGGCGGGCACGCAGTGGCCACCTGTGGTCACTCACACCCTGACGTGGTCGAGGCGATCTCGCGACAGGCTGCCAAGTTGCTGTTCTATTCGACTGCGGTCCCGCATCCCGCGCGGGAGCAGCTTGCCGAGGAACTCGCGTCACGCGCGCCCGATCCGCTTTCGAGGGTCTTCTTCTGCAACTCGGGTGCAGAGGCAAACGAGAACCTGCTGGGGCTCGCGCGCCGTCGCACCGGCCGCACCACCATCGTCACGATGCTCGGTGGCTGGCATGGCCGCACCGCGGCGACGCTGGCGTGCACCGATGGAGCACGCTACGAAGCGGGGGCGCAGCGCGCCGGCGTGCCGCTCTCCCGTCGCGTTCCGTTCAACGACGTCGCGGCGATGCGCGCGGCGGTCGATGAAACCGTTGCGGCAGTGCTACTGGAACCGGTGCAGGGATTCAGCGGCGCCCGGGTGGCGACTCGCGAGTTCCTCGAGGCGGTTCGGTCACGGTGCGACGAGGTTGGTGCCGTCTTGCTTTACGACGAGGTGCAGTGCGGCTCCGGACGGCTGGGGACTTTCACTGCGGCAGAGATGATGGGCGTGGTGCCGGACGCGCTTTCGATGGCGAAGGGGCTGGCGTCAGGCCTGCCGATCGGCGCCGTGATCGCCGCGGGCTCGCTGGTGGATGACCTGGCCATCGGTGACCTCGGCTCGACCTTCGGGGGTGGACCAGTGCCCTGCGCCGCAGCGCTGGCAAACCTCGCAGTCATGGATCGCGAGAATCTTCTGGCCAACGCACGCACGGTCGGGGAGTTCCTCACTTCGGGAGCAACTGCATTGCCCGCTGTCAACCGCGTGCATGGGATGGGCTGCCTCCTCGGGCTGGAGCTCGACCGACCCGCCGCCGATGTGCAGCGCGCGCTCTGGGCGCATCGCATACTCACCGGCACCTCGACCGACCCACGCACGCTGCGGTTGCTTCCGCCGCTGTCATTCTCGATCGCCGAATGCGAACTCCTGCTCGCAGGACTTGGGAGGGTGCTGACATGACCAAGCGCGACTTCCTCGCGATGGAGGACTGGGAGCCGGACCTGATTGATCACGTACTCGAGATCGCGGCCCGGTGCAAGCGCGGCGAGATCACCGGTGGCCTCACCCGCCGAGTGCTTGCCATGATGTTCATGGATCCATCGTTGCGCACCCGTGCCTCAATGGAGACGGCGATGTTCCTTCACGGCGGTCATGCCATCGCGCTCGAACCCGGCCGCGGCAGCTGGACGCTCGAAACCGATCTCGACGTGGTGATGGATGGGGCAAGCGTCGAGCACATCATCGAGGCCGCCCGCGTGCTGGGGCGCTACGCCGATGCGCTCGCTGTCCGGGTGTTCCCAAAGGGCGGCGATTGGTCGGTGGAACGCGAGGATCATGTGATCCGCAACTTTGCACGTTTCTGCGAGAAGCCGGTGATCAACCTCGAGTCGTCGCGGCGACACCCCTGCCAGGGCCTGGCGGATGCAATGACGCTTCGTGAGCAGCTGGGCGAGACCCAGGAGAAGAAGTTCGTGCTCATGTGGGCGTGGCACCCGAAGGCACTGCCGACGGCGGTGCCCGCAAGCGCCGGCATCGCGGCCGCGCACCTCGGCATGGACGTGATCGTGGCGCGGCCTCCGGGGTTCGATCTTGACCCCGATGACTACCGGGCGATCGATGAACTTGCGACGCGCCGGGGCGGTTCGCTCACTGTAACCGACGACCTCGACGACGCGATCGACGGTGCCCACGCGATCTACCCGAAATCGTGGGGGTCGCTTGGGCACTTCGGGCGCCCCGACGACGAGCGGGCACTGCGCGAGGGACAACGCGACTGGCGGCTGACCCAGGCGCGCATGCGCTCGACCGAGGGCGGCCGCGGCATCGCGATGCACTGCCTGCCGGTGCGGCGGAATGTCGAGATCGATGGCGAGGTGCTCGACGGACCCAACAGCGCCGTGATCGACCAGGCGGAGAATCGCCTTCATGCACAGCGCGGCCTGCTGCTCGAACTCATCGGCTAGCACACCCGACCACTCAAACGGCTGGATTCACTCATGGCGCTCGATACCAACAAGGGAATTGCCGGACTCAAGGGCGCGCTGCGCTATGTGCGCGCCTACCGAGATCACGTCTTCGTGGTCAAGCTCGGGGGCGACGTGCTGGGCGATCAGCACTACCTCGATCAGGTTGCCGAGCAGCTTGCGCTCCTGTGGTCGCTTTCAATCCGGATCGTGGTGGTGCACGGGGGCGGACCGCAGGCCAGTGCGCTCTCGCGTCGGCTGGGGCGCGAGCCACGGATGGTCGCTGGCCGGCGGGTCACCGACGACGATGCCCTTGACGTGGCCAAGATGGTGTACCGTGGGCTGCTCAGCACGTCGCTCGTCTCGGCGCTCAGGAGCCACGGGGTACAGGCAACCGGACTGTCGGGCGTCGACGCCGACCTCCTGACGGCGCACCGGCGGCCGCCGGTGCGGGTCGTTGGTGACGACGGTGCCGAGCATGTGGTCGACTACGGGCATGTCGGTGACATCGACAAGGTTGATCCGCGGATCCTGCGCACCCTCATGGACGCGCGGTTCGTCCCGGTGGTCTCATCGCTCGCCGGGGATGATGAGGGCGGGGTCTACAACGTCAACGCCGACACCGTGGCAGAATCCCTCGCCATCGCGCTGGGCGCGCAGAAGCTCATCTTCCTTACCGGCGCCCCGGGGGTGCTGCGGGACCGCGACGATCCATCGACGCTGGTGACCTTCGCCGATCCCGATGACCTCGCCGAGTTGATGGCGAGTGGCGCGTTGGCCGGCGGGATGCGCCCCAAGGTCGAGGCGTGCATTCGCGCCGCAACAGGCGGCGTGGAAAGGACGCACATTGTCGATGGCCGCACCCCCGATGCGCTGCTGATGGAGATGTTCACGGGCGCCGGATGTGGAACGATGATCGTTGGCCGGAAGGAGAAGGCCACATACATCGGGGTCGACCTCGCTGACTGAAATCGACTTCCTTCGCGATCTGGTCGCGATTCCCTCGGTGAGCGGCGCCGAGGGGGACGCGGCCGTCATGGTGGAGCAGGCAGCGCGCGAGGCCGGCCTCGACGTGGTGCGCGACGACACGTCGGTCCGTATCAGCATAGGTGATGCGTGGCTTGGCCCGACCGTGGTCCTGGCTTCGCACCTGGACGTGGTCCCTCCGGGCGAGGGATGGAGCCGCGATCCATTCGATCCCGTTGTCGAGGGGGACCTGCTCTACGGCCGGGGGTCGGGGGATGCGAAGGCATCGGTGAGTGCGATGTTCTGGGCGATCGCCGACCTTGCCGCTGCCGGACCACTCAAGGGCCGCGCCATGGCCGTCTTCTCGTACGGCGAGGAAACGCGATTCGCGACGATGCCGCAGGCGGTCGAGCTCATCGGCCGGATCGACGCGGCGCTGATCGGCGAGCCCACCAATCTCCACGCGGCTGTGGCGCAGCGCGGGCTGATGATGGTCGACCTCGTGGCGCACGGCGACCAGCGGCATGCCGGGTATGCGTCAGCGGGAGACTTCAGCAACGCGATCACCCGGTTGGCCCGCGAGATCGTGAAGCTGGACGGGATCGTCGGCGAACGGATTCACCCCGTGCTTGGGGCGACTACCGTCACACCGACGATGCTCGAAGGTGGCGTCTCCCGGAACGTCACGCCTCCGACCGCGCGCGCGGTGCTCGACATCCGTTCCACGCCCGCGTGGACGCATGACGAACTCGAGACCGCGTTGCGTGAGCGCCTCGACTGCGACGTCGTGGTCACGTCGAAGCGATTGGTGCCGTGCGAGACCCCACAATCATCGCGACTGCTCGACGCGGTTCGCCGGGCAGCCCCCACCGTGGAGACCTACGGATCGCCCACCTGCTCCGACTGGTGCTTCCTGCGCCATGTTGATGCCGTCAAGCTCGGACCGGGCACTTCCCGGCGCTCGCACACCCCGGATGAGTCGGTCAACATCTCCGAGGTCACCGCAGCGCGATCGCTTTACGCGCGGATCATCGAGGCCTACTTCGCATGAAGACTCCCGACACGCTCTGGTCGCCCGGCGCAGCACCAGATGCGCAGATGCTGGCCTACACGGTCGGTGACGACCGCACAGTGGATGCGCACCTGCTGCGCTGGGACGTGATCGGTTCACTCGGTCATGTTGAGGCGCTCGCTGGTGGGGGCGTAGTCTCCAGCCGGGAGCGCCAGTCGATGCGGCGGGCCCTGCTCGCGGCGCTGCGCGCCGTCGATGCAGGCGAACTGGTGATCGGATCGCAGCACGAGGACGGCCATACCGCCGTCGAACTGTGGCTCACCGGCGAATTCGGCGATGTGGGCGAGCGACTGCATGCCGGCCGGTCGCGCAATGATCAGGTCGTGACCGATATCCGCCTCTACCTGAAGGATGCGGTCCTGGCGTTGCACACCGCCATGATCGACCTCGCGCTCGTCCTGCTCGACTTTGCGCGTTCACATCGTCGCGTGCTGTGGCCGGGATACACCCACCAGCGGATCGCCATGCCGTCATCGGCCGGGCAGTGGGCGGCCGGGTACGCCGAGGGCCTGCTCGATGCGGCGGCTGCGGTGCACGGATTCTGGTCGCGACTCGATCGCTCACCCCTGGGATCAGGCGCCGGATATGGCGTGCCGCTTCCGCTTGCGCGCGAGGTGGCGGCGGAGGCACTCGGTTTCGAGGGGATCGACCAGGTCGTGACCACCGTGCAGAACGGGCGTGGCCGCATCGAGGGAGCTGTGTTGGCGTGGTGCGCCGAAGCAGCGCACGAGTGCGCCAAGCTGTCGGCTGATGTCATCCTCTTCTCAGCGGATGAATTTGGGTGGCTGACGCTTCCCACGGAGCTGTCCACCGGCTCGAGCATCATGCCGCAGAAGCGCAACCCGGATCTCTTCGAACTCACTCGAGCCCGCGCCGCAGGCATTGATGGCGACCTGATGACCGTGCTCGCACTTCGCGGCAAGCTCACCGGTGGGTACCATCGTGACTTCCAGCTTCTCAAGGCTCCGCTCTTCCGTGGCGTGGGGAGCACGCGCGAGATGCTTGCGATGCTTGTGACCGCGGTGCCGCGGCTCGGCGTCGACGCGGCACGGGGCCGTGCGGCGCTGAACGGCGACGTCCTCGCCACCGATGAGGTGATGCGCAGGGTACGGGAGGGAATGCCATTCCGACGAGCCTACCGCGAGGTCGCGACCGAACTGAAGCGCGGTGTTCCCATGCCGGCGTTGTCGAACACGGCGTTCGTTGACGCCCGGAGTTCCACCGGTGCGATGGGCAATCTTCCGCTGGCGGCCCTCCGAAAGCGTGCGGCAGCAGGCAGCAGGTGGAACCGGCTGATGCGCCGTCGGTTCTCCACCGCGTTGACGCGCCTCACCAATCGGGCCGGCCGATGACCGTCGACCGTCGCAAGCGGCACCTGAAGATCCTTGAACTCGTGGCCACGCGCCCGATGCGCACCCAGGAAGACCTGGCCGACGCGCTGTGCCAGGAGGGCTGGGAGGTCACGCAGAGTTCGGTGTCGCGCGACATCACCGCGCTGGGCCTGGTCAAGATCGACGGCATCTACCGCCGCCCGGCCGCTACGCGGATCAGGCGGATAGTCGACCCGAACGAGCGCCGGCTCGCCGAATCGCTGCTTGCGCTCGATGTTGCCGGCGACGCATTGCTGGTGCTGCACACTCCGCCCGGTGAGGCGCAGCGGGTGGGCAATGCGGTCGACCTGCTGGCGTGGTCGGAGGTGGTGGGTACGATCGCCGGTGACGACACCATCTTCGTGGCGGTGGAGAATGCGTCCGCCCAGAAGCGTATCGCGGCTCGGCTGCGGCAGATCATGAACGGGCCGAGCTGAAGACCCTGGCCCACCGGAAAATCAGCAGCCGGTAATGGCCCGCAGCTCTTCGGGGGTGGCGCAGTAGTGATCGGGGCAGGCCACCTCGAGATGCGCGCGATCGAACGGACCCCACGTCACGCCGGCGGTTGCGACACCTGCGGCCTTCCCGCAATGCACGTCGTGATGCGAGTCGCCGACAAACAGGCAGGTGGACGCAGGCATGTCGAGCAATTCGAGCGCGCGGAGCACCGGCTCGGGATGTGGTTTCGGGTGCACCACGTCATCGGCCCCCACCACCACCTCCATTGCGTCCTCCAGGCCGATCAGCGACAGCCCGCGACGCGCACCGCTGTGGTTCTTGCTGGTCACCAGGCCAGTCCGCATCCCGGCACTCCTGATCCGTCGCACGAGATCGACCACCCCTGGGTAGACGCGCACCCGCGTATCGTGATGCGCCAGGTTGAACTCCCGATAGGTGGCGATCCACTGGAGCATCGCGGTCTCATCGGTCACGTGCTGGGCGAACACGGCGCGCAGTGGCGTACCGATCCCGGCCAGGACGTCGGTGCGCGAGGGCGGGGTCACGCCGTGAGTGTCGAAGGTGTGGAGGTAGCTGTCGATGATCAGGTCGATCGAGTCGACCAGCGTACCGTCGAGGTCGAAGAGGACCGTCTGGAAACGTCGCATACGATCAACGTAGTGACGGCCGATCCGAACGGAAGACCAACGCCGCAACGACCCGCAGCCGAACCTGTTCATCGCGCCGCTGGTCTGGAACGACGATACTGACGACGTCCAGCCGGGGCAGCTCCTCGATGCGCCGAATCAGCTCCCGGCCACCCCGATTCTGGCGGTTGGCAACAAAACCGAGGAGTCGATCAAGTGCGCCGAGGCGGTCGACGTCGCGGTGACGACGCGCACGCAGTGCTTCCGCGTGCAGTCGACCGACGAGGTTCGGGCTGCGTGGTGAGGAGTCCGCGAGCAACCTGGTGGCAGCGGACAGGGCATCGAGCATGATGGTGTCGCACTCGCTTTCCTGCATGTATCCGAGCGGTGCCGCCTGGGCCCGTGCGAAAAGGCTCTCCAGTTCGGGGCAGTCCAGTTCCCAGCGCCCGCCTCGCCCGCACAGCACGAGCATCCCCGATCGCACGCCCCGCTCGGCATGGATTGCGACAACGCTGACATTCGGCCCGGGCGAGCGAATGAGGCAGACCGGCGCCGGCCCGCACGGGACGGTCCCGCCCGGGCGATGCCCGCGCTCAAGCGCATCCAGCCACAACTGCGCGCAGGTGTGCTTGCGCGTCACCCGAGGGTGCATCGCCAGTCGCTGCTCGATCACCGTCGCGGGCATCCTGGTGAGGACCGCGACCGAGAGATGGCGTTGCCCGAAGCGTGTGAGTCGTCCCTCGCGTTGCGCGATTCGCATCGCGGTCCACGGGACGTCGAGGTGGACGACGCGTCCGGCACCCTGAAGGTCCAGTCCCTCCGCGGCCACATCGGTGGCGACGAGAATGTTCGGCGTCCGGCGCAGCAGGCCCCATTCGGCGCGGGCGGGCCCGAATGCGGCGAGCACCTGATGACGGGTGAGGCGAATGGTTCCAACCCCTGCCGCATCTCCCGAGATCCACGCCACCGGGCCGTCGAGCGCACATCTCAGCACCTGAGCGGTCGCACGGTGCCGGGTGAAGCAGATCGTCGGCACATCATCGAGGTGAAGGGTGCGGATTGCGGAAATCCACGACTGGTCGGCGGGTTGCAGTTCCCGCAGGATATCGTGCAGCGTAGAGGCATCTTCCGGAGCCAGGTCGACATCGTCATCTCCCGCATCAAGCAGCGACCAGAGGGTGGTCTGGGCGAGTGCGGGACCGGCATAGCGGCGCAGCATCTTTCGCGATGCACCGTTGGAGTCGTGAGCATGCGCGAGCAACGCGCCGTAGCGCCGCAATCCCGCCAGCAGCGCAGCATCACTTGATGCGAGGGCGTCGAGCAGGGTGGTCCGGATCAGGCGGGCGACCGACGCCTGTCGGCTGAGCACCAGCCGATCGATGGCCCGGACGCCCCGCGCGGCGCGTGCATCCTCGAGCACGGAAGGCCCGATCACGCACTCTTCACGGGGCCAGTCTGGCTCCGTGCGGACCGTTCGAATCACGATCCGGTCGAGTGACGGCGGTGGACGATTCGCGCCGGCCATTGCCGCGATTGATTCCAGCCCATCGAGCGCCAGCACGTCATCGGGGAAGATCAGGTCGAGCACTGCAAGGAGGTCGAGTTCGGAGTTGACGATTGGCGTGGCGGTGCAGCCGACTATCCGCCTGCCGACCAGCCACGGGGCAATCGTCGTTGCGCGGCGTGTCGTCGGAGTACGAAAGCGGTGAATCTCGTCGATGATCACCAACGCTGCCTCGGCGGGCATCGCTCCCCGGCTGAGCCGCTCGTGGGAATGAAACACGATGGGAACGCCGGCTGCGGCGGCTGCAGTGCGCCACTGGTCCTTCAGGATCGCGGGCGCGACAACCGCCGCCGGTGTACTGAACTCCGCGGCGACCGCGAGCGCGATCCACGTTTTTCCCCGACCGACCGATTCCGCCAGCACTGCACCACCGTGTGCACTCACCGCCGCCAGTGTTCTGCGCCATGGCTCCACCTGGTGACAGTGCAGCCAGCGAGGCGCGGGCCCCATGGCACGTGGCGGGCCGAGGCACATCGAGATCGCGGCGAGCACCGGTTCCGAATGGGCGGATCGCCGGGCTGCATCGCCGGCGACCGGCGGGGCGATCTCGCGCAGCGCCTCAGCGACGATGCGTGGCCAGGGCCGCGAGCTCGACGCGATCATTGGCGGAGAGGTCCAGTGCGACGGCGACTTCCTCATCGATGGCGCGGTCGAGATCCGGGGCGTTCCCCGATCCGCTGTGGCGCGCTGCGCCGAGATCCGCCAGCACACGCAATTGCTGACGGGGCGGGAGGGGCAACGATCCAATCGCGCGGGCAGCGAACCGGGCATACCCGTTTGCGGCCGGTTCTGCGCGTACCCGCGCCAGTGCCCCGATCCACGTCGAGTTCAGCCACGCCGTGAGGCCATGCATCATGCTGTCGCACTCGACCGGGATGAGATAGCACGTGTTGAGGGGGTGGGGATCTCCGGGCCCGAGCGCCACCGCGGTGAGTCGCCGGGCGATGTCCCTCCACGCGACGCGGTGAGGCGCCGTGGCAGCGCGGGTGCGGAACAGCATCCACCACAGGGAGCCGGTGCAGTCCCGGCGTGCCTGCAGTCGCTGCCGGAACGGGAGCAGGTGCGCCCGCACCGGTGCTGGCAGTTCCGGCCAGGGTGTGCCGTCGGTTTCGGCGGGCCAGAGTAGCAGCCTGGTGCGGCGAAGGCTGAAGGGCGCAACGTCTGCGCCCCGGATCGCTTGCACACACCAGCGGTGCAGTGCGGCTGGTGGGTCGAGGAATGCCTCGTTGAGGCCGGTCTTGACGCCCAGTTGCGGGCGATGACTGGCGCCGAGAAGGGGATGGTCGGCGGCAACACGCCTTGAGACGCGCTGTGCCGCTGGCGGTGCAATCGACCACGCAGCTCCGTCGCGCCATTCCGACTGCTGCACCGTAGGTGCATTTGCGCAAAGGCCGAGCCGGATGGAATGGGCGGCTGGCGGACGGGCACGCGATGCGATCAGTGCAAGCGGATATGTGGTAGCATCGAATCCCGCGCGCGGGTCATCGGCGAGGTTCGCCACGTGGTGCAGGGTCGCATGGTGGCTCAACTCCGCGCGCGCCGCTCCGGCGTACGTCGCGGTCACGAGTTTGGAAGGCACAAGCATCGCGAGGGTGCCGTTGCTCGCGAGCGAGGCCAGGGCTCGCTCGAGAAACGCGATAAAGAGATCGGGAGTCTGGGCCCAGGACCCGTTGGTGACGGGCTTCCACCAGCGATAGCGGGCGGCGAGCATTGCCCGCGTGGCGGGCAGCAGTTGCTGGCCGCGCACCCATGGCGGATTGCCCAGCACGACATCGAAGCCGCCGTTTTTCGTGATCACCGGTGCGAACGCAACCTGCATCGAGAACGCGATCGATGTTGCATCCCGCTCGATCCGGCGCCGCTCACGCCGCACCTCGAGGCGGTCCCGGCGCAGGACAGCGAGAGCCGCCCGCTGGCTCGACTGCATGCGCTCGCGGGGGCCGAAAAGGGTCGCCGACGCTGCCACATCGAGCAGGTCCCTGATGCCGTGATCAAGGACCTCCTCCCGCGCGAGGAGCGTGCGCACCAGGGTGTCGCGTTCGGCACGGCGGGACCGGCGCAGCAGGCCGCGATGATTGCGATCGTGGGACGCGGGGATTGCTCGCTGTCGATCGCGCAGCGCGGCCAGCGTCGTTCGCGGGACGCGGTGCAGCAGCAGCGGATCGGCTATGACGTCGCCCGCCCGAATGGCGGTGTCGAGATTGGGAAGGGGGCGAATGCCATCCGGATCATTACCGCGCATCGACCGCAGCACCTCAAGCCAGAGGCGCATCTCGCAGAGGCGCACCGCGCCGGGATGGCGGTCGACACCGTGCAGGCGCCGCGTCACGATGTGGCGTACTCGCCTGCCGGACCGGGGCCCCGGGCCGTGGAGCACGGCGAGCGCACCGACGAGGAACGCGCCCGACCCGACGGCCGGGTCGAGGACCGTCACGTGAAGCATCGCCCGCCGGAGCTCGGCGTCGGGATCGGCGAGTGACGCCTCGATGGCCTCTGCTGGTCGGCCGAGCCGGCCGGCGAGGTGCACCGAGATGGCCACGCGCACCACAGCATCCACCAGGGGTGTCGGAGTGAAGAACGTGCCCGCGGCCCGTCGTTCGTCTGGCTGCATCACGCCCTCGAACACCCGCCCAAGCGCTTCCGGGGTCACCGCGCGGCCGGTGGGTTCCGCATCGAGCGTGACATCGAGTCGGTCGACAATCGATTCGAATACTTCGCACCAGAACCCAGAGGGTAGCGTCAGGCGATGCTTGCGTTCGATCACATGGGGTTCGAAGAGTCCACCATTCAGGAACGGTACCCGCCCGAAGGATTTGGCGAGTCGGGAGCGCTCGCCGACCGGCCGATTGAGCGTCCCGAAGAACAGTGGGTGAAGCAGGTGCCGGCCGGGATCACGACGGGAGCACAGGCACCGATCCAGTTCATCGCGAAGGAACCGGGGACGACCATCGAGCCACCCTTCGCTCTCGACAAAGCGCAGGAAGAGGAGGCGGGTGACCTGAAGCAACGACCACTCCTGGCGATCAGACACCGGAACGCGGCGTGGCAGGAGCTCCACCGAGCGGTCGAGCAGGGTGCGCAGCATCCGGAACGTCCGGCGGCCGGCCGCATCGACATCGATTGCCTCGTGGCAGGCCAGGAGCTGTTCGATTGCGGTGCTGCGCGGTTCGGCGAGCGCGTGGGCGAGCCTGCGGACCAGCGGATCGAACGGCGCGCCGGGGTGCACGACGCCGATCACCACCGGCAGGCTGCTCGCTGCGATCGCGATCCGCCCGGTGCGGGTGTCGACTCCCGCTACGAGCGCGCAGCGCGCGGCACGCGCCAGCCGGCGAACGGCAGGGGCGACAGCATCGAGTCCGGGTGCGATCCAGCAGGAGATCTCGCCTGAGCGGCCCACCTCGGCGAGGAGGTCGGCGCTGACCGGGTCGGCGAGCACCTCGACGCCGAGGGTGCGATAGAGTTGGAGGATGGCGGCGCGTGGGGCGGCAGGAAAGGATTCCATGTCGCATGATGCGGGCGAGCCATAAGTGGAGTGGCGCGTGGCGCAATGTCAGCGGCGCCCTTTCACGCGCGGGACCGGCACGGTTCAGCGCTTCGGGATGATCGTACCGAGTTCCGCTTCGAGAATGTCGAGCTGGCGGATGAGGTCGTCGCCATTGGCCTCGGTCAGGGCGAGCGTGGCCCGATCGGTCATCAGGAGACTTGCCACCAGCGCATCGGTGTAGCCGACCACAGCCTGGGCGATTCCCCGGTCAACGATTCCGTTGAGCCGGAGGAACACCGCGACTGCGCGGCGGGGCCGCATCGCCGCAACGAACGCCCCGATATGCTTGATGAGGAGGAAGCGAAGCTGCTGGAGTTCCTCGACGACCTCGCCTGCGGCAAGCCCGCGAGTGGCGGCGGTCCGACCATAATGTTCCATGATATGCTGCCAGACTACCTTGGCTTCGCGGCGGAGGGGGCCGAGCATCTCGATCAGGCCGTCCATGACGAGCTGGAACTGGCGCTCGAGGAGGTCCCGGGAGACGTTGCTGGTGCCGGAACGGTCTGCGAGCCAGTCGGCCCATTCCGAAACCATCACCTCACGGTTTTCGGCAACAAACCGTGCGGCTGCGAGCTGGGTAGAATGCGAGGAGCGCAGCGTCTTCCCCTGAGTGTGTGGGGGTCAATCGTAACCGGAGCCAGAATGCCTTCCAAGCCGATCCTTCCACCGCGCCTCAAGGAGGGCTCCCGCGTGGCCCTCGTTGCTCCAGCCGGCCCATTGCTCGAGCTCGATGACCGCACCCGCGGCGCCGAACTGTGCCGGGCGCTGGGGTACGAGCCCGTGATCGGTCCGCACGCCGGGAGCGCCTACGGTTACCTGGCGGGCACTGATGATGAACGTCTTGCCGACCTGAATGGTGCCCTGACCGACCCGACCATCGACGCTGTCTGGTGCCTCCGCGGCGGCAACGGAATGAACCGGATCCTCGACCGGGTGGACTTCGCCGGTTTTGCGCGAAGCCCCAAGCCGGTGATCGGATATTCAGACATCACAGTCCTCCTGCTGGGGCTGCTGAGCCAGACAGGCGTCGTGACATTCCACGGCCCCGTGGCTCGCACACCGATGCCGAACTTCTCCCGGTGGCACTTCGACCGCATCCTGACGAATGTATCTGCTGCCGGAACACTCGGTCGGCTCGCACCGCGTCCCGAGGTGCTGGTTCCCACGGATGGTCGCATCATCACCATCCGTGGTGGCGTGGCGCGAGGACCGCTCATCGGCGGCAACCTCACCCTCCTGCAGGTACTCGCGGGAACCCGATACTTCCCTGACCTGCGCGGTGCAATTCTCTTCCTGGAGGACGTGGGCGAGGATCTGTACAGCATCGACCGGATGCTGGCGCACCTTCGAATGCTTGGCGCACTACGAGGCCTCGCGGGCGTGGCTGTGGGGAACTTCACCGAGATGCGGCGGTCCACCGACGATGGCGGCCTCGGACTCGACGTGGTCCTCGACACCTACTTCGGCCCGCTCAAGATCCCTGTCGCGGCCGGTTTCCCGATCGGCCATATCAGCGATCAGTGGACCGTCCCGGTGGGCGTGATGGCAGAACTCGATGCGACCGCGCACGAGCTCAACATCCTCGAAGCTGCAGTGAGCTGATGGCCACCCCCACCACGACCAGTCACCAACTCAAAGGCGCACTCGGTCCGATTCTGGTCGATACCCGGGCGGCAACCCGGAACGAGGCGGCCCCGGCGGTGATCGTGCATCACGGCTTCAAGGGATTCAAGGACTACGCCTTCCTGCCGATTTATGCCGAGCGCCTGGCGCGTGCCGGCTTCGTGGCAGTCAGCGCGTCGGTGAGTGGGTCCGGCGTGGACCGCGCTGGCGACTTCACCCATCTCGACCGCTTTGCTGCCAACACATACTCGCGTGAACTCGATGACCTTGGAGTACTGCTTCGCGCGCTGCAGCAAGGCGACCTCGGCAGCGCGCCGCCGTCAAGCGTCGGCATCGTTGGCCACTCTCGAGGGGGCGGCATGGCGCTCTGCCTGGCCCGCGAGACTCCGGAGATTGCGGCGGTGGCAACGTGGGCGGCGATCGGGCGCGTGCGTCGGCACACCGAGGATGAACTCGCGGCGTGGAAGCGTGCTGGCACGATCTCGATCCTCAACACCCGGACCCGGCAGCAGTTGCCGCTCAACTACGAGATCGTCGACGACTGTCTGGCCCATGAACACGGCCGGCTCGACATCGCGGCGGCGGCGGCGGCACTCGACCGGCCGTGGCTTCAGGTGCACGGCACCGCCGATGAGACGATTTCGATCGAGGAAGCTCACGCACTCCACGCCGCGGCGCACGGAGCGCTCACCGAGACGTTCTGGGTCGAGGGCGCAGATCACGTGTTCGGGTCGGGGCATCCCTGGGCCGGCGCGTCGGAGGCGATGGAGCAGGTGTTCAACCGGACCACGCAGTTTCTTTCGCGTCACCTCGACTGATCCGATTGCAGCAATGAGCCGCCTCGATCGGCTCGTTGCTGAACTTGCGTCGACACCACCGTTGGTGTCCGATGATCCCGCACTTCGACAGGCCGCAGTGGCGGTGATGCTCGCACCCGATCCCGACCAGTTGCTCGTGATCCGTCGCACCGAACGCGCCGGTGATCCATGGTCTGGCCACCTCGCCCTCCCCGGCGGCCGACGTGAACCCGCCGATGCCGACCTGCTCCACACCGCCGTAAGGGAGACCGCGGAGGAGATCGGCGTCGTGCTCGACCTCGCATGGTGGAGGGCGACTCTCGACGACCTGGCTCCGCACACCCCCGTGCTACCGCCCCTCGTCGTTCGTCCGTTTGTATTCCAGCTGCCGGCCGGTGTGGAGGCCGCATTGAGCAACGAAGTTGCCGTGGCGCAGTGGGTTCCGTTCGAGTGGTTTGCCCAGCCGGGTGTCTTCCGTTCGCTCGCATTGGAATCGCGCGGGCAGCGCTTCCAGGCGCCGGGATACCAGCTAGACCATGGCTTTCTCTGGGGGATGACCGAACGCATCGTGACGCCGATGGTGAGGCGATGGATCGCGTTGGGAGGAATTAGTACTGCCTCCAGTTGACTTTCTGTGGGCCCAGCTTAATTATTAGGAGTGCCTAAAGCGGCTGCGCGTGAGGGCACGCCCTCCGTGGAGGACGTTCGCGTGGCGGGCTCGCGATTTTCTCGGCCGTGGCGGTGATCATCGCCGGCCTCAACTTCTGGCTCCTCATCGGGACGGTGCGTGAATGGCTCGCTTGATCCTGCTCTCCGTGCTGCTCGCCGCGACCACCGCGCCGCGGCTCCTCGCGCAGGACGCGCGAACCCCGATCGAGACCGATCGCCCCGATTTCACCGAGGCGAGTTCGGTGGTCGGTTACGGGCGGATCCAGATCGAGGCGGGCTGGACGTACACACGAAGCCGGGAGGATGGAGCGCCGGGCGAACATTCCTGGCCCGAGCTGCTCGCGCGCATCGGCCTCACGCAGGCCGTGGAGCTTCGGCTCGGACTCGGCGCGGTGTCGACCACGCCGCTCACCGGCGAGCGGTTCACGGCGCTCGAGGATCTCTACGTGGGCACCAAGATCGCACTCGGTGAGCAGCGCGGCGCCGTGCCGCAGCTCGCAATGATGGTGCAGGCCACCATTCCGACGGGAGACGACCGACTCTCCAATGACCGGGTGCTGCCGGGTGTCGCGCTGCTCGCGGGCTGGGCCACCTCAGGGAGCTGGTCGTATGCCACGGCCGTGCAGGTGAATCGTGTCGGCAGCCGCGGCGTGGAAGTCGCCCCATCGGTAGCGGTCGGTCTTCAGTTCACGCCGGCGCTCAAGGCCTACGGCGAGTGGTTCGCGTTTCTGCCTGCAGGCACTGCAGGGAGCGTAGCCGCCGAGCATTACCTCAACGGCGGGGTGGCCCTGGGTCTTGGCCCCGACCTGCAACTCGACGCACGAGTTGGTGCCGGAATCGGCGACGCTTCTGATCGGGTATTCTTCGGGCTCGGAGCTTCGATCCGCCGCTAGTTTCCCCCCCTGAGGAGTGCGATGCACCGGCCCGTTGTCATCGCGCTCCTCGCTCTGCTCGCCACGGCGCCGCTTGCACGCTCGCAGGATATTGGTATCGCAGTCGAGCGTCGCCTCGCCGAGGCGGCGAGGCTGGTGGTTGGTGACACCGTGCGCGTGGCGCCTGACACTGGCGCCGGGGTGCGTGCCACAGTGCGCGCCATCTACGATCCCGCGCCCGATCCCGCCACGATCATGCGCCGCGACTTCCACGTGCGATTCGAGCTGGCCGATCTCGCCACTCTGCTCGGGCAACCCGACAGGGTCGACCGGTTCGGCGTCGTCCTGCAGCCCGGGGTCGACCCCGACACCGCCGCCGCGCGGCTGGATCGCACCGCCTTCGGTTTTTCGGTCTTCTCATCGGAGCGCATTGCGGCGGGATCGTCGACCACCTTCCTGGTGGTGTCGCGATTCCACCGGGCCATCGCCGTCATCTCGATCGTCGCGAGTGCGATCTTCCTGCTCTGCCTGATGCTGCTCAAGGTGGAGGAGCGCCGCGCCGACGTCGCGGTCCTTCGCCTCACGGGGATATCCCGTCGCACCGTGTTCATCTCCCTGGTGATCGAGGCAGGGGTGATCGCCCTCGTGGGTTCTGCGCTTGGCGTGGTGATGGCGTCGGGTGCGAGCGCGCTCACCAATTGGCATTACCAGCGTGCATTCGAGACCTCGCTCCAGTTCTCCATGATGACCGGCTCCACGATTGCATTCGCGGTGGCGCTTTCGGTGACGCTGGGAATCGTTGCCGGTGCGGCGGCAGCGTGGCGGCTTGTCGGCACGCCGCCGATGATCCTCTGGCGGCGCGGATGAACTGGCGCTGGGCACTCCGCGACCTCGCGCGCCACCGCCTCCGCACCGCACTGTCGCTCGCAGGGATCGCCGTGGCTGCCGCGCTGCTGCTCGACATGATGATGCTCAGTGGCGGACTCGAGCGCTCGTTCGAGAAGCTGCTGCTGAGCCGCGGCTACCAGTTGCGGGTGACGCCGAAAGGCACGCTACCGTTCGACACCGAGGCCACGATGGGGAGCGCGAGTGACCTGGTGGCACGGATTCGTGCCGAGCCCGGTGTTGCGGAAGCCGGAGCGATGCTCGCGACCTCGGTGCACGCGTTGGCGGGTGCTGGGCGCCGATCGCTCGTTGCGTACGGCGTCGATCCGTCGGCACAGGGATTCTATGTGCTCGAGAGCGGGACCGACCTGGTCGCCGCCGATCTCGACGGTCTGCTGCTGGGCCTTCCCGCTGCGGCGAGCCTGGGTCTCGGGATCGGTGATACCGTCGACGTCGCTGGACGGCTCGATCCGCAGGTGGCGGTGGCGTCCGGCACCCGCCGCATGGTGGTGCGGGGCACCGCGCGCTTCCTCTACGATGCGCGCGACCAGCCGTCGGTGGCGATGAACCTCGCCACGACGCAGACGTTCGCGGGCCGTGGTGCGCGCGACCGCGCTTCTGTCATCATGGTTCGTGCGACCGACGACAGCGCGGCGGCGGTCGTGGCGGGTCGGCTTCGCGAGCGTATCCCGGAAGTGGGGGTCAGCAGCACGGGCGAGATGGTGGTGCAGTTCCGGGAGCGACTGTCGTACTTCCGTCAACTGTCGCTCATCCTCGGGATGATAGCACTGGTCGTGACCGTGCTCCTGGTGGGAACGTTGCTCGCGATCACCGTCAACGAACAGATCGGGGCGATCGCGACGTTGCGGGCGATCGGCGTGGCACGTGAATCCGTCTTCCTGCACGTGATGCAGCAGGGATTGGCACTCACCGTCGCGGGAGGCGTGGCGGGGCTCGGGCTTGGTATCGTCACCGCGCGCTGGCTCGACGCGATCCTGACGTCGTTCCCGGGGCTTCCAGCATCAATTTCGTTCTTCGTCGCAGAACCGGGATCGTTGTTGCGGGCCGCGGTGGCACTGTTGATCACCGGCGTGGTGGCGGGGCT
>JACDBX010000009.1 GCA_013694695.1 Gemmatimonadales bacterium | reverse complement strand
CACCGGCGCCGGGCGCGGCGGCCCCGGCCCCACAGGGTGCCGAGACGCCGCCGCCTCCCGCCGCGCCGGTCGCCGCCGCGCTCAAGGAGATCCGCTCTCCGATGGTCGGGACGTTCTACTCCCAGCCGGAACCTGGCGTCGACCCGTACGTGCGGGTCGGATCGCGCGTGACCTCGGGACAGATGGTCTGCATCATCGAGGCGATGAAGATCATGAACGAGATCGAGGCAGAGGTGACGGGCATCATCCGCGAGGTTTGCGTCCAGGATTCCTCGCCGGTCGAATACGGCCAGGTGCTCTTCCGTGTCGACCCGAATGACTGAAGAGGAACAGATTCCCACCATCGGGCAGCCGATGGTGGAAGGGTCCGCTGCGGCCGGGTTCCAGTTCCGCACCGCGATCGTGCAGATGGTGCAGCGCGGCGCCTCCGACCTGCTGTTGAAGGCGGGCCGTCCACCGACCATCCGCGTCGACGGCCACCTCCACGTCCTGTCGATGGCGACGCTCAAGCCCGACGAACTCAAGGCACTCGCCGAGACGCTGATGACACCGCAGCAGCTTCGCGACTTCGCCGAGATGAAGGAGGCCGATTTCGGGATCGGCGTGCCGGGCATCGGTCGGTTCCGGACAAACGCATACCTGCAGCGCGGTACGGTCGCGTTTGCGTTCCGTGCGATCCCGTACGAGGTCCGCACCATTCGCGAGCTGCTGCTGCCCACGGTGCTCGAGGAAATCGCGGCGCGCCCGCGCGGGCTCGTGCTGGTGACCGGCGTGACCGGCAGCGGCAAGTCCACCGCCCTCGCGGCGGTGATCGACCACATCAACCGGCATCGCCGGGTCAACATCATCACGGTCGAGGATCCGATCGAGTTCCTCCACCGCGACCAGCTCGCGAATGTGTCGCAACGCGAGGTCGGCAGTGACACCCTCTCGTTCTCGGGGGCGCTCAAGCACGTGCTGCGTCAGGATCCCGACGTGATTCTGGTCGGCGAGATCCGCGACATGGACACCATGGACACGGCACTCAAGGCCGCCGACACCGGCCATCTCGTGCTCACCACGATCCACACCACCGATGCTACCCAGACGGTGTCGCGGGTGCTCTCGTTCTATCCGCCCCACCAGCATTCAGAGATCCGGATGCTGCTCTCTAACGCGTTGGCGGCGGTGCTCTCCCTGCGGTTGATCCCTCGCGCCGACGGCAAGGGTCGTGTGCCGGCGGTGGAGGTGCTGATCAACACGGCGGCGGTTGCGGACAACATTCGCGACACCCAGCGCTCGCTCGACATCCCCGACCTCATCGCCGAGGGCGGCGTCACGTACGGCATGCAGAGCTTCGACCAGTCGTTGATGCGGTGGTACCAGGAGGGCGTGATCTCGTACGAGGACGCGGTCTTCCATGCGACCAATCCCGGCGAGTTCGCGCTGCGGGTGTCTGGCGTCAACGCCGCGTCCGACCGCACCTTTTCCGACGCTATCGGCGACAAGGGTTGATGTTTCGGAAGATCCTGGTCGCCAACCGCGGGGAGATCGCGCTGCGGGTAATTCGCGCCTGCCGCGAGTTGGGCGTCGGCACGGTCGCCGTCTACAGCGAGGCGGACCGAGAATCGCTGCACGTGCGGTTCGCCGACGACGACGTCTGCATCGGGCCGCCCCAGGGGCGGCTCTCGTACCTGCGGATCCCCAACCTGATCGCTGCCGCAGAAGTCACCGGTGCCGACGCGATCCATCCCGGCTACGGTTTCCTCGCCGAGAACGCCGAGTTCGCCGACACCTGTCGCGCATCGAACATCGCCTTCATCGGGCCCACCGGCGACCAGATCCGCGCGATGGGCGACAAGGCGTCGGCGCGGCGGCTCGCGAAGGAAGCGGGTGTGCCGACGGTGCCTGGCTCGCCCGGTGTGATGGCCGACGTCGAGGAGGCACAGGCCGTGGCCGGCGAGATCGGCTTTCCGGTGATCATCAAGGCGACGGCGGGTGGTGGCGGAAAGGGGATGCGGATCGCGAACGACCCCGAGCAGTTCGCACAGGTCTTCTCGCTGGCGCAGAACGAGGCGCTGTCGGCGTTCGGGAACGGCGACGTCTATGTCGAGAAGTACCTTGCCCGACCACGTCACGTCGAGATCCAGGTGATGGGCGACCAGCACGGTCGCGTGGCGCACCTGGGCGAGCGAGACTGCTCGGTGCAGCGCCGGCACCAGAAGCTGATCGAGGAGTCGCCATCGCCGGCGCTCACTCCCGAGCTGCGGGCGCAGATGGGCGAGGCGGCGGTACGACTCTCCGCGGCAATCAGCTACGTCGGCGCGGGGACAATCGAATTCCTGCTCGACGAGGACGGCTCGTTCTACTTCATGGAGATGAACACCCGCATCCAGGTGGAGCATCCCGTCACCGAGATGGTCACCGGCATCGACATCGTGAAGGAGCAGATCCGTGCCGCCGCCGGCGAGCCGCTGTCGTTCGACGAGGTCCACCTCCGCGGGCACTCGATCGAGGTTCGCATCAACGCCGAAGATCCGTACCGGAACTTCCAGCCCAGCCCCGGACTCATCACCGCCTACCATCCGCCGGGCGGTCCCGGGGTCCGCGTTGACACGCATGTCTACGCTGGGTACTCGGTACCGCCGTATTACGACTCGCTGCTGGCGAAGCTGATCGTGCATGGTCGCGATCGCGCCGAAGCGCTCGCCCGTCTCGGGCAGGCCCTCGATTCGTTCATCCTCGAGGGCGTGAAGACCACGATTCCATTTCTTGCCCGCGTCATCCGCCATCCCGATTTCGTCGCCGGCAACATCGACACCAAGTTCCTCGAGCGGGAACCGCAGCTCCTGCGTCCCGAGGCCGTCGAGGAGTGATGGTTCCACGCGCCGGCACTGCTGCGGACCGTGATCGATGACTGCCGCTGATCGCCGGCGATTCGGGGCGGTCCTCGCGCTGATCCTTGGCGTCTTCCTCGCCCTCGCGCTGCTCCCCGTCAACCTCACCGGACCACTCGGCCGCAACCTCGGCCCGGCCCTCTGGCAGGCCTTCGGAATCGGCGCCCTCGGCGCCCCACTGCTTGGTCTGCTGCTGGCGCTCGCCGGCTTCGATCGCCTCGCCCGCCTCGACATGAAGCGGGCCGCGATCCTGGTCGTGGGTGCGTCGCTGCTCACGCCGTACGTCCTGGGCGTGCTCTTCAGAGTTGACCAGTCGGTGTTCCTCCCGCCACCGGAACAGTGGAGCTGGGATGCGCGATTGACCGGTTGGCTACCGGGTTTCCTCGCCCGTCTTGCGCTCGACAGCATCGGCCCCGCCGGCGGCCTGCTCGCAGGCTTTGCGGCGCTCACTGGCGTCACGCTCGGCACCCTTCGGTGGCACCCACTGCACCGGCTGGAGGGCGGGAATGCGCCGGCGGAACCGGTTCCGACGACGCGCCCCGTTCCGGTGGTCGTGCCGGTCATCGAGCCGATGGCGGAGGACGACGATGTCGACTTCGACGACGATGACGATGCGATGGTGCCGCCGCTCGTGCGAGCGAAGCGGGCCCTCCGCCAGCTCACCGGCACCGCGAAGGTGCCGCGGCCTGACGACGACGCGCTGCCGCCGCTCGACCTGCTCGACCTCTCGACCCATGTCTCCGCCGACGCTGATGAAGCCGAATTGCAGCGACTCGGCGACCTGCTCCTTGCCACGCTCAAGACGTTCAAGGTCGAGGGCACGCTTGCCGGCATCACATCCGGCCCCAGTGTCAGCCAGTTCGAGGTTGTCCCGGCGGCGGGCGTCAAGGCGGGGCGCATCATCGCGCTGGCCGATGACCTGGCGATCACGATGCGTGCGACGTCGCTCCGGGTGGCGCCGATCCCTGGTCGCGGCGCGGTCGGCGTCGAGATCGCCAATCCCAACCCGCGCATGGTCACGCTGCGGGAGTTGATCGCGAGCGAGGCGTGGCGCAACACGACGGCGGTGCTGCCGATAGCGCTCGGTCGCGACGTCCAGGGGCGGCCGGTGGTGGGCGATCTCGCCAAGATGCCGCACCTGCTCGTGGCCGGCGCCACGGGGTCGGGGAAATCGGTCGCGATCAACACGATCATCACGGCGCTGATCTATCGATATTCGCCGCGCGAGCTGCGCCTCCTGATGGTCGACCCGAAGATGGTCGAGCTCTCGATGTACAACGATCTCCCGCACCTGCGGCACAAGGTCGTGACCGACAACAATGACGCCGCGCAGGTGTTGAAGTACGCCGTCTTCGAGATGAACCGGCGCTACGCCCTGCTGCACGCCAACGGCGCACGCCAGCTCGCCGACTTCAATCGCAAGGTGCGCGACGGCAAGCCGTTGAAGAACCCTCCCGGTGGGCGGCCCACCCTTACCACGGTGTCGCGCGAGCTCGCCGACACGCCGCTGGGCGAACAGTGGACCGAGGAGTACACCGAGGGCGAGCTGCCGATGATCGTGCTGATCGTCGACGAGCTCGCCGACCTGATGATGACGGTGCAGTCCGAGGTCGAGACGCCGCTGGCGATGCTGGCGCAGAAGGCCCGCGCGATCGGCATCCACCTCATCCTGGCGACGCAGCGCCCCAGCGTGAACGTCCTCACCGGGTTGATCAAGGCAAACTTCCCCAGCCGGATCGCGTTCCGGGTTGCGAGCAAGGTCGATTCCCGCACCATCCTCGACCAGAATGGCGCCGAGGCGCTGCTCGGCAACGGCGACATGCTCTTTCTCCCGCCGGGGCGCAACGAGCCGCAGCGGATCCAGG
Organism: Gemmatimonadales bacterium; assembly: GCA_013694695.1. Lineage (GTDB taxonomy): Bacteria > Gemmatimonadota > Gemmatimonadetes > Gemmatimonadales > GWC2-71-9 > Palsa-1233. The sequence continues at coordinate 3,046 of JACDBX010000009.1, read as the reverse complement.
GCGCGTACATCTCGACCGACGAAACCGAACGCGTCATGGCGTGGTACGTCGCCCGGCGCGATGGCCCCGCCGACGGTGCCGGCAACGAGCCCGACATCCTCGAGCTCGTCCGGAGCCAGGCCGCCGAGGGCGAAGCGGGAGGAGGCGCCGACGAGGGAGCGCGCGATGCGCTCTTTCGGCAGGCCGCCGAGACGTGCATCCAGCATCAGGGTGGCTCGACGTCGTTGCTGCAGCGCCGTCTCGGCATCGGCTACGGTCGCGCTGCGCGGATCATCGACCAGTTGCACGATGCGGGGATCCTCGGGCCACCGAACGGATCGAAGCCGCGCGACGTGGCCGTCAGCCTCCACCAGCTCGACGAGTACATCTAGCGTTTTCTCCGCCCCACCCCGCACGATCCCGCGTCACCACATGGCCACCACGGTGCGATTGTGGTGGCGTGTCGACCCCACGCCTTCCCCCCGACCTCTGGACGGATCCCCGTCATCGCGACGGCCTCGAAGCCGAAACCCGTGCGGCCGATTGGCTGGTCGAGGTTGGCTGGACGGTAGTGGCGCGCCGCTTTCCGATGGGCCGTCACGACCTCGACATCGTCGCGCGGCTGGGAACGCTGGTCGCGTTCGTCGAGGTGAAATGGAGAAGCGGTCCCGCGTTCGGTGCGCCCGAGGAAGCGGTCGGGGGTCGCAAGCGTCGGGTGATCGAGAGGGTGGCCTGGACCTGGATCCTGCGGCACGGCGCGGCGGGCGACAACTACCGCTTCGACGTCATGGCGCTGAGCGGCCCGCTGTCCCGGTGCCAGATCCGGCACATCGAAGACGCATGGCGCCCCGGGTGGCGATAAAGTGGCGCAAAACACTACACATTTAGACCATTGCTTCGGAGTGTATTCGGTTGTAGCTTGTCGTGCAGCAACGCTGTGACGTGAATTCAGCCACTTTCCCACCAATCAGAGAGAGTCCCATGGCCGTCGACGAATCCCGCCTTGAGGCGGACAAGCGCAAGGCGTTGAACCTTGCCATCGCCCAGATCGAGAAGCAGCTCGGCAAGGGCTCGATCATGCGCATGGGCTCCGATGCCCCCAGGGTGAGGGTTGCCGCCATCTCCACGGGCGCCATCAACCTCGATGCGGCCACGGGGATCGGCGGGGTGCCGCGAGGACGGATCACCGAGATCTACGGGCCCGAATCGTCGGGCAAGACCACGCTCTGCCTCCATCTCGTGGCAAACGTGCAGCGTGCGGGCGGCGTCGCCGCCTTTGTCGACGCCGAGCACGCCCTGGATGTTGACTATGCTCGCAAGCTCGGTGTCGACGTCGAGAACCTCCTGGTGTCGCAGCCCGACACCGGCGAGCAGGCGCTTGAGATCGTCGAGATCCTGGTGCGGTCCGGCGCTGTCGATCTTGTGGTGATCGACTCTGTCGCCGCCCTCGTGCCCAAGGCCGAGATCGAGGGGGAGATGGGCGACTCGCACATGGGCCTTCAGGCGCGGCTCATGAGTCAGGCACTGCGCAAGCTGGCCGGTGCGATCAACCGCACCAATTGTTCGGTGGTGTTCATCAACCAGCTGCGCGAGAAGATCGGCGTGATGTTCGGGAATCCCGAGACCACCACCGGTGGCAAGGCGCTCAAGTTCTACGCGTCGCTGCGGCTCGACATCCGCCGCATCGGGCCGGTCAAGGAGCGCGAAGCAGTGATCGGGTCGCGGGTGCGCGTCAAGGTGGTGAAGAACAAGGTGGCCCCGCCGTTCAAGCAGGCAGAGTTCGACGTGATGTTCGACGAGGGGATCTCGCATGCCGGCCTGGTGGTCGACCTCGCGTCGGAAGCGACGATCATCCAGAAGTCGGGAGCGTGGTATTCGTACGGCGACCAGCGCATCGGTCAGGGACGCGAGAATGCCAAGCTCTTCCTGAAGGACAACCCGGCGTTGCTCGCCGAGATCGAGGCGAAGGTGAAGGATTCGCTCGGGATCACGACCGTCACCGTCCTGGCTGAGGAGGATGACGGCGAATGATCGTCGAGGGGTTGGTGCCCGATGCCCGCCGCCCGGGAAGCACCCGGGTGGTGGTCGGCGGGCGCCCCGCATGGACCGTCCCCGCCGACGTGGTCGCCGAGCTGGCGCTGGTGGCTGGTGGGCCGCTCACAGGCGCCCAGATGGAGCGCCTCGATCGCGCCGCGGACGAGGAGGGTGCATTCCGCTCCGGGCTCCGGTCACTCGAGCGGCGCGCCCACGCGCGCCAGGAACTGCAGCGCAAGCTGGAGCGGAAGGGGCACACCGCCGATGCCGTCGCATCCGCCATTGTCCGGCTCGAGCGCCTCGGCCTGCTGGACGACGTGGCGTTCGCCCAGCAGTACGTCGCCTCCCGGTCCGCCCGGGGGCGGGGGCCGGTGCGCCTTCGCTACGATCTCCGGTCGCTGGGCATCGCCGACGACACCATCGCCCACTCCGTCGCCTCGATTCCCACGGATCATGACGACCCACTCGCCCAGCCTCGAGCGCTGGCCATCAAGCGTGCCGGCCAGCTCGGCGGCCTGCCCCGCGAGACACGCCGCCGTCGGCTCAGTGCGTTCCTCGCCCGCCGCGGATTCAACGGCAGCGACGCGCGCGCAGTGATCGACCACGTACTGGGCGGTATGCAGCACGACGAATAGTCCCGGCGGCACCAGTGTTCCGGTTAGATTCGCGGGATGCAAGCCGCCGACATCCGCCGCCGTTTTCTCGATTATTTCCTGGCCCGGGGGCACACTCCGGTGCCCTCCTCGACCCTCGTTCCCGCCGACGATCCTACCCTCCTGTTCACCAACGCCGGGATGGTGCAGTTCAAGCGGACCTTCCTCGGGCAGGATCCTCGTCCGTATGTGCGCGCAGCGACCTGCCAGAAGTGCGTCCGCGCAGGTGGGAAGCACAACGACCTCGAGCAGGTGGGCCTGACCCGCCGGCATCACACCTTCTTCGAGATGCTCGGCAACTTCAGCTTCGGCGACTACTTCAAGCGCGATGCGATTGCCTACGCCTGGGAGTTTGTCACCGACCCCGCATGGCTCGGGAT
>JACDBX010000003.1 GCA_013694695.1 Gemmatimonadales bacterium | reverse complement strand
GGCGGGGGACCCTTCCGGGAGTCGCCCACCGCTCGCTCGGGGGGCGGCGGTTCGCATGGGGCGAGGTGGCTTGGAACCATCCGGCCGCGATCCCGACCCCGCCGGTTCCGTTCGCGCGCCGGGTGCCCCTGCCGAGCACGATCGGTGTGTTTTTCGCGGCAGGGGTGGTGGGCGGTGAGGTCGGCGGGGTTCCGTGGCGGGCCACTTCGCTGGTCGAGCCGGTCGCAGGTCTCCGGATCGACGCCTGGGGCCCCACCATTAGGATCGACGCCGGCGTCGGGCTGCGTCGTGGCACGGTTGGTGTAACGATCGACATACACCCCGACTGGTGGCCGATCTTCTGAAGTCGCCGGCTGCTAGATTGAAGGATCGTACTGCACTGTTGCCCCCTGAACCCTGCCGGACGAGGACGTAACGTGTCAACGAGCTTCACCGACGAGTGGCTGGTCACGATCCTGACGCCGCTGCTTCCCGATGGCGCCATCGAGCGTTTCCGGACCACGGGTGCAGATCGGCAGGCATCGCTCTGGGAAAAGGTGATCGACAGCAAGGTGATGGGCGAGGCCGAGTTGCTGGCCGCGCTCTCGGCACGTTGTCGACTGCCCGTTGCGGATCTCTCGCTGGCGACCGAGGCGGCGCGGGACGCACTTCCGGAGGCGCTGGCGCGTCGCCATCAGTGCGTCCCGATTGTCGTGACCGATAGTCTCCTCGAAGTCGCGACGGCAAGCCCGTACGACGTCGGAGCGGAGCAGTCGCTGGCCTTCGCGACCGGTCGGGAGGTGCGGATGGCGCTGGCATCCGCGGGCGCCATCGCCCGCAAGCTCGACGAGCTCTATGGCGCCGAGCAGCCCGACGACGTCGCGCACTTGCTCGAGGGGATGGGCACGTTCGACATCACCGAGATCGACGACACGGATCAGGATAACGATCTCGAGCTCGTCGCGGCCGAGGCGAGTTCGCGCCCGATCATCAAGCTGGTCGACGTGCTGCTCGCCGACGGCATCACCAGCCGCGCGAGCGACATCCACATCGAATCGGCGGAGACGGCGGTGATTGTCCGGTACCGCATCGACGGGGTGCTGCGGCAGGCGATGACGATCCCACGCAAGGCCGGCATTCCGTTGATCTCGCGCATCAAGATCATGTCGGGGCTGGACATCGCCGATCGGCTGCGCCCGCAGGACGGGCGCTCCCGCGTTGCGGTCAACGGCAATCCCGTGGACCTGCGCGTCTCGACGCTCCCCGCGACGCACGGCGAGAAGGTGGTGATCCGGATCCTGAACACCCAGGCTACGATGCTCGCGCTCCCGTCGCTGGGGCTATACCCGGAGGAGCAGGAGACCATCCGGTCCCTCCTGCTGCACAAGGAGGGCATCGTGCTGGTCACGGGTCCCACGGGATCCGGAAAGACGACATCGCTCTACGCCTGCATTCGTGAGATCCAGGTGGAGGGCATCAACATCGTCACAATCGAGGACCCGGTCGAGTACCGGCTGGGCCAGAACATCGTCCAGGTCCAGACCAATGACCGTCAGGGCCTCACCTTTGCAACGGCGCTTCGGTCGATCCTGCGGCAGGACCCGGACGTCGTGCTCGTGGGAGAGATCCGCGACCTTGAGACGGCACAGGTCGCGGTGCAGGCGTCGCTCACCGGCCATCTCGTGCTCTCCACGCTGCATACCAACGACGCGCCCAACACAGTCACCCGGCTTGTCGACATGGGCCTCGAAGCGTTCAAGATCGGTGCGGCGCTGCGTGGGATCGTGGCGCAACGCCTCATGCGGCGCCTCTGCCCGTATTGCAGGGCGCTGGTGCCTCGAACCGACTTGCCGCCCCGCCTCGCCTCATTCATTCCGTTGGGCGCCGAGATCTACCAGGCGGTCGGCTGCGGGCAATGCACGCAGACCGGGTACCGGGGCCGGTTCTCGATCGTCGAGACGCTCGTGATGTCGGTCGAGCTGGAGCGCCTTGTGGGCACCAACACCACGGCGGAGAAGATCGGCATGGCGGCGCGGGAGGCGGGGATGCTCACGCTGTTCGAGTGCGGGCTCCGCCACGTGATCGACGGCCACACTTCGATCGATGAACTGCTGCGTGTCACCGATGTACCGACGGTGCCGATCGTGGCGCTGCCGGAGATCATGCCGGTCGGGACAAGCGCGATGCCTGCGCCCCGCGAGGAATTGCTGTCGGGGCTCGAGCTGCTCGATGATGGAGCGTTCGGCGGCCCTGCAGCCACTGCCTCGCGCGGGACGATCCTGCTGGTCGAGGACGAGGACACGCTGCGCCGCGTGATGCGAGACCTGCTCGAGCAGGAGGGGTACGTCATCCATGAGGCGCGTGACGGCGGAGAGGCGTTGGAGCAGGTCGACCGGCACGCCCCCGACCTGGTGCTCCTCGACCTGAACCTGCCGAACATCGATGGCTACTCGGTGCTCACCCAGCTCAGGTCGAGGGCGCTCACGCGCGACCTTCCGGTCATCGTGTTGACGGCGCGAGGCGACGAAGACAACGAGGTTCGGGTGCTCGGCCTCGGTGCCAACGACTTCCTCACCAAGCCGTTCCGGCCGCGTGCCCTCGCCGCACGGATCGACGCCCTGCTGGGTCGCCCGGCCGGCTGAGCTGCATTACATGTCGTTGCCCGCCGACAGCAGCTTGAACCGGCCGTCACGTTCGACGATCGCGCCGAAGTAGCGTCCCTCCTCGGTGCGGTCATTCCGCACGATGGTCGCGATGCACGGTGCCCACAGGATCACGTTGGTCCCACTCGTGGTTTCCTCGCGCTCGCATCGCAGCGACGTGAGGGAGATCCGGTCGCCGCCGTAGCGCTCCAGCATGCGGCCGCTGCCCTTCGCACTTCCCGCCTGCAATTGCAGCCAGAAGTGGGACGGATCAAGCGCGTACGGCTCCTCCCGGTATCGGTGCGAGGGATAGACCAGCCAGGAGAACTCGGCGGGTGTCACCATCAAGCCGGCCAGCGCGGCGGTGTCATGCGCCTCGATCGACCGCAGGATCGCGCGCGCGAGGTCCTCGCGTGAGGTCCGCCCCCCCTCGAGCCGGGTCGGCTCGACCAAGCCGCTGCGGAAACGTCGTTCGTACTCCGCCATCGAATGCACGGAGTCGATCCGGTCACCGGGTTGACGCCGGGAAGCCTCCTGGGCAAGCGGCACGTCGGGCGACGATGTGCCGCATGCTGCGGTGAACAGAATTGCTCCAATCAGGATCTGCCAGTGGTGCTGCATCGGGCGCTCCGCTTGGGGCACGAGAAACGGGGGGCGGATGGCCGCCCCCCGTTCCGCGTGACGCCGGTGGTCAGTTGTTCGAGTAGCTGGTCCAGCCTTCCCACCACTTGGTGCCGGCCGGGTTCCATGCGCCGCGGTAGGTGGTTCCCATGATCGTGGCTCCCGCCCTGGTCGCCAGGTCGCCGGTGAACGTTGCCAGTCCGCCGGTGCGGGCGGTGGCCGCAGCGCTCAGCGACCAGTCGAAGTCGGACACCGCCGTGGGGGCGGTCGGGAGCTTCACGAATATCGATGCGGCCGTGGTGGCCGGCTCGAACGTGATCGCATTGCCTGCGAGGTCGTAGGTCTGCTGCCCCGCCTGCAGGGCGAGCGGCGACTCGGCGATCAGCACATTGCGAATTGACAGCACGCCCTCCGTTACCCGGGTGGTGGTGCCTGCATCGCGGATGCTGATGCCGGCGCTCGGCCACCGCGAGAGGATCCCGTTCACATAGTGACCACCAGTACCGCGCCGGAGCACCATGCCGTATCCGCCCCCGGCGGCGACGACACCCGGTGCCGTGCCGACGAGGGTGAAGTTCGCGACCACCGGAACGGTGAATGGGGTCGTGTTGTGGCCGGCGTCGCAGCCCGAACCGTTGCAGCCGTCGTTCTCGATGCCCTGTGGGTCGCCCGACGTGTTGCCGGCACCCGCGCGCGGGACCAGCTGCTTGCTCTGGTATGCGATCAGGTACTGAAGGCGGCCCTGGAAGCCTTCCGACATGTCGAAGTGGTCATCGCCCGACTGATACGAGACGAGGTGGGCGGCATCGGCCGCGCCCCCGAACCACTCGAAGCTGTCGTCGAGTCCGTTGAGTGATTCCAGATAGTCCATCGTGGTCCCGCTCCCCACCGCCGCGAACGTGAACGAGTTGAGTTCAGCGTCCTGCGCCGGCCCGAATCCGGCGTACTCCACCCGCACGTAGCGCAGTGAGCCGCTGTTGTCGGCGTTGTTCGTGCCGCCCGAGTAGTTGATGGCGGGATTCTGCACTGGATCGGTGCCGGTGCCCTCAAGGGCGACCGTCCCGGAGCGGTTGATGACGCCGTTGCCGATGATGATCAGGCCGCCCCAGTCGCCGGGCTGGCGCTGGCCAGCTGCCTGCGAGGACGTGAACACGATCGGCGCCGCGGCGGTACCGTTTGCGACGATGCGCGCGCCACGGAGCACGAAGAGCGACGACCCGACAGTCGCGAAGTCACCCTCGATGCGCGTCCCGGCCTCGATCGTCAGCGTGGCCCCCGAGGCAACCTTGCGGAAGCCCTTGATCCGCCAGGTGCGGTCGCTGGTCCAGGTGGTGTTCATGGTGATGTCAGCGGTAACGTCGGTCAGGGTCGGCCCCGACGTGGTGACCGTCACTTCGGTCGAGAAGGCAGAGGTCACGCCATTCCGAACCGCAGCCACCCGGTACCGGTAGGTGGTGGCCACTGTGAGTCCGGTGTCGCCATAGCCGGTGGTTGAGCCGGTCGGCCGGCCGACTTCGGCGAACGTCCCGCCGGTGGCTCCAGAGGCCCGCTGCACCACGAACTGGGTTGCGGCGGCTGAGGGCGCAGTCCAGGAGACCTGCACCGTCGTGGCCCCGGTTGCCGACGCGGTGACACCGGCCGGTGGATTGTTGGTCGCTGGTGGTGGCGTCACGCCGTCGTCATCGCCGCAAGCCACGAGCGCGGCGACACTGAGGGCCATCAGCGCGCGCACTGTCGATCCCGATCCGAACTTCATGCCGTCTCTCCCGAAGGTGATGGTGATGAAGCCGAACGCCGACTCCACCGGCGACAATGTCGCGCTGGTGCGTCGGCGTTCGGTGATGCTTGAGTCACGGTTGTGCAACGAAGGTACTGGTCGGTGGATGATGGATGATGGATGACCGATGACCGATGATGGATGATGGATGATGGCCGTAAGCCGTCGACCGTCAACCATTCCCCATCCTCGGTCATCCGTTCTCTCGTCTCTAGTCTCTCGTCTCTCTCACGGCTTCCAGCTGAAGCCCACCGCGAATACACGGCCAGCGCGATACCGTTCGCGGGTGACGTCGCCCTGGGTGGAGAGGTACGGGGCGTCGAGAAGGTTCCGGGCATCGAACCGACCATCGAGCGCGCCGGCGATCGGGAACCGCAACGAGACGTCAAGGACGCTCCGCGGCTGCTCGATGACATCGGGGAGGGGAAGCTCACCAGCCTCGGTGATCCGGGCACCGACGCGATTGAACAGCACGGTGGCCGACGCATCGGCGCTCGGGTGCGTCCAGGTGAGCCCCGCATTCACGACATACGGCGACTGCCCCACCATCCGGCGCGAGGAGTTGGTGATCGACCCGGCATCGGGATCGATGGAGATCGTCGACTTCATCACGGTGGCATTGGTGAAGAGCGCGACGTTGCGCAACAGGCCGGATACTGCGCCGAGCTGCTTGCGGAGCTCGACCTCGACACCGCGGTTCGACGCACCCATCGCATTGACGTAGGTGATGATCCGGGTACCCGACGAGCCCAGGTAGATGCGCTCGATCGGATCGGTGAAGTCCTTGGCGAACACGCCGAGCGAAATGATCTCGCCGCGAGCCGGGTACCACTCCCACCGCAGGTCATAGTTGCGGATGAGCGCGCGTCGCAGGTCGGGGTTACCCCGCACATTGTCAAAGCCAATCACCTCGCGGTACAGGATCGGCGATAGTTCGCGGTACTCCGGGCGTGACAGGGTCTGCGAGACGGAGAACCGGAGGTTCACATCGGCCCCAGCGCGCCAGGTGAGCGCGAGGGACGGCAGCACATCGGTGTACGCCGGCTCGGCAAGGGAAGGGGTCCCCACGGTCGAGAGCGAGCTGACCCGCACGGTGGACCGTTCGATCCGGGCACCACCGGTGATGTCGACCGTGGGCAGGAGTGGCCAGGTGACCATCGCAAACGCTGCGGCCAGTCGATCCTGCGCCGTGTACGACCCGCCCGCGGCGAGAGGGACGATCCGGAAGTAGTCGTCACCCCCGCCCGTGAAGGCGTCGCCGAAGAGTTCTTCGGGGGGGCGCTGGCGATCCTCGAGGCTCAGGGGGCGGGCCAGCGAGATCGAATAGGCATTGTTGTCGGCGACGCGATCGGTGCTGCGGTACTGGCCGCCGAGCTTGATGCTGCGGTTGTCGCTTGGCTCACCGAGGTAGTACTGCCAGCTCGCGTTCGCCTCGAGCGAGCGCTCCGACAGGTCGGCGAACGTGCGCACGGCGGCCTCGTTGGAGAAGCCGTACCACGCTGGTGCCGAACCCTCCGACTCGCGGGCATACACGATCTCGGACCGATCCGGCTCCCGGCGACCGACGCTCGAGCGCGACAGTCCCCAGTCGATCATGTGGCGGCCGCCGAGCTCATGGTGCAGCGAAAGCTGCGTCGAGAGAACGTTGCGCTCGACGTATCGGAGCCGCTGGATGTCCAATGGCAGTCCGAGGTTCTCGGAGTGACCCGATTCGCGACGTCCCTCGTTGTCCATCGTCCGGTTGTACGTGTTGTTGAACGAGACCTTGCTGTGGGTTCCGATCGTCGTGGACGCATTGGCAATCCCGCCCCAGAGCACCGTGGTCCTGCCGGTGCTCCCGGTGAATCGGTCAACCTCCTCTGCCTCGCCGCTGCCCTGCGTGGTCGCGAGCGCCCGAACCTGGTCGGTGCGGACCTCTTGCGCGGCGGAGTAGGTGCCCGAGACCAGATAGCTCACCCCGTTGGCCCCCACCGGGAGATTTCCCCCCAGCGTGGCCGACGCGCTGGCATTGGGCGCGGCCGATCGCTCGCGTGCCGACCAGACATTGCGGAGCTCGCCGACGAGGCCGTTGACCTGGGCGGCAGGCAGTGCCTGCGTGAAGTCCGTCCTGGCGAGCGACGCCGGGAGCGCGCGGTCCCCGGCACCGAAGGCGAGCCAGTCGAGGCCGGTTGACTGCGCGAACAAGCCGCTGCGCGCCGTGACGGCATCATTGTACGACGAGCTCACCGAGAGTGCGACAAAGCGACGTCCGACATAGTCCCGGGTCCGGATGTCGACGGCGGCACCCGAGAAGTCACCCGACTGATCGGGGGTGAACGTCTTCGACGTCGTCACTGCCGAGAGCAGTGATGCCGGGAAGAGATCGAGCGGCACGACCTTCTTTTCCGGTTCGGGCGACGGAATCCTCGAGCCGTTGAGCGACGCGGTGGTGTAGCGATCGCCCAGGCCGCGTACGAAGACGTACTTCCCGTCCTGGACGGTGGCACCGCTCACCCGCTGCAAGGCTGCCGCCGCATCGCCGTCCGGCGACGAGGCAATCTGCTCGGCGGTGACCGCGTTCATGATTCCGACGCTGTGTCGCTGCTCGTCGAGCGCCGAGTTGACGGACCCCCGCTCCAGCTCCGCACTCACGGTGATCTCGCCGAGCTGGACTGCCTGTGCGGCCAAGGTGACATCCTGCGTAGTCACCTGGGCCGGCTCTATCCGGACCGCGGTCACGGTCTTGGGGCCGTACCCGATCATCAGCACCCGCAGGGTGACGGTGCCGGCGGGGATGCTCGCGAGGGTGTAGCGCCCGTCGACGGCAGTGGTAGTCGCCAGGGCGGTGCCGACGATCGTGACCCGCGCACCGCCGAGTGGCTGTGCGCCCGACGCATCGAGAACCCGCCCGACCAGCTTGCCCGGCGACTGGGCGCCAAGGACAGCCGGGAAGGCGATGGTGGCGGCGAGTACCGCCGTGCGCAACAGGGACGTGAACTTCATGCATCCGGCTCCGTGACGAATCACCAGTGCCCCTCCCGAGTGTCGGGGCGGGTCGCAACACGGAAACCATCACACGAATGCGTGACGAAATGGCGGAGATGGTGCAACGGAACGGTAACAGCCCCCTTCGGGCCCCTGGCGGGCGGAGGGCTATTCCGGCTTTGGCGGGCGCATGCGTGACGTGGAAATCATGTCCGCCGGCGCATTCGGCTTGACCCTGATCGACTTGGCCGGGACGCCGACGTGCACATGGTACGGGCGGACGTCCTTGGTGGCGAGCGCCCCCGCGCCGACCATGGCGTTCTCGCCGACGCGCACCCCGGCGAGGACGGTCGCATGGTACGTGATGCGGACATCGTCCTCCAGCACGGTGCGCATCGACGTGACGTCCTTCTGCTCCACGATGCTGTGGGTGTGCGAGTAGATGTTGGCGTAGTCGGAGATTGACACCCGGTCGCCCAACGTGATGCCGCCTCGATCGTCGAGCAGGACATGGCGGTGGATCACCACGTCGTCGCCGATTTCCATGTCATACCCGAACGAGAACTCGACGTGCTGGAAGCACTTGAAGTTGGTTCCGACCCGCGCAAAGATGAATGGCGCCAGCATCCGTCGGAGGCGGACACCCAGGTCGACGTTCTGGCCGCCCGCGGGGAGGCGATCGAACGTGTACCAGAGCCAGAGCAGCGGCTTGACCCGCGCGAAGCGGTCGGTGTCGACCTCAGCGTAGTACTCGGGCTCCAGGGTGACGTTGCGCGGGTCGAGCGCGTCGAGGGCCATCCGTCCGGCCCGGGAGAGCCGGGGGTCACCGACCCGCTCTTCCCAGCTGCCCTGACCAGGCCAGGCCAGTTCGTACAGGGTGTCGCGGGTGATCACCGACCAGTCGGCGAGGGGATCGGTGAGGCGCGCAGCGAGATCGGCAAGCCACTCTTCGCGCAGCGTGATCGCATCGGCGGCGAGCGAGAGCTCGCGAAGCGGGCGGATCGGCATCTCAGGGTCGCACTGAATCGGCCGGGACCCGGCGGGTGCCGACGATCCGGCCACGCTCGGTCTCGAGGCGCGGGAGGCGGCGTTCCCACTCATCAGTGGTCGCCTCGTGGTAGCTGATCGTGAACGGCTCGGTCACGGGCAGCTCCTCCTCGTAGATCACGATTCCGCTCGCTGCGCCACCGGCATCAAGCTGCTGGCTCGAGAAAGATGGGGACATCGCGAGCACGCCGATCGGGCGGTAGTAGCGGTTGCGGAGCGAGATGGACAGCGCCTGGGGGTCGAACTGGGTGGCCGGGGCCAGCGCGTGGAACGAGACCAGCGCGACGCCGGGACGGCGCACCCCGCGGGAGGCCGCCACCGAGTCGATCCGCCGCCGCTGGCTGGTGATGAGTGCGTGCAGCGACGCATAACCGTCGGCCGACAGCAGGCGCAGCACGCGCTCGTCGAGCGGGACGACCCGGATGTCGAGCATTCCGGCGCGCAGGCGCACCGTGATGTTGTCCTGACTGAGCTGCCCCCTTCCGAGCGGCAGCTCATCGACGAGTCCGGCGTCGACCGCTGTCGTCTGGGCAGGCGCGGTGCGCGGTGCACACGCACAGGCGGCCGCCATCACCAGGAATCCCGCGAGTCGTCCCATTCAGTCCTCCGCTGCGGCAGCGAGCAGTGACGCGCCCAGTTCAGCGATGCCGGCGCCGGTCTGTGCCGACACCGCCTGCACCTGGTCGGCCTCGAGGCCGAGTTCGCCGGCGCGCTCGGCGAGTGAGCGCACGAGTTGCGCCCGGGAAAGTTTGTCGGACTTGGTGAGCACCGCCAGTACCGGTCGTTCCGACGCGGTGAGTATTGCATGGAACTCGGCGTCTTCCTTCGACGGCGGATGCCGGGCGTCGAGCAGCCAGACCACGCCGGCGAGTGAGGCGCGTTGGCGCACCATCTTCTCGAGCAACCGACGATAGGCGTGCCGTTCCTCCTTCGAGGCACGGGCGAAACCGTAACCGGGGAGGTCGATGAGGTAGAGTGACGGCAGGCGGTAGACGTTGAGGAGCTGGGTCTTGCCGGGTGTCGAGGAGACACGGGCCAGCGCCTTGCGACCCACCAGTGCGTTGAGCAGTGACGACTTGCCGACGTTTGATCGACCCACAAAGGCAAACTCAGCGGCGGGCGGATCGAGGCGGTGCAGGGGGTCGGGAAAGCTCCCGACAAACTCGATGGGGAGTGTGGCAAGCGGCGAGCGGTTGGCCGCTGCGTCGCGCGCGCCGCTCATGGCGCGCCCCGGTGCATCACGCTTCCTTCTTGTGGCGCGCTCGTTCGGTCACCACCAGAGGCGTCGTTCCCTCATTGATCGATTCGGCTGTGATGATCACCTCCCGGACATCGTGGCGTGACGGCAGGTCGAACATGATGTCGGTCATCACGCTCTCGAGGATTGCGCGCAGCCCGCGTGCGCCGGTCTTGCGGGTGATCGCCTTGCGGGCGGCCGCGCGCAGTGACTCCGCATCGAAGGTGAGGCCCACGCCCTCGAGGTCGAACAGGCGCTTGTACTGCTTGGTGAGCGCGTTCCGCGGCTCGACCAGGATCTGCACCAGGGCGTCCTCGTCGAGCGCATCAAGCGCCACGAGCACCGGCAGGCGACCCACCAGCTCGGGGATCAGCCCGAACCGCAGCATGTCATCGGGCTCGACCGCCGCGAACGGGCGCATCACGTCGTACGGCGCGGCGCTCGCGCCGATCTGCGGTGTCGGCAGTTCCTCCTTCGCGAACCCGATCCGCTGCCGGCCGAGTCGCGACTCGACGATCTTGTCGAGTCCGTCGAACGCCCCGCCGCAGATGAAGAGGATGTCCCGGGTGTTGATCTGGATGTATTCCTGCTGCGGGTGCTTCCGGCCGCCCTGTGGCGGCACCGAGGCGATGGTGCCCTCGAGGATCTTGAGCAGCGCCTGCTGCACGCCCTCCCCCGACACGTCGCGAGTGATGCTCGGATTCTCCGACTTCCGCGCGATCTTGTCGATCTCGTCGATGTAGACGATGCCCCGCTCGCATTCGGCGACGTTGAAATCGCCAGCCTGCAGCAGCCGAACCAGGATGTTCTCGACATCCTCGCCGACATAGCCGGCCTCTGTCAGCGTGGTCGCATCGGCGATCGTGAACGGGACGTCGAGGATGCGGGCCAGCGTCTGGGCAAGCAGCGTCTTGCCGGTGCCGGTGGGCCCCAGCATCACGATGTTCGACTTCTCGAGCTCGACGTCGCCGTCACGCGGGCCGGCATTGATCCGCTTGTAGTGGTTGTAGACGGCCACCGAAAGCGACCGCTTGGCGCGCTCCTGCCCCACCACGTACTGGTCGAGCGTGTCCTTGATCTCCTGCGGCGACGGGACGGCTCGCTGCCCCTCTACTGCCTCCCGTTCCTCATCCTCCGCCAGGATCTCGTTGCACAGGGTGATGCACTCGTTGCAGATGTAGACCGACGGCCCGGAAATGAACTTCCGGACGGAGTCCTTGCTCTTGCCGCAGAAACTGCAACGGAGATGCTTGTCGTTGGACATCAGGATGTTTTCCGCCGGGATGCCGGCCGGGAGGGTTCAACAGTGAACCTGACTCCCGGCACGGGGCCGGTCAACCCTCGGGTGCGATGATCGGGGTGCGGGGCTCGAACACGTTGTCGATCAGTCCGTATGCCTTCGCCTCGTCGGCACTCATGAACCGGTCGCGATCCATGTCCCGCTCGATCTGCTCCAGCGGCTGGCCGGTGTGCCGCGCATACAGTTCGTTCATCCGGCCGCGCAGGTACAGGATCTCCTTTGCCTGGATCTCGATGTCGGCGGCGGTGCCCTGGGCCCCGCCCGACGGCTGGTGCATCATGATCCGTGCATGGGGCAACGCGGCGCGCTTCCCCTTCGTTCCCGCGGCGAGGAGGAACGATCCCATCGATGCCGCCATGCCCATGCAGATCGTGTTGATCGGCGCCCGGAGGTGCTGCATGGTGTCATAGATCGCCATGCCGCTCGACACGATCCCACCGGGCGAGTTGAGGTAGAGGTAGATGTCCTTCTCGGGGTTGTCGGCCTCGAGGAAGAGCAGCTGGGCAATGATGATGTTCGCGACGTCGTCGTTGATGCCTGCACCGAGAAACACGATGCGGTCCATGAGCAGGCGCGAGAAGATGTCATACGTGCGTTCGCCGCGTGACGAGCGCTCGATGATGTACGGCGGATAGATCGCGGCGTGGGTCACGCGCTGACCTCGGTGACGGTGGACTGCTCGAGGAGCCAGGCGAAGGTCTTCTCCTCGGTGATGGTGCGCTCGAGTTCGTCGAGGCGCCGGGCCTGCTGAAGGGACGCGTACAGCGCACCCGGCTCGACCCCGCGGGCGCTTGCGAGCGCGGCCACCCGGGCATCGATGTCTCCCTCGGTGGCCTGCAGGTTCTGGGCCGAGCCCACCGAGTCGAGCACCAGTTCCCGACGCACCTGCGCCTCGGCAATTGGCGCGAATGTGCCCGCGAAGGCGTCGAGCCGCTCTGCATCGATTCCATACCCCTCGGCGTACGCCCGGACCAGCCTCCGGACCAGACTGGGGGGCGCGGGAACGTCGTTGGCGCGCACCAGGTGGTCGATCAGTTGCTCCCTCACCCCCTGATCAGCGGTCCGGACAGCTTCCTCGGCGAGATCGGCCGAAATAACCTCGGTGAGCGCCTCGGCCGACTCGAATTCCCCCACCTCGCGGGCAAATGCGTCGTCGTAGGGCGGCAGCACCTGCTCCTTGACCTCGTGCAACGCCACCGAGACCCGGCGCGCTTCGCCCCGGCGCGCCTCATCGGGATGGTCGTCGGGGAAACGCACGTCTCCCTCGGCCGTTTCCCCAGGCATCAGCCCCATGACCAGATCCTCGAGATCGGGTATCGCCTGCCCCTTACCGATCACCATGCTGTAGGGCTTGGAGGGTTCGGGCGCCTCATCGCCCACCGTGGTGACCGCCACCGTCACCATCTGCCCCGGCTTTGGCCTGGAGCCCTCGACGGGTGTCCAGGAGGCCTTCTGCTCGCGGAGGCGGTCGATCCGGTCCTGGATGGCCTCCTGCGACACCGGTGCCACGGTCCGGGACAGCGTGAAGCCCCCGGTGGTGGCGAGGGCGATCGACGGGCGGACCTCGACGGTCATGTCGAACACCAGGGGCTGACCCTGCTCGAATGAAAGGTTCGAGACCTGCGGGTCGGCGGTGGGCTTGAGGTCGGACTCCTTGACGATCGTTTCCCAGCTCTCGCGCAGGGCATCCTCGATCACGTGGCGGCGGATTTCCTGCTCGAACCGGCGGCGGATCACGGGTTCGGGGACATGCCCCTTGCGGAAGCCCGGGATTCGGGCCTGGCGGGTGTATTCCCGGAGCGCCTTGCGTTCAGCTGCAGCGAGGCGCTCGACGGGCACGGTGACTTGGAGCGACCGGGAGGCCACGTCTTCGGCGGTGGTGTGGTAGGTGATCTCAGTCATAGCCCTCAAAGTTACCCGCCGTGACCGATCAGGGTCAATTCACGTTGGGGGTTGACTGGCAGGGCCCGTTGGCCCTTCTGTTGCGACATGGCACGAATACTGATCGTGGATGACGACGATGGCGTACGCCGGGTGCTCCGGAAGATGTTCGAGCGCGCCGGTCATGACGTGATGGAAGCGGAGTCGGGCGATGCCGCGCTGGCCACCCTCGTCGGGCCGGGCGCGCCCGATGCAGTGGTGAGCGACGTCCTGATGCCCGGGATCAGTGGCATCGCCTTCTACAGGAAGCTCGCCGAGCGGGCGCCCCAGCTCCGCGGTCGAGTGGTCTTCCTCACCGGCGCCAACCACGATCCCGACGTACACCGGCCCATCGAGCAACTTGGCGTGCCGATGCTCGGCAAGCTCGACGATCTCCAGCTCGTGGTCGACGCGATACGGATCTCGCTGCTGCGCCGGACCACCGGGTGATCCCTCCGCAGTGCCAGGGCCGGGACTTGAACCCGGACGGGGTTTCCCCCAACGGCTCCTAAGGCCGTCGTGTCTGCCATTTCACCACCCTGGCGCACGGTGCAAATCTAGTGCGACCATCGGGTATCTTGCGGGGAGACCGTTTCCCCATCGTACCACCATCCAGGAACGCTGAATGAACATTCCGCAGATCCGCCGCATCGTCACCGTCGTCGCGATCGTCGGCGTCGCCGCGTGCAGCGATGCACGCCTGAAGAAGCTCTCCGTCGGGATCGAGCAGGACAGCGTCGCCGCAGTCATGGGCAGTGAGCCTCATCGGACGGAGTCATACCAGACGGAGGGAAAGTTCTGGGAGGTAATGCTCTACGCCCGCGGCGACGAAGCGCCGGAGGATTCTGTCACGTGGCGCAAGCTGAGCCCGGTCGTGATGGCCGACGGCAAGCTGGTGGGCTGGGGATGGGATTACTGGCAGAAGGAAGCCGAGACGCTGAACATCCCGGTGCCGCCCGCCAAGTAAGCGGTTGATCGATGGAAAACGCGCCCGTCA
>JACDBX010000191.1 GCA_013694695.1 Gemmatimonadales bacterium | reverse complement strand
AGTTCGATGAAGTCGAGCGCCCCATCGGGATCCAGATCTATGGCGCGCAGGTCGACGCCATGGCTGAGGCAGCGGCACTGGTGACAGAGCACTACGCCCCCGACTTCATCGACATCAACTTCGGCTGCCCGGTGAAGAAGGTGGTGCAGCGCAACGGCGGGTCGGGTTGCCTGCGCGACCTCGACCTGGTCGACCGAATCATCGCCGGATGCGTCGCCGCCACCCACCTGCCGGTCACGGTGAAGACGCGCAGCGGATGGTCGGAAACGTCACGTGACCCGGTCGGGATTGCGCTGCGGATGCAGGACGCCGGCGCCAAGGCGTTCACGCTGCACGCCCGGACGCGCACCCAGATGTTCACGGGAAAGGCCAACTGGGACGACATCGCGATGGTCGTAGAGGCGCTCGACGTGCCGGTGATCGGCAATGGCGACCTCAACACACCTGAGGATGTGATCCGGATGAAGGAACACACCAACTGTGCCGGCGTGATGATCGGCCGGGGCTCGTTCGGCAACCCGTGGTTATTCCGCGACGCCCGCGCGCTGCTCGATGGCGAGGAGCGCCCGTCGGCGCCAGATCCGGCGGACAAGTTCGCCGTCGCGCTCGAGCACGCACGCCTCGCGCTCGAGCTGCAGGGCGACACGCGCAGCACGATGGTCGAGTTCCGGAAGCATTTCGGTTGGTACACCAGGGGTCTGCACGGCGCGACCACGCTCCGCGAGAAGCTCTTCCAGGTGGAACGCATGGCCGACGCGGAACGAATCTTCGCCGACTACCTGGTTTCGACAGCCATGGCGGGCGCGGCATGACGCCCCCCGCGCTGACTCCAGCGAGCCACCGCGCCTGATGGAACGGCGGATCGTCGAGGGCCCGCCGCTCACCTGGATCGACGTCGTCCAGCCGACCCTCGAGGAACTGCAGAAGCTGGCCGCCGAGCACAACTTTCCGGCGACCGTGGTCGAGGACTGCCTTGAGCCGGATCACCTCCCCAAGTACGAACGACTCGGCGATGCAACCTTCGTGATTCTCCGGGTTCACGACTTGACGGCGCACGACGCCGCGTCGAGCATCCAGGAGCTCACCCGCAAGGTCGCCATATTCTTTCGCGACGATTTCGTACTCACGGTTCACCGGGTCGAGCTGGCTGAGGTGACGCGGGTGCAGGAGCGACTCGCGTCCAGCGGGGTCCCGTACACGGAGCCCGCGCTGCTCGCCGCGCTGACCAATGCCACTCTGGCCTCCTTCGAGCAGCCGCTCGGCGAGGCCGAGACGACGCTTGACGCATTCGAGGGATCGCTCTTCGATGAAGGGGCCGCAGCTCCGTCGCTCAAGGAGGCATACAACCTCAAGCGACGGGTTTCGCTCACCAGGCGCATCCTCTGGCAGACCGCCAACGTGGTGCAGAAGCTGATGCCGGCCACGGGCCCGCCGTCGGCGCTCTATCAGGACGTGCGGGAGTCGGTGGACGCCTACCTCTTCTGGGCCGACCAGCTTTTGGAAGAGGTGAACCTCCTGCTGCAGGTCCATCTCGCCGTGGGCGCCCACAAGACCAACGACGTGATGCGGATCCTGACCGCCCTCTCGGCGATCTTCCTCCCTCTCACCTTCATCGTCGGGGTCTACGGGATGAACTTCGAGTTCATGCCCGAGCTCCGGAACCCCAACGGCTACCCGGCCGTTCTGCTCCTGATGTTCATCGTGGCCGCGGGGATCCTCGCGTGGTTCCGCTGGAGAGGGTGGCTCCGAGGGACGGCCACACGGCCTGAGTAGGCGGGATGGCGCCGGGGGGTGGCGCTGCTATATTGAGGATACGGGGGCGATCGGCTTCGACGGATTGATAGAAGGCATCGTCGCGTGCTCAGGTCCGAGGTCCTGATAAAACCACTCGGAAAAAACACAATTGCCAACACTGATCTGGCGATGGCTGCGTAAGCTGAGCTCCTAGGAGTTCGCTTCATGCACCTCCTGGGTCCGAAGCCCGTCCGGGGCGTCGGCTTGGGAATCATCAATCCGGACTAGCGACCGATGGTCCTCCGACATCGGAAGTGTGTTACACAGGAGGTCAACGTCGGGAAGGCTGGCACTGCGCCGGCCCGACGCCAAGTGTGAAGCAGAGCCTACGCACGTAGAAGCGGTCCCGGAAGTTGGTTCGGACCAGGGTTCGATTCCCTGCGCCTCCATCATCAGGCCTCGTTGCCCCCAGGCAGCGGGGCTTGATGCATTGCGGTCATGCACCGCGCACCGGTCGGCATATCTTTCCGCGATGAACGGTCTCTTCGCTCCATCCACAGCACCCGTCGCGACCCCGCGGGACGATCCCGCCGCTCCCGACGAGTACGCCTGGCTCCGCGACCGCGCCGATCGCGACACCATCCTCTACCTCGAAGCCGAGAATGCGCACGCCGATGCGGTGCTGGCACCGACGGCCCCGCTTCGGCAACAGCTCTTCGAGGAGATGGTGGCCCGGATCCGGGAAACAGATGTCTCGGTGCCGGTGCCATTGCGCGGCTACGAGTACTATCGCCGTTTCGAGAAGGGGATGCAGTACCCCGTGCACGCGCGCCGCCGCAGGGCGGAAGGCAGCACGGAGGAAGTGCTGCTCGACCTGAACGCGATGGCGGATGGCCATTCGTTCATGGCCCTCGGCGCCTTCGCCGTGAGCGACGACGATGCGCTGCTCGCCTACTCCACCGACGACACCGGGTTCCGGCAGTATCGGTTGATGGTCCGAAACCTCACCACGGGCGAGCGTGAGCGTCTGGTGGCGGAACGGGTGACCAGCGTGGCGTGGGTGGATGACAGCAGGACATTGCTGTACGTGACCGAAGATCCGGTCACCAAGCGAGGGGACACGCTCTGGCGCCAGGCGATCGGTGGCGAGCCGGAGCTGGTGCTGCACGAGGACGATGAGGCATTTTCGCTCAGCGTGCGACGCACCCGCAGCCGCGAGTGGCTGGTCCTCACCATCGGCAGTCACACCACCAGCGAATGCCGGGTGCTCCGGGCATCCGCCCCCCGTGGGCTCTGGCGCACGCTGATGCCCCGTCGGAGCGAGATCGAGTACGACATCGAGCACCACAGCCGGCACTTCCTGGTGAGGATCAACGACACGGGGCGCAACTTCCGGATAGCGCGCATGCCGGTGGAAGGGCCGAGTGATACGCTGGAAGAGATCGTAGCGCACGACGACGCGGTGATGATCGAGGACATCGATGCCTTCGCGGGTCATATTGTGCTGAGCGAGCGGATCGATGGGATCCCGCAACTTCATGTGCACCAGTTGGAGAGTGGGGAGCAGCATCGGGTAGCGTTCCCGGAGGCCAGCTACGACGTCGGGATGCACGCGAACCCCGAATGGGACGCTACGAGCATCCGCATTGGTTACGAATCGTTCGTGACGCCCACATCCATCTACGACTATGACTTAGACGGCCGGACGCTGACGCTGCTCAAGCAGGAGGAAGTCCTGGGCGGGTACAACCCGACGCAGTACGTCACCGAGCGCACCCACGCGACCGCTGCCGATGGCACCCGGATTCCGATCTCGCTGGTCCGACGCTTCGACGTACCGGCGGACGGCACCGCGCCGGGGCTGCTTACCGCGTATGGCGCGTACGGCTATCCGTACTCGGTGTCGTTCTCGTCGTCACGGGTGTCACTGCTCGACCGCGGCATCGTGTTCGGCGTGGCACACATCCGGGGCGGGGGAGACCTCGGCAAGGCGTGGCACGACGCCGGCCGGATGCAGCACAAGATGAACACCTTCACCGATTTCATCGCCTGCGCAGCCCACCTCCAGGACACCGGGCGAGTGGCACCAGGGCGGCTCGCCATCGAGGGTGGCAGTGCCGGCGGACTGCTGATGGGTGCAGTCACCAATCTCAGGCCCGACCTCTTCGCGGCAGTGGTGACTCACGTGCCGTTCGTCGATGTGGTGACCACCATGAGTGACTCGACGCTGCCGCTCACCGTGGGGGAGTACGAGGAGTGGGGGAATCCGGCAGTACCCGCCGAGCGGCTGTGGATGGAAGCGTACGACCCGTACCGCAACCTGCGCGCTGGTGAGTATCCAGCGATGCTGGTGCGCACCGCCATCAACGATTCACAGGTGATGTACTGGGAACCCGCGAAGTATGTGGCGCGGCTGAGGCGCCTCAGGACCAACGATGCGCCGTTGCTGCTGCTCACCAACATGGGGGCGGGGCATGGCGGGGCATCGGGGCGCTACGAACGGTTCAAGGAGATCGCGACCGACCAGGCATTCCTGTTGGTGGCGCTGGGGGTAAGTAATACGCGTGAGTGACGAGATGGCCACCGGTGGCCACGTCTGTGGGGCAGCGAATTGCATCCCCTTGACAGGCGCGGTACCCGCGCCGATGCTTCGTTACCCCTATCCCTGAGGTTCGCATGTATCCCCCCCCCGCCGGGCAACCGCCCGGCCCTCGAATGCACTGCGTGCGACTGTTGCCGCTTCCCTGATCCTCGCCACGGCGTGTGCTGAGCCCGGCACGACCCCCTCGTCCGACTCGCCGGGCGTTATTGCCGCCTCGGTCTTGGCGGGTGGACTCTGTACCCCCAGCGGCTCAACACCCGTCGACCCCACGTGTTGGTATCCCAACTACACCATTACGGTCGGCTCGCCCAACAACATCGACGGTTCGATTTCGGATGCTGTTGCTGCATGGAACACGTTGCTTGCACAGGGGCGCTACACCGGTTCGCCCATTCTCGCGGCGAGTCAGGGCGGCGGGGTCGTGACGGTGACGGTCACGGGAACCGGCTCAGCGTACTGCGGTGTTACGGACGTAGACGGCAACTCACGCCCGACGATTGTCACTATCATCCCCGCGACATCGTCATCATGCAACAACCTGAACAGGGGCAGCCTGGTCAACGCGATCAAGCATGAACTCGCGCACGTACTTGGCTACAGCAATGTCCATGCTGGTGGTCCGCGGGACGCGCAATACCCCTTCACGCTGAATTGCGTGACATTTCTGCCGAAGGCGGCCGAGGGGAACTTCATCCCCGAAGGCATATGTCACCACGAAGTCGAGCCCATTTTCCGCGCTTACGCCGGAACGAACCTGGACGCTTTCTTCTTCAACCAGCCGTTGATCATTGGCACCGATGTCTACCCCACCCTTGTGGACAGCCTTGCGCCCCAGAACACGGTGCAGCTATCGCTTTCGGCGTGGCGCACCGACGACCCTAGTGCGGCGAATCTGAGCAAAGGATGGGGTGATCACTATGTGGTGTCGAGCGATGCGTCCCGCGCGACGGTCACGTCGACCGGGCTCGTCACTGGAGTGGCCACCGGGACGGCAATGATCCGTTTGCTCCCGTCTAGCGGAACACCGAGCGGCTTTACCATGTGGACGCCATTTCTCGAGCTGGGCGACAGCGTCATCGTGGCGGTGAAAGTTCCCACGCCGCTACCGCTGCAGGTGACGTCGATCACCTTCAGCGAGTCACCGGTGGTTACGCCCGGCGGTCACACGGCCACGGCTGCCCTTTCAGATCCCGCGGCACCTGGGCCGGTTTCGTGGCAGATCATCAGCAGCCTGACTCCGAACCAGACGACGCTGGCCACTGGGCCCAGCGTAAGTTTCTCGGTTCCCGCATCAGCGTCGTACCGACTTACGTTCATTGCCAGCGTGAACGGATTTGACACCACCGAATATCTGTTTGTCTGCACGGGGGCCGGGGGAGGGGGAGATCAGTTCAGCCCGCCGCCGCCAAGCGACCAGCGTAAGACCGGTAAATCGGGTGGCGGCGAAACCGACGCGGTAGGAGGTTGTTGATGCTGCGGGCCCGCACGCCGAGGGCCGGCTGGGGGCTGTCGCTCGCGTTGGTGGTCGCTGCTTGCGGTGGCGATGTCACCACACCGCCGGACCCGGTGCGACCGAGCGGCATCATCTACACGGGTGATGTCACGCCCGGGAATGCGTTCCGGGTGATCGCCATCGACGTGGCAACACAGCGGTTCGACACGCTTGCCATTCCGTTCGGGACCGTGCCGTTTCCGACGGTGTCACCGGATGGGGAGTGGCTCGCCTTCACCGAGTTGGGCAAGGTAATCATCTACAAGCTATCGACTGGCTTGGCACGGGACATCACCAACAGCTATGCAGATTGGCGGGTCACGTGGCATCCCGATGGACAACGTGTTCTGGCGCGGAGGACACCGCTGGGTTTTGCGCGGCCCCACTTCGTGCTTGTCAATATCGACCGCTCGGGCGAAACCGCCCTGTATTCCATTCCGCCGGACCGGTTCATTGGAGGAACATCTGCATGGTCGCCCGACGGGCGGTACCTCTATTTCGCTGAAAACTACAATTTGGAGTCGGCCTTGCTCCGGCTCGACATCACAGTGCCGGGCGCAGCGCCCGATACCGTAGGGCCGGCGAACACACAGGTGGTGGCGGTCTCTCCGGCGACCGGCGACATTGCGGTGGCGTATTATGAAAGGGCCGGACTGAATCGCGACACCATGTTGGTCGCCGTGATGAATCCAATCACGCAAGCGGTTGCCAAGCGCGGAACCTACCGGGTGGTGGTCAACCTTGCTTGGTCGCCCGACGGGCGCTTCCTCTCGGTTGTGTACGGGGATCGGGTTTCACCGCACGTCTCTCTCGAGATTCTCGATGCCAAGACTGGGACCGTCGTTCAACAAATGCCGGTATTCACCGCTGGTTCAGACGTCCCGCTGACGTGGGTGGCGGGACCACCGTCGAAATGAATGCCGAGTCGTCCGGCGTAAACTGGTAGCTCCGGAGCTAGTCGTCCGAGTTTGCCAGCATTCCCCACGCCGCCATCGCCCTCCGGTGCGCCTCTGCGCCGGTCGGACCGAGTGCGGTGAGGTGCCCCATCTTCCGGCCAGGGCGGGCGGTGGTCTTGCCATAGAGGTGCAGCCTCACGCCGGGGACGGCGAGCGCCCGTTCCCACCGCGGCGGCCCGTGCTGCCAGAGATCGCCGAGCAAATTGACCATCACCGCAGCACAAACGGCATCGGTTGTACCGAGCGGGAGCCCGGCCAGCGTCCGCACCTGCTGCTCGAACTGCGAGGTCTCGCACGCGTCGAGGGTCCAGTGCCCGCTGTTGTGCGGGCGGGGCGCCACCTCGTTGACCAGCACCGCACCACCGACCACGAAACATTCCACACCCATCACGCCGACATAATCGAGCGCTGTGATGATGGTCGTCGCTGTGTCGCGAGCGGCCGCGCTGAGCGCCTCTGGCACGTCGGCCGGCGCCGCCGATGTATGAAGGATCCCATTGATATGCACGTTCCCCGCGAGCGGCCATGTGACAACGTTACCGTCGGCGCCGCGCGCCACCATCACCGACACCTCACGGTCCAGCTCCAGCCGACGCTCCAGCACGCAAGCCTTCCCGCCCAGCGCGGCAAATGCCGGTGCCAGCTCTGAAGCACTCGCGATCAGCTGCTGTCCCTTGCCGTCGTAGCCGAGTGTTGCGGTCTTGAGGACTGCCGGACCGCTGCCCACCACGCGCCACGCCGAGTCGAGATCCCGTGCCGTGCGAACCGGCGCCCATTCACCGACCGCGATGCCGAGCGACGCCAGCAACTCCTTCTCGTCAATCCGGTTCTGGGTGGGTGCCACTGCCGCGGCCGATGGACGGATCGGTGCGTGGGCGGCAAGCGCGCGAAGCGACGCGGCGGGGACGTTTTCGAACTCGGTGGTGATCGCGTCGCAGGCTGCCCCCATGTCGGTGAGGGCGTCGGGGTCGGTCCACGGTCGTACCAGGTGCCTATCGGCGATCCGTCCTGCCGGTGCGTCGGAATCCGGATCCAGCACCACCACATGGTACCCCATGCGCTGCGCCTCGGCGGTGAACATCCGGCCCAGCTGGCCGCCGCCCACGACGCCGAGCGTACCGCCGGGCAGGATCACGCCGGGTCGGGAGGGAGGATGCGGGACCGGACGTTCCGGTCCTGGGATGCGCGGAATGCGCGCAGCCGGTCGGCGAGGGCGGAGTCGGTGCGTGCCAGCATCGCGACCGCAAAGAGCGCGGCGTTGTGAGCACCCGCCTCACCGATCGAGAACGTTGCCACGGGAATACCTGCTGGCATCTGCACGATCGAGAGGAGCGAATCGATGCCATTGAGGTAGGTGCTCGGCACCGGCACGCCAAGAATTGGCACCGTGGTCTTGGCGGCAAGCATCCCTGGAAGGTGCGCCGCGCCGCCGGCACCCGCGATGATGCACCGGATCCCCCGGGCCTCCGCCTCCGCCGCGTACTCGAAGAGCAGGTCGGGTGTGCGGTGCGCCGAGACGACCCGGGACTCGAAAGCGACGCCGAACTCCTCGAGGCGTGTTGCCGCGTGACGCATCACGCTCCAGTCGGAGTCGCTCCCCATGACGAGACCGACCAGTGGCGTGCTCACAGCGTCGCCTTGCTGCGGTCGATCGTGCCACGCGCAGCGAGCGCCGCCTGCGCCGCGGCGAGGCGCGCAATCGGCACCCTGAACGGCGAGCAGGAGACATAATTCATCTTGAGCGTCTCGCAGAAGTTGATCGACGCGGGGTCGCCACCGTGCTCGCCGCAGATGCCGAGCTTCAGGTCGGCCCGGGTCTTCCGGCCCAGCTCGCATGCCATCTTCACCAGCTTGCCGACGCCGTTGATGTCGAGCGTCTGGAACGGATCGCCGTCAATGATCCCGGATTCGATGTAATGCGGCAGAAACATGCCGGCGTCGTCGCGCGACAGGCCGTAGGTGGTCTGCGTGAGATCGTTCGTACCGAACGAGAAGAACTGCGCTTCACGCGCGATTTCGTCCGCAGTCAGCGCCGCGCGCGGAAGCTCGATCATTGTGCCCAGCAGATACGGCACGGTGAGCTGGCGCTCCCGGAAGACTTCCTCGGCCACCTGACGGACCACCAGCGACTGACGACGAAACTCCACCACCGACGCAACCAGCGGGATCATCACCTCGGGCATCACCCGACCCTTGCGGGCGGCGACCGTGCATGCAGCCTCGAAGATCGCGCGCGCCTGCATCGCCGTAATCTCCGGGTACATGATGCCGAGTCGGCAGCCACGCAGGCCGAGCATCGGGTTCGCCTCGTGCAGCGAATCCACGATTCGGCGCACATGGGTGAGCGGCTTGCCGAGCGCCTCAGCGAGTGCTTCGAGTTCACCATCGTCGTGAGGCAGGAACTCGTGCAATGGCGGGTCGAGGAGCCGGATCGTCACCGGATGGCCTTCCATGGCCCTGAAGATCGATTCGAAGTCGCCGCGCTGCATCGGCAGCAGCTTGTTGAGCGCCTTCTCGCGCTCGGCATGATTGTCGGCGAGGATCATCTCGCGCATCGCGAGAAGGCGATCGCCCTCGAAGAACATGTGCTCGGTGCGGCAGAGGCCGATCCCCTCGGCACCGAAGTCACGACCGCGATGCGCATCGGCGGGCGTGTCGGCGTTCACTCGCACCTTCATCGGGCGGATCCGGTCGGCCCACCCCATGAGGCGATGGTAGTGCTCACCGAGCACGGGGGCGAGAAGCTTCGCCTGGCCGAGATACACCGTGCCAGTGGCGCCGTCGAGCGTGATCCATTCGCCGGCTCGCACCTCACGATCGCCCACACGCATCACCAGACCCGCCTCATCGACATCGAGGCTCTGGGCGCCAGCGACACACGGCTTGCCCATTCCGCGTGCCACGACCGCTGCATGGGAAGTCATCCCACCGCGCGCCGTGAGGATAGCCCGCGACGCCACCATTCCGTGAAAGTCCTCCGGGCTCGTCTCCCGGCGCACCAGGATCACGGCGTCGCCGTCGCGCGCGCGCTCAGCGGCAGTGTCGGCATCGAACACCACCATGCCGGTGGCGGCACCGGGCGAAGCAGGCAGGCCGGTTGTGAACGCATCGAGTGCCGCAGCGGGATCGATTGCCGGATGCAGGAGCTGCTCGAGGGCGTGCGGCGCGATACGGGCGACCGCCTCCTCCTCGCTGATCAGGTCTTCGTCGACCATCTCGCACGCGATCCGGAACGCAGCAGGGCCGGATCGCTGGCCACGCCGGGTCTGGAGCATGAAGAGCCGACCATCTTCGATGGTGAACTCCATGTCCTGTACGTCGCGGAAGTGGCGCTCCAGCGTACGCGCCATCCGTTCCATTTCCTGGAAGACACCAGGCATCGTATCGTGCAGCGAGCTGATCGGTTGCGGCGTGCGGGAGCCCGACACGACATCCTCGCCCTGCGCATTGGGGAGGAATTCGCCGTACAGCAGCTTCTCGCCGGTCGACGGATCACGGGAGAACGCCACGCCGGTTCCGGATCCATCGCCGAGGTTGCCGTACACCATTGTCACGATGCTGACCGCGGTGCCCATCGAATCGGGGATGTCGTGCAGACGCCGATAGTCGATGGCGCGACGGGTGTTCCAGCTCTCGAACACAGCCGCAATCGCCCCCCACAGTTGTTCCATCGGCGCGTCGGGGAAAGTCTGCCCCGTTTCCTCGACGACGATCGCCTTGAAGCGGGCCACGATGGTGCGCAGGGCCGCGACCGGCAGCTCGATCTCGCTGGCGGCGCCATGGGCGTGCCGCGCCTCCTCGAGGATCAGGTCGAACGGGGCGCGGGGCCGGTCGTAGACGACCACGGCATACATCTGCACGAACCGCCGGTAGCAATCCCACGCGAATGCCGGATTGGAGCTGCGCTTCGCAAGCCCTTCCACGGTGATGTCGTTGAGCCCAAGGTTCAGGATCGTCTCCATCATCCCGGGCATCGACACCTGTGCACCGCTTCGCACCGAAACGAGAAGCGGGTTGTCCACCCCGCCGAACTCCTTGCCGGTCGCGGCCTCGAGTCGCTGGAGTGCCTTCTCCACCT
Organism: Gemmatimonadales bacterium; assembly: GCA_013694695.1. Classification (GTDB taxonomy): domain Bacteria; phylum Gemmatimonadota; class Gemmatimonadetes; order Gemmatimonadales; family GWC2-71-9; genus Palsa-1233. The sequence continues at coordinate 35,099 of JACDBX010000191.1, read as the reverse complement.
GGGCCCGCAGCCGCGACGGGAAGCTGCGGGTGTCGAGGTAGGTCTCGCACAGGGTGGAGGCGATCGTGAAGCCGGGTGGAACGGCGATGCCGAGATTGGTCATCTCGGCGAGTCCGGCACCCTTGCCGCCGAGAATGTCCTTCATCGCGGAGGTGCCATCAGCGCGGCCGCGGTCGAACGAGAAGACCAGCGGTTGCTGGACGAAGGGATCGGTCATGCGGGGACCGCCACGGCAGGGGAGGATCGGCGTTCGGCCGATGAAGTCAGTTCGACCAGGGTGGGATAATCGCCCGAGAAGCAGGCGTGACAGTACGGTGTATCATGGCCGGCCGCGTCGATCATCTCGTCGAGTGTCAGGTACTCAAGGGTGTCGACCCCGAGATACTGGCGGATCTCCTCGGGCGAGTGCGTCGCGGCGATCAGTTCATTGCGGTTTGGGGTGTCGATACCGTAGTGACACGGACCGGTGATCGGTGGTGAGCCCAGCCTGAGGTGAACCTCGCGAGCGCCGGCCGCACGGATCATCCGGACCAGTCCCTTGCTCGTGGTGCCCCGCACCAGCGAGTCGTCAATCACGACCACGCTCTTGCCTTCGATCACTTCGCGGACGGGGTTGAACTTGATGCGGACCTTCTCGACCCGCAGCGCCTGGGTGGGGTTGATGAAGGTGCGCCCCACGTAGTGGTTTCGGATCAGCCCGTGCTCCAGCTTGACGCCGGAGGTCTCTGAGTAACCCAGCGCCATCACGTTCGCGCTGTCGGGGACGGAGAAAACCACGTCGGCGCCGGGCGCAGGGTGGAACCGGGCGAGCTGGCGCCCGAGCTCCCTGCGAACCCGGTCGACGCTGTGCCCGAAGATGGTGGAGTCGGGTCGCGCGAAGTACACCAGCTCGAAGATGCAGCGCGTCACCCGCCGCGGAGACAGCGGCTCGAGGTCGGTGACCTCACCATCCTCGATGCGTACAAACTGGCCGGGTTCGAGTTCGCACATGCTCGCCGCGCCCACGAGGTCGAGCGCGCATGTTTCCGACGCTACGATGATCCCACCTCCGAGCCGTCCGACCACCATTGGCCGGAAGCCCCGACTGTCGACGGCTGCATAGATCGTGCGGCCCACCGAGATCACCACCGAGCAGGCGCCATCGACGCGCTCGAGCGCCGAGCGGATCTGACCCTCGACATCCGGTGCGTCGGACCGCGCGATCAGGTGGATCAGGACCTCGGTGTCGCTGCTCGACGAGAAGATCGCACCGTCGCGAACCAGCTCCTCCCGGATCTCGTCGGCATTCACGATGTTGCCGTTGTGGGAGACCGAAAGTGGGCCGGCGTGATAATTGACGAGATAGGGCTGCGCATTCGCCAGCACCGTGCTTCCTGCAGTCGAGTATCGGGTGTGCCCGACCGCGACGTCGCCGGTGAGCGATGCAAAGACCGATTCATCGAAGCCGTCGGCGACCAGCCCCATCACGCGGTGGATGCGGGCGCGAACGTCAGCATCGAGGGCGACGATCCCGGCGCTCTCCTGCCCGCGATGTTGCAGGGCATAGAGGCCGAGGTAGGCCACTCGCGAGGCATCGGGAATCCCGGAAACGCCGATCACGCCGCACATGATTCAGCTCCCTGCTATGACGGTGGTGTCGGCGGCCATACGGCGCGGGATCGCGTCGAGGTGAAGCTTCCGGAGCCGGCGGACAGGCCAGGCGTACACCCGCTCGCGACGCCGCACCCGCATCTCGCCATCCGGGGCTGCCACGAGGCCAAGGTAATGGCATGGAATCGCGTGCGACGCCGCCAGACGCTGCAGCTCGGCGACATGTTGCGGCGAGCACGAGACCACGGCCCGGGCGCCCTCCTCACCGAACAACCACTGCTCATCGGTGAGCTGGTCAGCATGCTGACCCAGCTCCACATCGCACCCGAAAGTCGTCGTGGCCCATGGTCCGCCGATGCAGCACTCCCCGAGCGCGACGGCCAGTCCGCCTTCAGACAGGTCATGGGCCGACATGAGCAGGCCGCTGGCCGCGGCAGCGATCAGGGTTTCCTGCAGCCCACGCTCGGCCGCAAGGTCGACGGGTGGCGGCGGTCCACCCACGCAATCAAGCACCTCCGCCCAGTAGGCGCTCCCGCCGAGGTGACCCTTCGGGGTCCCCAGCAGGAGGATGGCATCGCCTTCGTGCCGGAAATGGCTGGGGACCGCAAGGGTGATGTTATCGATCAGGCCAACCATCCCGATCGTGGGCGTGGGGTCGATGGCACCATCGGGGTTCTGGTTGTACAGCGAGACATTGCCGCCGGTCACCGGAGTATCGAATGCGATGCATGCCTCGGCGATCCCGCGACACGCCTCGACAAACTGGTGGAAGATCGCGGGAACTTGCGGGTTGCCGAAATTGAGGCAGTCCGTGATCCCCAGCGGGCGTGCGCCGGTGCAAGCGATGTTGCGGGCGGCCTCGGCGACGGCGCCCTTGCCCCCCTCGTACGGATCAAGGAGGACATGACGCGCATTGCAGTCGACCGTCATCGCCACGCCGAACCGCGTGCCGGGAACCCGCAGCACGCCCGCGTCTCCACCGGGCAGGATCGCGGATCCCGCCCGGACCGTGGAGTCATACTGCTCGAACACCCAACGCTTGCTCGCGATTGTGGGCGCGTCCAGCAATTGCTCGAGGACGAGGTGCAGGTCGGGCGCCGCCTTCACGGGCACGAGCGAACGCCGCTGCCGTGCCTTGGGCGATTCCTCGGCGGGCGGCGCGTACATCGGGCACCCATCGACCAGTTCCGCACCGGGGATCGCGGCCACCGTTCGGCCGTCGTGGATCACCCGGAAGATGCCATCGTCGGTGACTCGTCCAACCGGCGTCGCGTCAAGCTCCCACTTTCTGCAGATTGCCTGGATGCGTTCCACCTGGTGCGGCTCGGCCACCACCAGCATTCGTTCCTGCGACTCGGACAGCATGATTTCGTAGGGCGTCATCCCGGGCTCGCGGGTCGGCACGAGCGACGTGTCGAGTTCGACGCCCACGCCACCGCGCGCCGCCATCTCGGCGGATGACGACGTCAGGCCGGCGGCACCCATGTCCTGGATCGCGACGATTTGCCCGGAGGTGATGAGCTCCAACGATGCCTCCAGCAGGAGCTTCTCGGTGAACGGATCCCCCACTTGCACCTGGGGGCGACGCTTCTCGCTCTCGGCGGTGAGATCTTCCGACGCGAACGACGCACCATGAATGCCGTCGCGGCCTGTGCTTGCGCCCACGGTCAGCAGCACATTGCCGACGCCATGCGCGCGGGCTGTGGCCAGGTCGGTCTCACGAAGAATGCCGACCGCCATGGCGTTCACCAGCGGATTGCCGCTGTAGCACGACGAGAACGACACCTCACCGCCGAGCGTCGGCACGCCCATGCAGTTGCCGTAGTCACCTACGCCCTTCACGATGCCGGCGAAGAGGTACCGATTGCGCGGATCGTCCAGCGGACCGAGGCGAAGCGAATTGAGCACGGCCACGGGCCGGGCACCCATGGTAAAGACATCGCGCAGGATGCCGCCAACACCGGTGGCGGCGCCCTGGTAGGGTTCGACCGCGCTCGGGTGATTGTGCGATTCGATCTTGAACGCCACCGCCCAGCCATCGGGGAGCCGAAGTACTCCGGCGTTCTCCCCCGGCCCCTGAACCACCTGCGGTCCTTCGGTGGGGAAGCGACGCAGTACCGGCTTCGTGTGCTTGTACGAACAGTGTTCCGACCAGAGCGCCGAGAAGATGCCAAGCTCGGTGAGGGTCGGGGTACGCCCGAGAAGTCGCTCGATGGCCGTGTACTCGAGCTCGTTGAGCTTGTGCTCGCGAACCACCGCGTCGGTGACCGGCCGCTCTCCGGGAAAGGCCTCGGCGTGGACCACGGCCGTCATGCGGACACCGCGGCGCCGAGGCGATCGACCAGTGACGTGAAGATACGGTGCCCGGCATCGGAACCAAGCACGGCGTCGGCGAGGCGCTCCGGGTGCGGCATGAAACCGACCACGTTGCCCGCCGCATTGCAGATCCCTGCAATGTCGCGCGCGGAGCCGTTCGGGTTGTGCGGGGCGTCTGCGCCGTCCTCCTGCACGTAACGCATCACCACGAGTCCATCGCCCTCGAGGCGGTCGAGGGTGTCGGCGTCGGCCACGTAGCGTCCCTCGCCGTGGGCGACCGGTATGCGGATCACGTCGCCAACGGTGAAGCGGGTGGTGCACACCGTGTCGGCGCGCTCGATGCGAACATCGACCGGTCGCGACGTGAATCGCTGCTGCGCGTTGCGCAGGAGGGCGCCAGGTAGCAGGCCGGCCTCGCAGGCGATCTGGAAACCATTGCAGATGCCGATGACCACTCCACCGGCATCGGCGTGAGCGCGGACCGCGTCCATCACCGGCGCAAACCGGGCGATTGCTCCCGACCGCAGATAGTCACCGTACGAGAACCCGCCCGGCAGGAGCACCGCGTCGGCGCCGTCGAGCGACGTGGCGCGGTAGTCGAGCAGGACGCCGGCGGCGCCGGCCCGCTCGACCGCGGCAAGTGTCTCGTCCTCGCAGTTGCTGCCGGGGAAGCGCACCACCGCAACGCGTGCGCTCACGCCTCGACCTCGATTGCGTAGTCCTCTGTCACCGGGTTGGCGAGCAGGCGATCACACATTGCGCGGGCTGCTGCGCGCGCCTCGTCCGCCGAAGCCGCATCGATGGAGAGCTCGATCGCCTTGCCAACTCGCACCGAACCGACACCGGCAAAGCCGAGGGAGCCAAGGGCGTGTTCGACCGCCTGACCCTGGGGATCGAGCAACCCGGGACGCGGGATCACCCGCACTTGCACACGAAAGGTCATCCGTCCTGCTCCTGGCGGCTCTCGCGCCGGCGTCGGTGTCGCGCGATGTCTCCCCGCTCGGCATCGTCGGGCTCATCATTGCGGTTGAGGTTGATCACGAGTGATCGCAGCAGCCCGAAGGCCATGTACGTCAGGCCGAGGGGAAAGAAGAAGTATGCGGGCACGGCGAGCGCCCCGACGATCAGCACGATGTACAGGGCGAGCCCTGCCAGTCGGGCGGGCCCGCGAAAACCAGCAGCCGGGAACTTCGGATACTTGACGTTGCTCACCATCAGCACCGAGATGAGGACGATCAGCGCCACGAGACCCTGATGCTGCAGGTCGAAGTAGGCGAGCGAGCGTCCGTACCAGTCGGTCTGCGAGAAGGCGTAGTAGACGGCGAGCGTGATGCCTGCCGCTGGAGAGGGCAGGCCGGTGAACCACGACGAATACTTCCCGCTGCTCTGGGCGGCGACGACGTTGTAGCGCGCGAGGCGCACGGCGGCGGCCACGACATACAGGAAGCAGATCACCCATGCGAACCGGCCGGCGGTGGAGAACTCCAGGAAGTACATGATCAGGGCGGGGGCCACACCGAACGAGATCACGTCGACCAGTGAGTCGAGCTCGGCACCGAACCGTGAGCCCGTGTTCGACATCCTGGCGACGCGGCCATCGAGGGTGTCGAGGATGGCCGCGAAGACGATGAACCAGCCCGCCCAGACGTAGTTGCCGTTGTATGCCGAGACGATCGACCACATCCCGAAGAAGAGGTTGCCGAGCGTGAACGCGCTCGGCACCACCACCACGACCCGCCGCATCGCGGTGCGGCGCGCGGGAAGGCTGCTCATTTCCATCGCGCGATCACGGTCTGGCCCGCCGTCGTGGTCTGGCCCTCCTTGACCAGCACCTCCACGCCAGCAGGCACAAATACATCGACACGGGAACCGAACCTGATCAATCCCATGCGTTCTCCCTGTTGGGCGGTCGCGCCCTCGCCGTGATCAGTGATGATCCGGCGCGCGATCAGTCCGGCGATCTGGCGGGTGAGGATTGGTCCGTGGGCGGTGATGATGCCGACGTCGCTCTGCTCGTTCTCCAGCGCGGCCTTCTCGTCGGCGGCGTTGAAGAACTTGCCGGGACGGTAGCGCCGGAAGCTGATCGGCCCATCAACCGGGTAACGATTGACGTGCACGTTGAAGACGTTCATGAAGATCGAGATCCTGGTCGCCGTGCCCCCGATCACGTCGGGTTCGTGCATCGGGATGACGCTCACCACCTTGCCGTCGGCCGGTGCAATGATCACGTCGGCACCACGCGGCCCGTTACGCAATGGGTCGCGGAAGAAAACCAGCAGCCAGATGGCAATCGGGAGCCAGAGGGCGGCGGCGAGCCACCACCCCATCACGGCCAGCACCAACTGAACCGCCCAGCCGGCAAGAATGAACGGCCACCCTTCGGGGGCAATGCGCATCAGGGAATCTCCTGCAGGGCGTGGCCGGTGAGCCGGCGGTACGCCTCGGTGTAGCGGTCAGAGGTGGCGGCCACGACATGGTCGGGCAGCGGCGGAGGCGGTGCGTCGCCGTTCCATCGGCCAGCCGAGCGTTCGGCCGCGAGCCAGTCGCGGAGCGGCTGTTTGTCGAAACTGGGCTGGTTACGTCCCGGCTGGTAAGTGTCGGCGGGCCAGAACCGGGAGCTGTCCGGTGTGAGCACCTCGTCGATCAGCATTGGCTGTCCGGTACGGTCGAGACCGAACTCGAACTTGGTGTCGGCGATGATCAGCCCCGCCCGAGCAGCGTGGTCCCGACCGGCTGCATACAGGGCGAGCGACGTGTCCCGAAGCGCGATCGCGAGCGCCGGCCCGAGCGCCGCGCTCATGGAGTCGAATGTCACGTTTTCGTCATGACCCGTTTCGGCCTTGGTGGCCGGGGAGAACATCGGCGGGTCGAGCACCGACGACTCCGAGAGATCCCGGGGCAGCAGCTCGCCGGCGAGGGTGCCGTGCTGGCGGTACTCGAGCCACGCGGAACCAGCGATGTACCCGCGCACCACGCACTCGAATGCCACGGGTGCGGTCCGCCATACCAGCATCGCGCGTGCATCGATCTCGTTGCGGTATGCCGCGACGGCGGGCACGGCCGCGAGAATCGTGTCGGTGTCGGCAGTGATGAAGTGCGAGGGCGTGACCCCCGCGAGCTCTTCAAACCAGAACGCGGAAAGCTGGGTCAGCACCGCGCCCTTGCGCGGTACGGCCTCGGCCATCACGACGTCGAACGCGCTGACCCGGTCGCTGGCCACGATGAGCAGGCGCTCGGCGTCGACCACGTACACCTCGCGAACCTTGCCGCGGCGCCAGAGCGTGAGCGGAAGCTCGCTCGCGGTCATCGGGATGGTCATACCCTGAGCTCTCCCGCGTCGGCGCTGCGCGCCAGCGGCGTTGCGACCGCGACCAGCGGATCGAGGTACTCGCGATGAAACTCCGACACCTGCTCCGGCGAGCGACCGACGTAGCGCGCCGGGTCGAGTTCGGCCGCGAGCGCGCCTCGATCGACGCCGGCAAAGGCCTCGTCGCGGCCAAGGCGATCGATCAGGTCGTTTGATTCGCCCGCACCGACGCGCTCCGACGCGGCCATCGAGTGCACCCGGATCACCTCGTGCAGCGCCTGGCGGTCCCCACCGGCCCGCACCCCGAGCATCAGCCACCGTTCGGTGGCCATGAAGGGCATCTGTTCCGACACGTGCCGGGCGATCACGACCGGCCGAATCTCCAGGCCGCTGGCGATGTTCTGCGCGAGGAGGAGGATGGCGTCAACGGTGAGAAACGCTTCGGGGAGAGTGAGCCGCCGGTTCGCCGAGTCGTCGAGCGTGCGCTCGAGCCACTGTGCTGCCGCAGTGTGCGCCCCATTCGCCTGGAGCGTGATGACGTGCCTCGCCAGCGATCCCATTCGTTCGGCACGCATCGGGTTGCGCTTGTACGCCATCGCGCTCGAGCCGATCTGTTCCGACTCGAACGGCTCGAGCAGCTCTCCCTCGTGCTGCAGCAGGCGAAGGTCGGTGCCGAACTTGGCGGCGGACTGGGCGATGCCGCTGAGGACATCAAGGACGTGCGAGTCGAGCTTGCGCGGATAGGTCTGTCCGGTGACGGCGTACGCACGGTTCATCCCGAGCTTGCGCACCACACGGTCTTCGAGGTCGCGCACCTTTGCGTGATCACCCGCGAACAACTCCAGGAACGAAGCCTGGGTGCCGGTGGTGCCCTTGCACCCCCGAAGCCGGAGTGAGCGGAGCAGATCGACCAGGCGTTCCACGTCGAGGGCCAGGTCCTGGGTCCAAAGCGTCGCGCGCTTGCCGACGGTGGTGAGCTGGGCCGGCTGGAAGTGCGTGTAGGCGAGGCACGGGACGGTAGCGTGCTGCTCGGCGAACCGGCGCAGTGCCGACACCACGCCCAGCGTGCGACCGAGCGTCACCTGCAGCGCCTCCCGCATCACCAGCACGTCGGCGTTGTCGGTCACGAACGCCGAAGTCGCGCCGAGGTGCAGGAATGGGCGTGCAGCAGGTGCCTGCTCGCCGAACGCGTGCACGTGCGCCATCACATCGTGGCGGAACCGACGCTCGTACTCCGCGGCGCTCGGCAGGTCGACATCGTCGAGATGCACGCGCATCGCCTGGAGTGCTGCCTCGGGGATCTCGAGTCCCAGTTCGTGCTCTGCCTCCGCGAGGGCGAGCCATACCCTGCGCCAACGCCCGATCTTGTGCTCCTCGCTCCACAGCCGCTGCATCGCCGGCGACGCGTAGCGGGTGCCCAGGGGCGATACCCAGCGCGGCTCGCTCACTGCAGCCGGAGTGGCACGGTGCCGCGCATCCCACCCCGCTCGATGTTGAGGTAGAACTGCTGCCCGGGGCGCATGCCGCGCACCTGCTCGGCCACCTCTTCCGCCGTCCGGAGCGCCTGTCCGTTGATGCCGATGATCACGTCGCCAACGGTGATGCCGGTGCGCTGCGTGATGTCGCCGGGAACCCGGTAGACCAGGGCACCAAACGATGACTGGATTCCGCGTTCGGCGCGAATCGACGGGGTCACGGTGATGAGGTCGAGTTCGCTGAGCACTCGCACCTTTTCCGCGGTCACCGTGGGCAGGTCTCCCGTGACGATGCGGACGGTCGAGGTCCGGCCCCGGCTGCTCACCGTCGCCTGCACAACATCGCCCACGTGCAGGTCGAGGAGTACCGCGTCCCAGTCGAGGTAGTTGCGGAGCGGGCGATCATTCGCGCGCACCAGGACGTCGCCCGCCTGGATGCCCGCGCGCGCCGCGGGGCCGCCGGGCGCCACCTCGCCCACCGTCACGCCGCCGCTCTGCTTCCACTCGCCGCTGACGCCTCCGAGCCGCACAGTGAGTCCGACCCACGCCCGGCGTACCGAACCATTCCGGATGATCTCATCTGCGACCCGCACGGCGCGCTCGATGGGTATGGCGAATCCAAGACCGACCGAACCGCCTGTCGACGAGAAGATCGACGAGTTGACACCGATGACCTCGCCGAGCGCGTTGACCAGTGGGCCGCCGGAATTGCCCGGATTGATCGCTGCGTCGGTCTGGATCATGTCGAGGTATGATCCCGACTGGTCGCCCACCGGAAGGATGTTTCGTCGGGTGGCGCTGATGACGCCGGCGGTCACGGTCGGCTCCGAATTGCCCAGCAGGTAGCTGTAGGGATTGCCGAGCGCGATCGCCCATTCGCCGATCATCAGGTCGCGGGTGGTGCCGATGCGCACTACCGGAAGCCCGGTGCGCTCGAGCTTGATCACGGCGATGTCGGTGAGGGGATCCTCGCCGAGGACCCTGCCTTCGACGTCCGTCCCGTCGGGAAGGGTGACGGTCACCTGTTGCGCGTCGGCCACCACATGCTGGTTGGTGATGACGACGCCGTTCTCGTGCAGGATGAATCCCGTACCGAAGCTCTGCGGGGTGCCGCGGGGCTGCCCGATCCAGAGGTCATACGCCGAGGGCCGCGGCGAGGGCCGGGTCGTGCGCACCGACACCACCGCGGCCGACACCTGTTCTGTCGCGGCGACGATTGCTGTACGGCGCGTTGCATCGATAGAAGCCACCGGCCGCTGTGCACCCACCTCGTGCACAAAGCCGTTCTCGCCGCCACTGCTGCACGCAACCAGTGAGACCAGCACGGCAACCCGCAGCGCCCGGCTCACCACGACACCCCGTTGCCGGTGACGAGTTCGGCGGGATATCCTGCCGACATGAACGCAAGACCCGCCGCGGGTGCCGGCGGGCTGGTGTTCCCATTGTGATCAAGTTGTATCAGGCGGGCCATGTCGCCCTCCGGTCGTCGTCCGAGTCCGATGTCAACCATCGTGCCGACAAGCATTCGCACCATGTGGTGCAGGAAGCGGTCGGCGCTGATGGTAAAGCGGGCGCATCCGTCATCGTCGTGTTCCCACCGTGCCTCGGTGACGTGGCACCTATAGTGGGGCTTTGGCTCGCCGACTGCGGCGAAGGCCCGGAAGTCGTGAAGGCCCGGCAACAGGTCGGCACATCGTTGCATCGCTTCCAGGTCGAGTGGCCGAGCGAGCGCCCACGCGCGACGGTTCCGGAACGGCGAGCGGGCCTCCTCGGTCGTCGCGACGGTGTAGCAATACCGACGACCGAGTGCACTGCGGCGCGCGTTCCCGCCGTTCTGAACGGGGTACACCGCCCGGACAGCGATGTCGGGCGGCAGCAGCGCATTCGCGGCGCGCTGCAGCTCGGCGCAGCTCCATCGCTCCGGCATGGTGATCGTCACGGGCATCGCGTGCGCGTGGACGCCGGCATCGGTCCGTCCCGCCGCAGTGGCCCGTGTCGGCGCACCAGCAAGCCGCGAAAACGCACCCTCGACTGCCTGCTGCACCGAGCGCCCGTCCGGCTGCGACTGCCAGCCGCAGAACCGGGTGCCGTCATACTCCAGGACCAGCATGAAAACACGCTCCATGAGCACCTGAATCTAGCCCGCTCGCGGAGGGGCGGCAACTTGCGTAAGGTGTTGTCAATATTGACAAAACGCCGGCTGTCCCCGTACGCTTGCCGGCTTCATGACCACAACCCGGCCGTTCTCCGACACGCCTGCGATCCGGGCCGCCATCAGCGTGGCGGAGCGTGGACAAGGACTGCAGGAAGCCGCCGCGCATGCTGCGATGCTCGAGATGCTCGGGGGCACCACAGATCCGGTGCTGACCGAAGCACTGCTCGTGGCGCTTCGGGACAAGGGGGAGTCGGCTCCGGAACTCGCCGGCGCGGTCAGGGCGCTGCGCGATACGATGCAGCGCGTGGACCATTCCGATCCCGGCTCCCTGGTCGATACCTGCGGGACCGGTGGCGGAACCGTCACGACGCTGAACATCTCGACAGCCGCAGCATTCGTCGTGGCCGGCGCCGGCATCCCTGTTGCCAAGCACGGCAACCGATCCTTCACGTCGCGTTCCGGTTCCGCCGACGTACTTGAGGCGATGGGTGTCTCGATCGATGCCACCCCGGCCCAATCGGGACGAATCCTGCGGGAGGTCGGCATCGCCTTTCTCTTTGCCCCGACCCATCACCCGGCAATGCGTCACGTCGCTGCGGTTCGGCGCAAGCTCGGCACACCCACCATCATGAACCTCGTCGGACCCTTGGCGAACCCGGCGGGAGCCACCCGGCAGGTGATCGGCGTCGCCGACCCCAGGCGGGGCGCATTGATGGCGACCACGCTGGCCCACCTGGGCGCGCGCCACGCGATGGTGGTCCACGGCGTGGAGGGGCTCGATGAGATTGCCCCGATGGGTGAAACGATGATATGGGAGGTGAGAGGCGGCGACGTGCGTCAGTGGACGATGTCCGCGGATACGCTGGGCTTCCGCGTTGACTCGCTGGCGGGACTCGCCGGCGGTGAGCCCGCCGAGAACGCGGCGGCGATCGTCCAGCTATTCGAGCGGCCGCGTGGGGCGCCGCCGGCGGTGCGGGCCGCGGTGGTGCTGAATGCCGGCGCCGCCATCCTGGTGAGCGGTAAGGCGGAGTCGATGGAGGACGCGGTCGAGATGGCTCACGCTGCGCTCGATTCCGGTCGGGCACTCGCAACCCTGGAAGACCTCAGGAGTGCGTCGGTCAGTACTTCCGAATGACGCCCACCACGATGCCCTGGATCAGCACATCGTTTTCCTGATACCGGAGAGGGCGCATCTCTGTGTTGGCGGGCTGGAGGCGGATCCAGCCACCCGGTTCACGGTAGAATCGCTTGACGGTGGCTTCGGCGCCGTTGACCAGGGCGATCACCATCTCGCCGTTGTCGGCACTCTCTCGACCGTTCACGACGACGAGGTCGCCATCGAGAATCTGCTCGTCGATCATGGACGCCCCGCGAACGCGCAGTGCATAGTTGGCGCCGCGCCGGGGCAGCATCGCATCGGGGACCGCCACCACATCGCCGGTCATGACCGACTCGATCGGGTACCCGGCCGCAACGTTTCCGAGCAGCGGAATCTCGGTCGCGCCGGTGAGGCCCCGCGGGGGCAGAACCTCGATTGCCCGGCTTTCGTTGTAACTGCGGCGGATGTACCCCTTGCGCTCGAGATTTGTGAGGTGCTCGTGTACCGTGGCCAACGATTGATAACCGAACTTCTCGGCGATCTCCTCGAAGCTCGGTGCGTAGCCGTGGTCGGCGATAACTTCCCCGAGGAAATCGAGGATTTCGCGCTGCTTTCGGGTCAGGGGCACGATGGCCTCAGGTCGGATGGCGAAGAGAACCCGAATCAACCTACCCGAAGGTAACCCGAACTTCAAGATGCCAGCGACCTTGCTCGACGCCATCCTCGCCCTCAGCCGCCAGCGCGCGGAGGTGCTTCGCCCCCGTCGCGATGCCCTCGAGGCGGCCTGCGCGACCGCCGCGCCGGTCCCCGATTTCGCCAAGGCCCTCCGAATGGGTTCGGTCGCCGTGATCGCCGAGGTCAAGCGGCGGTCGCCGTCGCTCGGGCCGATCGACGAGTCGCTCGATCCGGTGCGGCTTGCAGGTGAGTACGCCCGTGGGGGAGCGGCCGCGATCTCGGTACTCACCGAGCCGGGCCACTTCGGCGGGTCACTCGATGACCTCACCAGCGTGGCGCGAACGGTGGCATTGCCAGTGCTGCGAAAGGATTTCGTGGTCGACGAGCTCCAGCTTCTGGAAGCACGGGCGGCGGGGGCAGCCGCGGTCCTGTTGATTGTGCGGGCGTTGGGTCCGGCAGAACTCGCACGCCTTCACGCGGCAGCCCGCTACATCGGGCTGGGCGTCCTGGTCGAGGCCCATACCGCCGACGAGGTGCGCGTCGCCCTCGATGCTGGCGCTTACGTGCTGGGGGTGAATGCGCGCGACCTCGATACACTCGCGATTGATTGCGCCGCCGCGTGGGCATTGCTCAATACCATTCCGCCCGATGTCATCGCGGTTGCCGAAAGTGGCATGGAGTCGCGAGGCGATGTGACCGCAGCGGCTGGTGCCGGCGCTGATGCCGTTCTCATCGGATCGGCCCTGGTCGCCGGCGGGACCGCAGAATCATCGGTGCGAAACCTTGCGACCGTTCCTCGACATGGTCGTTGAGGCAAAGGTGTGCGGCCTCACCCGCGCCGACGACGCAGCGCTGGCGGTCGCGTCGGGGGCCTCCTACCTGGGGGTCATCTTCGCCGGGGGGCCCCGTGTGATCGACGTCGATCGCGCCCGGGCAATCGTCGACGCGGCGGGAGGGGTGCCGGTGCTCGGCGTCTTCGGAATGGAGTCGGCGCGGACGATCCTCACCGTGGTGAGGTCGGCGGGATTGACCGGCGCCCAGTTGCACGGGTCGCACGGGCCGGAGGTCGGGCGGGAACTCGTCGATGCGGGGACGATGGTGTGGCACGTGGCGCGATTCAGCGATGCGCCGACACTCCACCGCGAGATCGACCGGATCGGAGCGGGCCACGAGCCGATCCTCGTAGAACCCCGGGTGGCTGGTGGGGGAGGGCAGGGCGTCGCTCTTCCCCTGCACCTGGCGGTGGCCGCGCGCGCGGCAGTTCGCCGGCGCCGCCTCGTGCTTGCTGGCGGCCTCAACGCAGGGAATGTCGCCGAGGCGATCCGGCTCGTGGCTCCGGACATCGTGGATGTAAGTTCAGGGGTCGAAATGGCGCCGGGCATCAAGGATCCGATCCGGCTCGTTGCCTTCCTGGAGGCTGTGCGTGACGCTCGTCCTGCCGCGTGAAACTGCCGTCGATGGCCGATTCGGGCCATACGGTGGTCGCTACGTCCCCGAGACGCTCGTGGCGGCGCTGGACGACCTCACCGCACTCTACGACGCGGCCCGGTCCGACCCGGCGTTCTGGGACGAGTATCACGGGATCCTGCGTGATTTTGTCGGGCGTCCCTCGGCCCTTTCGGATGCACCCCGTTTCAGTGCGGCGGTCGGTGCCAGGGTCCTCCTCAAGCGCGAGGACCTGAATCACACCGGCGCCCACAAGATCAACAACGCGGTCGGGCAGGTGCTGCTCGCCCAGCGGATGGGAAAACGACGGATCATCGCCGAAACCGGGGCGGGCCAGCACGGAGTCGCAACCGCGACGGTATGCGCGCGTTTCGGCCTGGAGTGCGTCGTCTACATGGGATCCGAGGACGTCGCCCGCCAGGCACCGAATGTGTATCGAATGCAACTCCTCGGCGCGACGGTGGTTCCGGTGACGTCCGGCACGCGGACGCTCAAGGATGCGACCAACGAGGCGCTGCGCGATTGGGTGGGGAACGTTCCCGACACACACTACATAATCGGGTCAGTCGTGGGCCCCGACCCCTTCCCGCGCATGGTTCGAGATTTCCAGTCGGTCATCGGGAGCGAAGCGCGGCGTCAGGTGATCGAGCGAACCGGTGCATTGCCCGGGACGGTCGTTGCTTGTGTCGGCGGCGGGTCGAACGCCCTGGGGATGTTCGCGGGCTTCGTCGAAGACCCGGAGGTCGAACTGGTCGGGGTCGAGGCTGCCGGCGAGGGGATCGACACCGTCGCGCACAGCGCCACGCTCACGCTGGGGCGGCCAGGCGTGCTGCACGGATCGCTGTCCTACCTGTTGCAGGACGCGGACGGACAGGTGTTGCCCGCGCATTCCGTGTCAGCGGGACTTGACTATCCGGGGGTGGGCCCGGAACACAGTTGGCTTCGTGACACCGGCCGGGTTCGGTACGCATCGGCTGGCGATCGCGAGGCGCTCGACTCGTTCCGCAGCTTCACCCGCATGGAGGGGATCATCCCCGCGCTGGAGACGTCCCACGCCATTGCGTGGATCGCGGCGCAGGCGGGTCAGTGGGCGCCGGATCACGTGGTGCTCCTCTGCCTCAGCGGTCGTGGCGACAAGGACGTTGCTCACGTCGCGGCCCTCGAGGGCGCCCCGGCGTGAGCACTCCGGTTCACATGTCCTCCGATCTCGACGTGCGCGTCGTGGAGGAACTCCTCCGGACCCTTACGAAGGGCCAGCGTGCGCTCCAGATGTACCTCCCCAACAACCCGGTGTATCAGCGGGCGATGGAGGCATTGGTAGAGGCGTTTACGCCGGTCTGGAATGTCACCGGTCGATTGGTGCTGGAGATCCACGAACAGCATATAGAGTGGGAGGGAGTTGCTGTCTATCAGCAGTCGGGCGGCGGGAGCGAGGGCCTCGCGTGGCAGCTGTACACCGACGGGCTGCGCCGCCTGACGCTCCTCCCCGGCGTCGAGGCGGAAGAAATCATCCGCCTGCTGCACGTCGTCAACCGCGCACGCCTGCTCCCGGTCGACGCGGCCGATGACCTGCTGACGCTGCTCTGGGAACAGGAGTTCGTGCTGATCACGTACGCCTTTGTCGAGGTGATCGGCGAGGGAACCGAGTTCATCCAGGAGAGCGAGGCACACGAGGCCGCGGCCGAGCCGGGGGAGGCCAGGCGCGAGATCGATGACGCTCGCGGGGCACCGAACAATTCGGGTCTGGTCGATCTCACCGATTTCGACGCCACCCCGTACTTCCTCGACGAGGCGGAAACTCGACTGATCCGCAGCGAACTCGATGATGAGTACCGCCGTGACTACCGAACATTCGCCATCGATGCGCTGATGGACATCCTCGAGACGCAGCGCGAACCGGCGGTGCGCCACGAAGCGGTCGCGCTCCTTGAGGACGTGCTGCCGGCGCAGCTTGCGGCGGGTGGGTTCAGGGCGGTCGCCCGGATCCTGCGAGAATTGCGTGTCATCGCGGCGCGCGCACCCGGGCTCGACCAGGAACTCCACACCTCGGTGCTGTCATTCGAGGAACGCCTGAGCCAGCCTGAGATCCTCGAGCAACTCTTCCGCGCGCTCGAGGACGCCATCGGTCGCCCCGACAATGAAGACGTGAGCGAAGTGATGCGCGAGCTCAAGCCGTCGGCGCTCCCGACGATTCTCTCCCACCTCGGTCGGACCCTGAACCCCGATGTGCGCCGAGCGCTGGAGCCGAGCCTTGAGGGGCTGGCACGGGCGGCTCCGAACGCACTCTCGGCCGTGCTGGAGAACGGTCCACCCGAGGCCCTCGACCCGGCCATTGCGCTGGCCGCGCGGTTGGGGATCACCGGACTCGTGCCCCAGATCATCGGGCACTACAAGTCCGGCGGTGTCGCCCTGCGCCTCACTGCGATTACGGCCCTTGCCGGTTTCGGTACACCCACGGCAATCGCAACGGTCGAGGAGGCACTCGGCGATCCCGATCGTACGGTGCGCCAGGCGGCGCTTGCGCTGTTGCAACAACGGGGTGGCTCGGGCGGCATGGTGCGTCGTCTCGAGGGGCTTCTCTTCGCCGAAACCGACGGGGGATGGGATCGGCTCGAACGCCGCGCGCTGTTCGAGGCGTACGGCGCGCTGGCGGCTGACGCGGCCTTGCCGCGAATCCGCGAACTGCTCGAGCCGCGCGGTTTCTTCCGTCGTCGCGCCCACCCCGACGTGCGCGCGTGCGCGCTGTTCGGGCTGGGTAAGGTCCGATCGCTCGACGCCCGAATGCTCGTCGATACCTACACCACCGACAGGGAACCGGTGGTGCGGAGCGCCGCCAATAGCGTCCTGCGGGATTGGATGCCATGACGACGTCGGCTGCCGAGGACGGCGTCCTGCGCCAGGCTGGCCGGGCGCTGCTGGTGTCGATCCACGGCGCCCAGCGCGCCATCAAGCTCTACCCCACCGAGAACACAACGGTCGAACGGGCGCTCGACGAGCTGCTGGCCCACACCATCAGCATCGTGCGGCTCGAGGGATCGGTCGAGGTCCGGCTGTCCGGTGATTTCCTCTTCATCAACCAGACACGCCTCCGACTGGGGCTCGACAACTTCGCCGCGTTCAGCGGGTTCGTGTCACTGATGCGCTACTTCGGGATCGGACTCCTCCGAATCGAGGATGGTATCACGCGGCGTGAATGGCAGAGCTGGTTGTCGCTGCTCGGCACGACGACGCCGGACCTCGAGCCGGACGAACGCCTTGACGCGCTGCGCCAGCGGATGCAGCAGGCAGACATCATCCGACTTTGGATCGACGCCGCGGGTGACGCCGAGGAGGAGGACCGGGTGGGCGACGAGGCGCTGGAGAGCGCCAAGCGCACATACTCGCATGGCGTCGCCGCCGCGCGAGACGTGGTGCAGGGCGTGCGGATGGGTCGGACTCCGAGCGTGCGACGGATCAAGCGCGCCATTCAGCTCATCGTCGACCAGGTGCTCGAGAACGAGTTGTCCATCACTGGTCTCACCACGCTGCGTGCGTACGATGAGTACACCTTCACCCACTCGGTCAACGTCAGCATCTTTGCCGTCGCGCTCGGCAAGCGACTCGGCTTCGACCGGCTCCAGCTGTACGACCTCGGGCTCGCCGCGATGATGCATGACATCGGCAAGGCGCGCCTCGATCTCGCCCTGCTCAACAAGGCGTCATCGCTCGACGAGCAGGAATGGCGCATGATGCAGGCCCACCCATGGCTCGGAACGCTGACGCTCTTTCGCATGCGCGAGGGTGACGAGCTGCCGTGGCGAGCGATCCTCGCGGCCCATGAACATCACATGAAGATCGACCTCACTGGCTACCCGCGGGCCATCCGGCCGCGTCGACTCGGGCTGTTCACCCGGCTTATCTCCGTGGCCGACGGCTACGACGCGGCGACGACCCGACGAGCCTACCAGACCGAGCCCCTGGAGCCGGATGTCGTGCTCAAGGACATGTGGATGAGCTCCGCGAGGGGATACGATCCGGTGCTCGTCAAGGCGCTCATCAACCTTCTCGGCATCTACCCGGTCGGAACCTGCGTGATCCTCGACACCTTCGAGGTCGCGATCGTCGCGGGGCCGAACCCCGACCAGCAACTGCTGCACCGGCCGCTGGTCCGGATTGCGGTGTCGGCGGACGGCATCGTGCTGGGGCCGCCCGGTGAACTCGTCGACCTCTCTGTCGCCGATCCGGAGGGACGTCACGCGCGGACAATCGTCAAGGTTACGTCACCTGAACGCTATGGGCTCGTCGTTGGCCACTATTTCGTCTGATTCCGCGATCGACCGAGCGTGGACCTCGGCGCGGGCTGATGGCCGTGCAGCTCTCATTCCATACCTGACTGCCGGATATCCCACCGTCGAGGCGTCGCGGGCGATGCTGGAGGCAGCGGCGGAATCGTCCGACATCGTGGAGGTGGGCGTTCCGTTCAGCGATCCACTCGCGGACGGCCCGACCATCCAGGCGTCGACCTTCCGCGCGCTCGAGAACGGGATGACGCTGCCGCGGACGCTCGAGCTTGTCGCGGACGCCGCGATCGACCGCCCGGTTGTCCTGTTCTCCTATCTCAACCCGATCCTTCAATACGGGGTGGAGCGGCTGGTGCGAGATGCTGCCAGCGCCGGCGTCCACGGGATACTCCTGACCGACCTGCCGGTCGGCGGCGACGCTGCCCTGGAGCGCGCCCTCGGCGACGGTCCGCTCGACCTGATCCGGCTGGTGGCCCCCACCACCACGAGTGAACGCCTGCAGGCATCGGTGAAACATGCAGAGGGCTTCATATACCTCGTTGCCCGACTCGGCGTGACCGGGGCCTCCAGCGAGGTCGCCGCTGGTCTGGAAGCGTCCATCGCAAGGGTCCGGGCGGCGACCACGTTGCCGATTGCGGTGGGCTTCGGCATCTCCCGGCCGGACCAGGCGGCGGCGGTGGCCCGGCATGCCGATGGCGTGGTCGTCGGAAGTGCGCTGGTCGATGTTCTCGGGCGGGACGGCGTCGCTGCTTCGGCGCGCTTCCTCGCGGAACTGCGCGCCGCGCTGGGCCCTGCGTGATGCCAACGGCCTACGTAGCGGTGGGAAGCAACCTGGGCGACCGTTCAGGGTGGCACGCCTTTGCCGAAGCGGGGCTCGGCGGGCTGCACGGAGTTCGCGTCGACGCCGCCACGACGGTGCACGAGACCGCGCCCCTGGGCGGTGCCGAACAGCCGCCGTACCTCAATCGCATGATGCGACTCGACACGACCCTCTCGCCGCATGCGCTTCTCGGCGCGTGCCATGACATTGAGCGAGCTGCCGGTCGGGACCGCGCCCGGCGCTGGGCATCACGAACCCTCGACCTCGACCTGGTCCGCTACGACGACCTCACCTGTGACACCCCAACGCTGGTGTTACCGCACCCTGGCCTGCGCGACCGGACGTTCTGGGCGCGCGAGATCGCCGAGCTGGAGGCACGATGACGGACCGGGCACCGACCATGCGCGACCTCGCCACCCGCAAGAGCACCGGTGAGAAGCTGGTGATGCTGACGTGCTATGACGCCCTCTTCGCGCGCCTCCTTGAGTCGGCCGGGATCGATCTCCTGCTGGTCGGTGACTCTCTCAATGAAGTCATCGCGGGGCGCAGGAACACGCTGAGCGCAACACTCGAACAGATGATCTACCACGCCGCGGCAGTGCGGCGCGGCGTGGAGCGGGCACTGGTGGTCGTCGACCTGCCATTCCTTTCGTACCAGGTCAGCATCGAGGAGGCGATCCGCAATGCGGGCCGGGTGCTCGCCGAGACGGATTGTCACGCGGTGAAGCTCGAGGGCGGCGCAGTGATGGCGCCAACGGTACGCGCGCTTGTCGAGCGGGGGATTCCGGTGGTCGCGCACCTCGGCCTCACGCCGCAGAGCATCCATGCGCTTGGAGGCTATAGGGTCCAGGGCCGGTCGGATGCCGATGCAGCCGCGCTGCTCGCCGACGCGCTCGCGCTCGAGGACGCCGGTGCCAGTGCCGTGGTTCTCGAACTCGTCGCCCGGGGACGCGCCACCGAGATCTCCCGCGCGCTTCGGATACCGACGATCGGGATCGGGGCGGGCGCGGGATGCGACGGCCAGGTGCTGGTGCTGCACGATGTGCTGGGACTCAACGAGGGATTTGCGCCCCGGTTCCTGAAGCAGTATGCAACGCTCGGCGCCGATGTCCGCGACGCCATAGGACGGTTCGCTGATGACGTGCGAAGCGGCACCTATCCCGACGACGCCCACTCGTTCGAGTGAGTTGATGCAGGAATTCGAGGCGATCGAGTCGATCCGGCAGCACCTGGGCGCATTGCGGTCCACCAAGCGCACGATCGCGCTGGTGCCGACGATGGGGGCACTGCATCAAGGGCACCTCGCGCTCGTTGCGGCCGCACGGGAGAGTGCCGACATCGTCGTGCTGTCGATCTTCGTCAATCCGCTGCAGTTCCTTCCAGGAGAGGACCTCGCCCGGTATCCGCGTCCGCTCGAACACGACCGGGCGCTGGCGGACGCGCACGGCGTCGACATCCTCTTCGTCCCGCGGGCGGAAGAGATGTATCACGGAACCCCCGAGACCCGCGTCGTGCCCGGCGCCACTGCCGATCGCTGGGAAGGTGCGCACCGACCGGGGCACTTCGCGGGGGTCCTCACCGTGGTGGCCAAGCTGCTCAACATCGTGCAACCACACGTCGCGGTCTTCGGCCAGAAGGACATCCAGCAGGTCACGTTGGTGCGCCGGATGGTCGCTGACCTGGACATCCCGGTTGCGCTGGTGTCGGTGGTGACGGTGCGGGAGGCCGATGGACTGGCGTTGAGCTCCCGAAACGTCTTTCTCAGCGAGACCGATCGCAGTGCCGCGCTGGCGATCCCGCGCGCACTGGCCGCAATGCGTGGGCGATGGGCCGACGGGGAGCGCGACGGACGGGCGCTGGAGCGGGTCGCAGCGACGGTTTTCGCCGGAACTCCCAGGGTGAAGCCGGACTATATTGCCGTGGTGGATCCGGACCAGCTTGCCCCGGTTGAGCACGCGGCGCAGGGCACGGTCGCGGCCGTTGCCGCGCGCGTCGGTTCGACCCGACTGATCGACAATATCATCTTCGGAGAGGAACCGGGCTGAATGCGGCGTCGCCTGATGAAATCGAAGATCCATCGCGCCACGATCACCGCGGCGGACCTGCACTACGAGGGCTCACTCACCCTCGACACCGAGCTGATGGACGCGTCCGACCTCGTCGAGTACGAGGAGATTCAGGTCGTGAACGTGAACAATGGATCCCGCTTCACCACGTACGTGATTCCCGGCCCTGCGGGAAGCGGCGTGCTGCAGCTCAATGGTGCGGCGGCCCGACTCGGCATGGCAGGTGACATCGTGATCATCATCGCGTATGCCGATGTCGAGGAGCGTGATGTGCCCGAGTTCCGGCCGTCGGTGGTGTTCGTGAATGCCGAGAATCGGACCGTGCCCCACGTCGCCCCGGACTCGTGACTGGCCAGGGTGCCGAGCTGTTGCGATCGGCCCCGGACGGCATGCCGCCCTGGGCCATTGTTACGCCGCGCCGTCGGGCCCACGTCGGCCGCGTCGCCGCGCTCGTGACCCAGTGGACGGTCGCGATGCGTCTTCCCGCCGAGGAGTCGCGAAGGTGGCTCCGAGCGGTCTGGTTGCACGACGCGCTCCGTGATGCGCCGGAGGCCGAGATGCGCAGGTGGGCACCAGGCGTCGAGGGTCCGGTTGAGCTCCGGCATGGCCCCGCGGCGGCGGCGCGTGCCGAACTGGAAGGGGAACGTGATGAAGACGTGCTCAGCGCGATACGGTGGCATTCGGTGGGCTGGAATGGCTGGGCCGAGACGGGCCGCACGTTGTATTGCGCAGACTTCCTTGAGCCGGGGAGGGACTTCGATCGCGACGAGCGCGCCGCGCTGGCGACACGATTCCCGGATGATCCCGCCGGGGTGCTTCGCGACGTGGTGCGTCGGCGGTTCACGTACGCGGATACCCGGCGATGGAGCCATCCTCCGGAAAGCATCGCATTCCGGGACGAGGTGCTGCGATGAAACTGGGTCGTGCGGGTTGGGCAGTCGGGATCGTCCTCATTGTCGCAGCGGGCGCCGTGGGGATGGGTCGATCGAGCAGCCGCTCCGCCGCGTTGGTCCCTGAACCCTGGGACTCACTCCCGCGCGACGTCGACATCGAGGTCCTGAACGGCTCCGGTGTCGCTGGCGTCGCGCGGGACGGGGCGACCCTGCTTCGGCGCGCACTGCTCGACGTGGTGTGGTTCGGCGACGCGGATTCCGCGCTTGCAGGAAAGTCACGCAACGTGATCCTGGTCAGGCGGCGCGACACCACCGGTGTTGGCCGCGTACGTGCGGTGATCGGCGACGCCGACGTCGTCGATGCCTACGATGTCTCGAGGGTGGTAGACCTGAGCGTGGTGCTCGGCCGGGACTTTGTCGGTCGCCGTCCATGAGGCACCACGATCCGCACTCCAGCGTGGAGGGACACACGCAATGTCATCGTTTGCGCGACTCGGAGCACTCCGCGCCGAGATCCTGGCGTCGCACCGTGCGCTGCTCGACGCCGAGCGGCTCGCGTATGAACGCCTCTTCGGCCGGATACCGGGGAGCACGGAACTGCTTCAGCTCGCGATCCACGACCCGTGGTTCGGATGGCTGCGGCCGCTGACCGCACTGATCGCCGCGATGGATGAACTTGCGGTCGACGAGGAGCCGGACGACCTGGCCGTCAGGGTCGAGCAGTTCAGGGGCTCCGCGCGAGACCTGATGCAACCCGACGAGAATGGCACCGAGTTCCAGCAGCGGTATTTCGAGCTGGTGCAGAAGTCACCGGATGTGGCGCTGGCTCACGGTCGCCTGTCCCGCCTCCTCGATGACGTTCGCTAGTCACCGCTGCCAGTAGCGGGGGCAGGCATCACCACCGCGAACACAACGTCCATCACGTTCGTTCCCGTCGGTCCCGTCCGCACGAGCGCACCCACCGCATCCAGCGCCCGGTGCGTGTCGTGCCCTGCGAGTGCCGCCGCGCCGTCGATCCCGAGCTCGCCAATCTGTTCCCACGTGGTCTGGTCGATCACCGCGCCTGCTGCATCGGTTGGGCCGTCACGGCCATCAGTTCCGGCAGCGAGCAGCGTCACCGGGTGGGGCGAAACCTCCAATGCCTCGGCAGCGGCGAGCGCGAGCTCCTGACAGCGTCCACCGCGCCCCGGTTCGCCGGTGATCCGCACGGTCGTTTCACCTCCCCAGGCCAGGAACAACGGCCGGAGCGCGCCGCCGAAGCCCTCATCCTTCAGCACCTCGTTCTGGGCGTGCCATTCCCGCGCGGCGTTGATGGCCGTCGCGGCGAGACGTCGACCCGCCTCGGCGGCGTCACCCGACAGGAGATCGTGATCGACCCGGATGAGGCAGTCCGCTGCCTGCGCGGCGGCCACCGCGCCCTGCATCGCCGTGGTGTTTGATGCGACCACGACCGACTCGACTTCCGGGACGAGCGACGGCGACGGCGTGTCTCGCACGAACGCCGGGTTGAGCCCGGCGGGCATGCGTGCGCCCACCCCCGATCGATTGAGCACGCTGCGCACCGCTTCGGCGGTCCAGGGATCGGCGGTGCAGGGGCCCGACCCGATGGTGGCCAGGTCGTCTCCCGGCACGTCGGAGACGACCCACGCGGTCATCGCGCTTGGGTGACAGGCAAGTGCGAGCCGCCCAGCACTCCACCGTGAGACACGCTTGCGCACGGCGTTGACCGCGCCGATTTCGAGACCCGAGTGCAGCAGCAGGCGGAACAGCGCCGTCACGTCGTTCATGGCAAGTCCCGGGAGTGGCCCGGCAATGAGAGAACTCGCACCCCCCGAGATGGCAACATGCACCGCAGAACGCGACGGGATCGTGCCGACCAACTCGTGGATCGCCCGCGCCGCCGCGTGTGACGCCGCGCCGGGCACGGGATGATCCCCGACGAGGGCCAGGACGGACGGATGAATGGCAGTCGCGGTCTCCGTTCCCACCACGATGCCGCCCGCCGGGTTGCGCCGGTGGAGCGCGAGCCAGGCCACCAAAGATTCGGCCATGGCCTCCGAGGCCTTGCCGGCTGCGATGATGAAGACGGGCACATCGGGTGGCGTGCGGGTCGCCAGGACTCGGTCCATGGCGGGCCTGGGGTCGGCCGCCCGGATGGCCGCGGCGAGGCAGGACTCGAGCAGCGGGCGCGGCGACGATGCACTCACGGTGACTCCTGACGGGTTCGTGCAATATTACCGGGATGACCTCTCCATCCTGCCATCGATGACCCCGCGTCCCCGGGTTCACGTGACCCGCCGTCTCGTGCCGCCGATCGAAGACCAGCTTCGCCGGCAGTTCAACGCGGTGATCCCGGACTCGGACCAGCCGTCGGATCCGCTGATGCTGCAGCGTGCATTGGGCGACGCCGATGCGCTCGTGTGCACGCTCACCGACCGGATCACCGCGGGAGTGCTCGCCGCTTATCCGCTCCGCACCCGGATCATCGCGAGCTACGGCGCGGGGACCGATCACATCGACCTCGACGCCGCGCGGGCGCACGGCATCGTGGTGACGAACACGCCCGATGTCCTCACTGATTGCACCGCCGACTTGACGATGATGCTCATCCTCATGGCGCAGCGACGCGCCGGTGAGGGGGAACGGGAACTTCGCGCGGGTGCGTGGGGCGGATGGCATCCCACGCACCTGCTGGGCAGACGGGTCAGCGGCTCCACCCTCGGATTGGTGGGCACCGGGCGGATCGCACGGGCCGTGGCCCGCCGCGCGATCGGCGGCTTCGGGATGCAGGTGCGCTACCACAATCCGAGGCACGATTCGGTTGCCGAACTTGAAGCCCTCGGGGCAACAGGTTCCGCCACGCTCGACGCACTGCTCGGCGCCGTGGACGTGGTCTCGCTCCACTGCCCCAGCACGCCGGCCACCCGCAACCTCGTCGATGCGAAACGGATCGCGTCGATGCGGCGGGGTGCGGTGCTGATCAACACGGCTCGCGGTGACGTGGTGGACGACGGTGCTGTCGTGGCGGCACTTGCGTCAGGCCATCTTGGCGCGGCGGGGCTCGACGTCTACCGCGGCGAGCCGGCGCTCGATCGTCGCTACCTTGAATTTGACAATGTCGTGCTGCTCCCGCACCTCGGCTCGGCCACGCATGAGGCGCGCGAGGCGATGGGACAGCGCGTGATCGACAACCTGACAGCGTTCTTCGCCGGCGAGGAGCCGCCAGACCGGGTTGCGTGACAGTTGCAAACAGGAGAAACAACATGGATCATCGGGCAATGGTACTGCGCGGACTGTTGGCCCTCCCGATCGTGGGCTGCGGGGGCAACGCGCCCGCGCCCCGCGTGACGCAGGACGTACCCATCGAGCGTGCCCTTGAAATCGCGACGCCGGCTGGCCCACTCGGCGCGACGTTTGTCGCGCCCGCGGGCCCGGGACGGCATTCGGCGGTGGTGATCGTGCACGGCTCGGGATCGTCGGACCGCGACCTCACCTACGGGCCGAATGCGCCGTATCGTGACATCGCCACGGGACTCGCCGCGCGTGGCGTCGCATCGCTCAGGTACGACAAGCGGACGAAGGTGAGGCCGTTCTGGTTCGCAAACCGGGTGTTCACGGTGCAGGACGAGACCATCGACGACGCGCTCGCAGCGGTGGCGCTGCTGCGGCAGCAACCTGAAGTCGATCTGAATCGGGTGGTCGTCATTGGCCATTCGCTCGGCGGCATGGTCGCGCCGCGCATCGCGTCGTCTGATCGGGCGCTGGCCGGCATCGTCATCATGGCGGGTGCGACGGAGGCGTCCCTCGTCGACCAGGTCGTCCGACAGTTTGCCTACATCGGGGCGCTTCCCGGTGCAGACACGGCGGCGATCAATGCCCAGATGCGCATGATCGCGCCGATGCTCGAACGGGTCCGGGCCATCACCCCGGCCGACTCGGCAAACACCCAATTGCTGCTCGGCGCGCCGGCCGCGTATTGGCTCGACCTTGCTGCCTATTCGTCCGCCGCCACGCTCCGGCAGATCCGCATGCCGACATTGGTGCTGCAGGGGGGGCGCGACTACCAGGTCACCATCGAGCAGCTCGATCAGTGGCTCGCGTTGCTTGGACGGCGGGAGGGCCTGACCGTCAGGCGATATCCGGCACTGAATCACTTCTTCATTGCGGGAACTGGCACCCCCCGACCAGAGGAGTACATGGTCGAGGGTCACGTCGACCCGGCGGTGATCGACGACATCGCTACGTGGGTTCGGGGGCTCGCACCAGTACGGCGCTGAGTCAGCGCACCTGCGGTTCGCGCCGGGCCATCTTGACGTGCAACTGGCCACACGCCGCGTCGATGTCGAGCCCGCGGCTCCGTCGCACGACAGCCTCGACCCCATGATCGAGCAGGCGGTCGCGGAACGACCTGATTCCGCGGCCGTCGGTGGGCACGAGGGCGGGGTCGCCGCCGGGATGTAGCGGCAGCAGGTTGACGTGGGCGCCGAGCTTCCGCGCGAGTGACGCGAGGATGGCCGCGTCGTCGTCGGTGTCGTTCCGGCCCGCAATCAGCACGTACTCGAACGTGATCCGCCGCGCGAAGTTCGCGGCTGCGGCGAGGACCTCGCGGAGCGGGTACTTCTTCTCGATCGGCATGATGGCGAGTCGTTGGTCGGCTCGCGGCGAGTGCAGCGAGATCGCCAACCTGAACTGTTCCGGGCGGGCGGCAAGCCGTTCCATGCCCGGCACGATCCCCACCGTCGACACCGTGATGTGCCGTGCCCCGATACCCAAGCCCTCTGGGGCGTTGAGGATGGTCAGCGCGGTGTCCACCGCCGGCCAATTGAGAAGCGGCTCGCCCATTCCCATGAAGACGATGTTCGTCGGCTTGTCGTCAGGGTTGCGCAAGATGATTTCGCGCACCTGAGCGACGATCTCCCAGGCAGCAAGGTTGCGGCGAAAGCCCATCCGGCCCGTCGCGCAGAACGTACAGCCGAGTGCACAGCCGGCCTGGGACGAGATGCAGAGGGTCCGCCGCGACGCGGTCGGGATAAGTACCGACTCGACCTTCTCACCGTCGGCGAGTTCCCAGAGGAACTTCTGGGTGCCGTCGGTTGACTGCTGCACCGCGCCCGTTGCAAGGCGGGCCAGCGGGAACGCCGCCTCGAGTTGGTCGCGCAACAACACCGGAAGCTCCATCGCCTCGGTCCATGCACCCACCGGGCGTTGCCACAGGCGCGCCTCGACCTGCCGGGCCCGGTACGCCGGCAGGCCCGACGCCGTGACCCACGCACTGATGGTGGCTCGCGCATCGGCGGGGGTGAGATCGAGGAGGTTCCGGGGCGCATCCATGCCGGAAAGCTAGCAGATGCCACTCGGTGCGAGCGTCCCGAGTAGGGTCGTGAAGGGCCCCCTGCCGCGTTGGTCGGCTTCCGTAGCTGGGTTAACTTGGGCTTCGGTATCACCACGGCGCGCGCGCCATTTCCTCGGCCCCAGGCTCGATGTCACAGACGGCATTCCGGACACATCGCTGCGGTTCACTCACGGCGGCCGAGGTCGGGGAAACGGTCCGCCTCGGCGGCTGGATCCATCGGCGTCGGGATCTCGGCGGCATCGTCTTCCTCGACCTGCGGGACCGCGACGGCCTCGTCCAGCTCTCGTGCGACCCGAAATGGACCCCCTCAAAAGCCATGACCCTTGCTGCCGACCTCGGTGCGGAGACGGTCGTCCTCGTCGAGGGCGTTGTGACGCAAAGGGTTGAACCTGCAAGGGATACAACGATGACCTCGCGTGAAATCGAGGTCAGGGTGAACTCGCTCAAGGTGGTGGGTCCGGCGCAGACCCCTCCGATTCCGGTGGCCCGGCGTGACGGGGAGGAAATGGCATCCGAGGAACTCCGGCTCCAGCACCGGATCCTTGACCTGCGCCGCCCGGAGCTGCAAGCGAACATCGTCATGCGGCACGGCCTGCTGCAGCAGGCCCGGCGGACGCTCACTGAGCTCGGTTTCCTCGAGATCGAAACCCCGATCCTGACCAAGCCGACCCCGGAGGGTGCGCGGGATTACCTCGTGCCGAGCCGCGTGCATCCGGGCGAGTTCTACGCCCTGCCGCAATCGCCGCAGATCTACAAGCAGTTGCTCATGGTTGCAGGCTTCGATCGCTATTTCCAGATCGCGCGGTGCTTTCGCGATGAGGACCTGCGCGCGGATCGTCAGCCGGAGTTCACCCAGATCGATCTTGAGGCCTCATTCGTCTCGCAGGACGACATCCTGGCGGTGGTCGAGCGGGTCCTGCACGATCTCTGGGCGGAGGCGGGACACAACGTCTCCATTCCGTTCCGGCGGCTGCAGCATGCAGAGGCGATGGAGCGCTACGGGATCGACAAGCCCGACCTTCGTTACGGCTTCGAGATTGACGACGTCACGGCAAGTCGCGGCGTGGATGCCGCGCCGTTCGTGGTGGACGCCCTGGGGGCGGGCGGCCGGTTGCGGATGATCAGGGTTCCGGGTGGCGCCGCATTCAGCCGGAAGGAGATCGACACGCTCGCCGATGCGGCGCGCGCTGCCGGTGCCGGGGGACTGCTCTGGGCGCGGCGGTCGGACGGCGGATGGGAAGGTCAGGGCGTCAAGGCGCTCGGCTCCGGAACGCTCGAGGGTGTCGGGGGCGTGACCGGCGACCTGGTCCTCGCGGTGGCCGGGCCTGACAGGGTCACGAACCCGGCGCTGCACGCGGTGCGCACGCTGCTGACGCGTCGCCCGGAGATCACGCCAACGACCGCGCACGCGTTCTGCTGGGTGGTCGACTTCCCGCTGTTCGAGCAGGAGCCGCAAACGGGCACATGGGTGTTCACCCATCATCCGTTCACGTCACCACATGGTGATGACATTCCATTCGTCCAGAGCGACCCGGGACGCTGCCGCGCGCTCCACTACGACGCGGTGTACAACGGGAACGAGCTCGGCTCGGGCTCGATTCGCATCACGGACCCGACACTCCAGGCAACGGTGTTTCGTGCCCTCGGGCTCGAGGACGCGGAGCAGCGCCGCCGGTTTGGCTTCCTGCTCGACGCGCTCGGTTCCGGTGCACCACCCCACGGAGGCTTCGCGCTCGGCTTCGACCGGATCGCGATGCTGCTTGCCGGCGCCCCGTCGTTGCGTGACGTGATCGCGTTCCCGAAGACGGCAGCCGCCCGCGCACTGCTGGAAGGCGCCCCCACGAAGGTCGCTGCCGCCGATCTCGCAGCGCTCGGCCTGGCCACCACCATCGAGGATTCATGACCGAGGAGTTCCGGCACACGATCAGCGCCGAGGGGGCCGATCCACTGCTACTCGCCGGTGTCAACGATGGCAACTTTGCCGAGTTGCAGCGCGCGCTGGGCGTTCGCGTGTCACAGCGCGGTGACGTCATCAACGTCAGCGGTACGCAGGCGCAGCTTGACCGGGCCACGCCGATCATACAGGGGTTCGTCGACATGGCGCGTGCCGGCCAGCCGATCGAGCCCGAGGATGTATTTCGCATTGCGAGCGAGGGCCATACCAGTGAATTGGCCGTCACGCGCGACGCAGGCAAGATCGTGCTCCCGGGGCAGCGCCGCGCGATCATCCCGAAGACGCCGGGTCAGCGGGAGTACCTCTCGCTTATCCAGGAACACGACGTCGTCATCGGCATCGGACCCGCAGGAACCGGCAAGACCTACCTGGCGGTCGCGAAGGCGGTCGAGGCGCTGTCGCGCAAGCAGGTCAAGCGGATCGTCCTCGCCCGGCCTGCGGTCGAGGCCGGCGAGTCGCTCGGCTTCCTCCCGGGCGACCTGCAGCAGAAAGTCGATCCATACCTTCGGCCACTATATGACGCGCTGGAAGACATGATGTCCCATGAGCGCATGCAGAAAGCGCTCGAGACCCGCACCATCGAGATCGCCCCGTTGGCCTACATGCGCGGGCGGACCCTTTCAGACGCATTCATCATTCTCGACGAGGCGCAGAACGCCACGGGCGCCCAGATGAAGATGTTCCTCACCCGCCTCGGGATGAACAGCAAGGTGGTCGTGACCGGCGACAAGACGCAGGTCGACCTCCCGCGACGCGAGGACTCGGGGCTCATCCAGATTGAGCGTGTCCTCCCCGGGATCGACGGCATCGCGTTCCACTATCTCACCGACGAGGACGTGGTGCGCCATCGGCTGGTCAAGGACATCATCCGGGCGTACGCCGAAGACCAGGCTGGATGACGCTTGTACCGCCCCCCGGCCGGCTTGCCGTGGTGGTCGGCGGTGCCGCGGCGCCGGTCGCGGCCGCGCTGGTTCGCCACACCGTGAGCCACGTGCTGCGCCACGAGGGCGCCGACGCGCACGTAGCCGTGACGTTCCTCGGCAAGGACGCAATGCGCCGCCTCAACCAGCGGCACCTCGACCATGACTGGCCAACCGACGTGATCTCGTTCGCGCTGCCCCAGCCCGACGGTGCCGTAACGGGGGACATCTACATCTGCCGCTACATGGCGGCGCGGGAAGCACGGCGACGGGGGCTCGCCGTGCGTGAGGAACTTGTCCGCCTGATGGTGCATGGCACCCTGCACGTTATCGGTCACGTGCATGACGAGGGCGAGGCCCGCACCCGCTCACCGATGTGGACGCTGCAGGAGCACTACGTGCGGGAACTCTCATGAGTGCGCTGCTGATGGCAGCACTGCCCGCGCTCACCGGGCTGGTGATGCTCTGGGCCGCGCTCGTGGCGCTTGCGGGGCAGGGCGACGGCGAGCTCGGCGCGCGCGCGCTCGCGCGGGACCCCGCGCGGTCGCGGCTCTCGCCGGAGCGCATCCTCCACGTGATGCACCTGGCGTCGCTCACGATCGCTGCGGGCCTTGCCGCCACGGTGACAGGATGGTGGGCGTTCCCGCCGGCCCTCGGTGCGCTGCGGGTCGTGCTGGTGTCGGTGCTCGTGTGGGCGGTGGGTGACCTGGTGCCCCGGCTTCTCGGGGTGCTGGCCCCGGAACTGGTGCCGTATGCGCGACGCGTCGCATTGGCCGCCGCCCCGGCGTTTCGCCCATTGCTCTGGATGGCGGAGCAGCTCAACGGCACCATGCCGGACACAACCCAGGCCTCGCCGCGCGACGGCGCCCCGTCGCCGCAGGAAATGGCGCTCGGCGTATTCTCGCTGGCATCGATGAACGTGTCGGAGGTCATGACGCCTCGCATCGACATCGTGTCGGTCGACGTGAGCGAGGACGAAGCGGAGGTCACGAGCACGTTGCGGCGGAGCGAGCACGCCCGCCTGCTGGTGTTCGACGAGCACGCTGATGAGGTGGTGGGGGTGCTGTACGCCAAGGACATCCTGCCGCGCCTCGGCGGCCGCCGCGAAGCATCTGAATCGTGGCAGGCGCTGATCCGCCCGCCGGCATTCGTACCCGAGGCAAAACGGCTCGATCGCCAGTTGCGCGACTTCCAGCGCGGGCCGGGGCACATCGCGGTGGTCGTGGATGAGTTCGGTGGTACGGCGGGCCTGGTCACGCTTGAGGACATCCTCGAGCAGATCGTCGGCGAGATCCAGGACGAACATGATGTCGATGAAGTGCAGCCATTGTTCCGTCACGACGACGGCCACCTGACAGTGCAGGGCGGTGTCGCGCTCGCCGACCTCGAGTCGGAACTCGACCACGACTTCGAGCGCGAGGACGTTGACACCGTCGGCGGGATGGTGCTCGCCGCACTTGGGCGAGTGCCGCGCACCGGGGAGGAGTTCGAGCTCGACGGATGGCGTGTGGTGGTGGAGCTGGTGATTCGGCGCCGAGTGCGTCGTGTCTCATTGTGGCGACCCGAGGCGGCCGCCCTCCCGGCCCCATCTCGCGGAGGCAAGGGATGATCTGGCTCCTCCTGCTGGTCGCCGTGACGATCTCGGTGCTCGGCGCCGTTGCCTCGGCTGCCGTCGTGACGACCGCGAGGGCGCAGGTGGCAGAGGCAATATCGAGACGCCTGCGTGGCAGCGACGATTCCTTCCACTGGCTCGCGATCACCCAGCGCCAGGTGGCATCAGCGACGGCCGCGATCTCGCTCGGCGTCGCATTGATCGGTGCGGTCGTGCCGGGCGTGTTCACCGGATTCTCGGTCCCTCAGCTCGCGCTCTTCCTGCTGGTGATCGTGGTTCCGGTCACGCTCGTGGGCGCGTACCTGCTGCCGCGTTCCCTGACCGTTCCCCGGGCGGCGCGCGCTGCCCTGGCGCTTCGTCCGGTGCTGCAGGCGTGGACCGGTGCGATCGGGCTCGTGCTGCCAGCGAGGAACGCTGACGCCGCGAGCGACCTGCGTGACCTCGCCCGTGAGGGGATCGCCAATGGCATGTCGGATGGCGATGAGCTCGTGATGGTCGGCGGCGTGATGACATTTGCCGAGCGCCCGGTGCGCGCCGTCATGACCCCGCGGACCGAGATGATCGCCGTGGCGCATGATGCGTCGTACGCGACGGTCTTCGAGGTCTTCGCGGAAAGTGGGTACACCCGCCTCCCGATGTACCGCGACACCCTCGACGACATCGTTGGCATGGTCCACGCATTCGACCTCTTCAAGCTGAATCCCGACGACGCTGTCCCGGTTCGCGCGGTGGCGTTCGCGCCGGAGTCACGGCTGGCGGGCGACCTGCTGATCGACATGCAGCGTGACCGCCGCCATTTCGCGGTGGTGCTCGACGAGTTCGGGGGGACGGCCGGTGTGGTCACGCTGGAGGACCTGCTCGAGGCGCTCGTGGGCGCGATATCCGACGAGGACGACCCTTCTTCGCCGGCACCGGTGGTGGCTGGCGCGCCGCTCGAAATCGATGGAACAGCGACACTACCCGAAGTGGCCGAGCACTTCGGGCTGGCGCTCCCGCGGAGCGATGCCGCCAGCTTTGCCGGCCTGGTCGCCGAACTGGCGGGGCGGATCCCCGCCACGGGCGAACGCTTCATCATTCGCGGGCTCGAGGTCGACATACTGCAGGCGAGTCCCACCCGCATCGCCCGAATCCTTGTGCGGCGCGGTGGATCCAGCCCCACGGTTCTCGACGGTGGTGACCGGTGACGCAGCCGATGGGGACGCGCGTCGAGGAGCTGGTGGCGCTGGTGCGCGAGGGCCGGATCGAGGCCTTCATCGAGCGCGCGTGGCTTCTCGAGCCGGCCGACCTCGCCGACGTGCTCTCGGACCTCGACGATGACGAGCGGCTTGCGCTCGTCCGGGTGCTCCCGGTCGAGATCTCCTCGCAGGCACTTGTCGAGATGCCCTATGAGGAGCACGCCGAGGACATCGTGGCAGCGCTTGACCGCGAACAGGCCGCCGGGATCGTCGACGAACTGGAGGACGACGATGCCGCCGACCTCCTGGGCGAGCTCGATCGCGACGACCAGGAGCGCATCCTCTCCGCCGTCGGCGATCGGCGCGACGTTGACCGCCTCCTCGGGTACCATGAGGAAACCGCCGGCGGCCTGATGACGCTGCAGGTCGTCACGGTGACCGACCACGACAGCGTGGGCCTCGCGCTGGAGGCGGTACGGCGACAGGCGGAGAACATCGACGATGTCACCGAGATCTTCGTGGTGGACACCGCCCGGCGCCTGGCCGGGGTGCTGACGTTCAAGCAGCTGGTGCTGGCAAATTCCGGGCGGCAGGTGCGCGAGGTGATGGAAGATGTCGTCGCGCAGGTATTCCCCGACGTCGACCAGGAGGAAGTCGCGCGGCTGATGGCGCGCTACAACCTGCCGAGCATTCCGGTGGTCGATGCCACCAATCGACTGCTGGGGCGAGTGACCTACGACGACGTCATCGACGTCACGGAAGCGGAGGCGACCGAGGACCTGCTTCGCTTCGGCGGCGTGTCCCCGGACGAGGCGCTGGGCGGAAGCTGGGGTGATGCAGTGCGGAGTCGTCTTCCGTGGCTCTACGTCAACCTGCTCACCGCGTTCCTCGCTGCAGCGGTCGTCTACTACTTCGAACGGTCGATCGCCGCCATCCCGACGCTCGCAGTGTGGATGCCGATCATCGCCGGCATGGGAGGCAACACCGGCACGCAGGCGCTCGCGGTTTCGGTGCGACGGATCTCGCTGGGCCTCGTTCCGGTGTCACGGATGTGGTCTGTGATCTCGAAGGAGATCCTGGTCGGGGCGTTCAACGGCCTGGCGATCGGCGTGGTCATCGGGGTGCTCGCGGTGATGCTCGGTGAGCCGTGGCGCTTTGGGTTGGTGGTGTTCCTGGCGATGAGCGGCAACCTCGTGGTGGCGGGTTTCGCCGGATCGTTCATCCCCGTGTTCCTCGAGCGTCTGGGCGTCGATCCAGCGGTGGCCTCATCGATCTTCGTGACGACATTCACCGACGTCTGCGGCTTCCTCCTCCTGCTCGGCCTGGGCACGATGGTGCTGCTGTGATGCGCCGCACTGCCTTGCCCCGCACCCGCGAACGGTGAAGGTTCCGACATGACGCACGACGCACTCGTTGCGGGTCTTCTCGCGGGACAGGTTGCCGCCATGGCGCGCGCGGTGTCGGTGGTGGAGAACGGCCGCCCCGGTTTCGAGCGGCTCCTCGCCGCGATCCATCCGCGGATCGGGCGGGCGCGCCGGATCGGTTTGACCGGGCCGCCCGGGGCGGGGAAGTCGACCATCACGGAGCGCCTGGTGGCGGCGTACCGCGCACAGGGATTGCGCGTCGCCGTGGTCGCGGTGGACCCCACGTCACCATTCACCGGCGGGGCGCTGCTGGGTGACCGGATCAGGATGGAGTCGATTGCGCTCGACCCCGGGGTCTTCATCCGTTCGATGGCCACGCGCGGGTCCCTCGGCGGGCTGGCCACCACGACCCGCGAGGTATGCGACGTACTCGACGCTGCCGGGTTCGATCGCATCCTGGTGGAGACGGTCGGGGTCGGCCAGTCGGAACTTGATGTCACGCGCATGGCCGACACCACCGTGCTGGCACTCGTGCCCGAATCGGGCGATGGCATCCAGGCGCTCAAGTCTGGGGTGATGGAAGCCGCTGACGTGTTCGT
>JACDBX010000163.1 GCA_013694695.1 Gemmatimonadales bacterium | reverse complement strand
GCTTCGGTCTCGATGCGCGCCACAATCGTGCCCACGGCCACGGTCTGGCCCTCGGTGACCAGCACTTCGCTCAGCACCCCGGCATTCGGCGCGGGGATCTCGGCGTCGACCTTGTCGGTCGAGATCTCGAAGATCGGCTCGTCGCGCTTCACCGTATCGCCGACCTGGCGGATCCACCGCGACATCGTGCCCTCGGTGATTGATTCGCCCATCTGCGGCATGATCACGTCAATGCGAGCCATCCCCAACTCCCCGTGGAATCCCTGTTCAGTAGGCGGCGAGCCAGCGGCACGCGCGCACGATGTCCGACGTCTGCGGCAGCACGAAATCCTCGAGCGGTGGTGCATACGGCAGCGGCACGTCGTGCGCGGCCACTCGCCGCACCGGTGCGTCGAGCCATTCGAAGCAGAGCTCGTTGATCCGGGCGGTGATCTCGCCCCCCACCCCGCCGGTGACGGTGTCCTCGTGGACCACCAGCACCCGATTGGTCTTCTTCACTGTAGCAACGATAGCGGAATCGTCGAGCGGGAGCAGGGTGCGCAGGTCGATCACCTCGACCGAGATTCCCTCGGCGGCCAGCAGTTCCGCCGCCTCCAGTGACTTCCACACCGTTGCCGCGTACGTGATGATCGAGAGATGCGTGCCCTCCCGGGCGGTACGGGCCACCCCCAGCGGTACCACGTGGTCGCCCGGCGGCATCGTGCCCTTGATCCGGCGATAGAGGTACTTGTGCTCGAAGAAAAGCACCGGGTCATCATCACGGATCGCAGCCTTGATCATTCCCTTCGCGTCCTCGGCGGTCGCCGGATACGCGATCTTGAGCCCGGGCGTGTGCAGGAACGCTGCCTCGGGGTTCTGCGAGTGGAACGGCCCGCCGCGCACGTATCCGCCCGACGGACCGCGCACCACGATCGGACACGGCAGGAATGCTCGGTAGCGCGCCGTCGCGACATAGTTGGTCAGCATGTCGTACGCGCACGAGACGAAGTCGATGAACTGCATCTCCACCACCGGGCGCATCCCGTAGTGCGCCGCACCCGCCGCCGCGCCCACGATGCCCGCCTCGGCAATCGGGGTGTCAATCACCCGCGAATCGCCGAAACGGGCATGCAGTCCGTCGGTGACCTTGAACGCGCCACCAAACGCGCCGATATCCTCACCCAGGCAGAAGACGTTCTCATCGCGCTCCATCTCCTCGGTGATGCCCTCGCGTATCGCCTCGAGAAAGGTGATCTCAGACATCGTGTGTCCCCCAGCTCTCCGGGCGCTCGTGCGCGTCCACCGCGGAAGCGACACCCTCGCGATACCAGAGACGCGGCATCGCCGCCGGCTCCACGTACACACCGCGCAGCGCATCAGGGCCATCGCACGGCGGCGAAGCCTCGGCCTGGTCGGTCGCGGTGTCGACCACGGTGCGCACTTCCTCGTCAACCCCCTCGACCTCGGCCGTGGTGAAGCCGAGCTCGCCGGTGAGCCGGGCGACGTAACGGTCGATCGGGTCGTTGGTCGCGGCCCAGCGCTCGATCTCCCCCGGCTGCACGTAGCTCTGGTTGTCGTGCTCCGCGTGGCCCCGGCGCCGGTAGGTGAGCATCTCGATCAGGGTGACGCCCCCGCCCTGCCGCGCGTTGTCGACCGCATCCCGCGTGACCCGATAGGCATCGAGCACGTCATTGCCGTCGGCGCGCACTCCCGGAATGCCATAGCCAATCGCCTTGTCGATGAACTGTCGCGCAGCGGTCTGTCGAAACGTGGGCGTGGAATAGGCATAGCCGTTGTTCTCGACGATCACCACCAGTGGGCAGCGCTGCACCGCGGCGAAGTTGATCCCCTCGTGGAAGGCGCCGGTGCTCGTGGCGCCGTCGCCCACATACACCAGCCCCACCCTGTCCTCACCGCGGATCTTGAAGGTGAGCGTGACGCCGGCCATGACCGGCACCATGTCGCCCAGGTGAGAGATCTGCCCGACAAAATTGCGCTCCTCGACGTCGCCGAAGTGGATGTTGAGCTCGCGACCGCGCGTGGGGGAATCGCCCTTCGCCATGTACTGGCGCAGGATCTCGACGGGCTCGGCGCCCTTCACCAGCATCGATCCGAGGTTGCGGAGGAGCGGCGAGAGCACGTCACGACGCTCGAGCGCAAACGCCGAGCCGACGGCGCAGCCCTCCTGCCCGAGCGAGCGGAAGAGGCCGCCGACCACCTTGGTCTGGCGATAGAGCGCAACCAGGCGCTCCTCGAGGGTCCTGGTGAGGCGCATCCAGCGATAGAGGGCGAGCAGTTGCTCGCGCGTGAGGCCGTGGGACGCCGAAGCGTTCAGGTCGGGTGTTGCCATGCCGGTCGGAGGCCTCGCATACGGGGTCGGGATCGCGCGGAAACTTCGACGCGACAGCGAGATGGGTCAAGCATGAAGCATGTCAGCGGAGTCGTCGTCCCGGCATCAGGTGGGGCGGGCGTCAGTACGTGCCGCGAAGCTCGTGCTGCGGATTGGCCATCTTGTGGACCTCGCCCAGGAAGTGCTTGCCGAGCCGGTCGAGTTCGCTTTCGGCCGGCTGGTCGGTGTCGATGGTGACAAGGGTGTAGTGGCCGCCCTCGGCGGC
>JACDBX010000143.1 GCA_013694695.1 Gemmatimonadales bacterium | reverse complement strand
TGTTCGCGGCCCGCGCGAGCCTTCGGCCGACACCCTCACGATGATACCCCACCATCGTGTCGACAGCAGTCGCATCGATCGGTGGCGGGTCGACCGACGTCACCTGGTCGGTCCAGGCACCGCCCTTGCTCCCGAGGTACAGGACGCCGCCGGAGCCGATCAGACCCGAGATCTGATCGCGCGACACGGCGTTGCCCGAGACGTGGCTCCACTCGACGACGTGGCCGACGGTGACATCGCCTGCCCGCACCGGCGCGATTACCGGATATACGATGAAGGTCGTGTCAACCGCGCGGAACCGGCCGACAAAGGCAGAGTCCCGCTGCCAGTGTTCGCCCCGCGTGATCTCGGCTGGCGAGATCTGTGCGAGCGACGAGGTATCGGCATCGGCCACGAGCAGCACGCCGGCACCTGTCCAGAGCGATCTCGAAACAGTTGTGCTGTCTGCCGTGGGGAGCGTTCGCGTCAGGGGCTCCCGGCGAACCCCGACCGGCAGGCTGTCGAGCACAAAGGCGATGACGTCTGGATTGCCCGCTACGGCGCGAGCGGAAGCGGAGTACTCCCCTGCCCGTTTTTCGAGCCCCCGCGCCATCTGCTCGACCATGTTGGCGAGCCGTGCGGAGAGCGCATCCCTGGCTGACTCCCGGGCCAGTCGGTAGGATGCCAGGCCGATAACGCTTGCAGTAATGCACACGAGAAGGCCGATCCCAAGTGGGAGCTTCCATTGAAGGGGAAGGCGGCGGGCCACGCTGCGCTGTGACATCGACACTCTGGACGGCGGTGGTCGACGAGCAGACCGACGAATCGTGGAGCGGTCGTCGGACCCGGGAAGGGGAGATCAATCAGTATACCATTTCCGATGGCTGGTGAGGAAAGCTGCGGGGAGGAAGGGCGCCAAGTCCTAACCCGGGAGCCACGAGGAGATTTCGATGTAATCAGCGTCAACAGTACGGTCCTGGTCATCGAACGCTCGTCACCGAGCGCCCCCTGGGGTTGCCGACTAGACGGGCACTCTCTCAGGGTGGGGCGGGAACGCGGTATGTCCGACGTCCGGAGCGTTTGGCGAAGGGGGTAGGACGCAGCGATGCGAGTCGCGCTGCTACACCTCGTGCCGAAATCCGTGAATGTCCACGCCGACGCCATCGCGCAACATGATCGCCCCAGAACCGCTCACCACCGTGCCAATCCGCGCCACCGGCACACCCGTGTCCGTCATGCACGCCTCGGCGCCATCAAAACTTGCCGGCAGCGTGCACAGGATCTCGTAGTCTTCCCCGCCCCGCGCACCCATGACAGCGGGGTCATCGCCGTGCCGGATCGCGACCAGCGGCACCGCCGGGCAGAGCGGAATACGGGCGATGTCGATCTCGATGCGCACTGCCGACGCCGCGGCGAGGTGTAGCGCGTCGCCGGCAATGCCGTCGCTCACGTCGATCATCGCCGTCGCCCCCTGCTCGGCCAGCCACCGCGCGGTGGCAAGGCGTGGCAGCGGATTCACAAAGAACTCGCGAATCGTTGGCTCCGGCTCCTTCCCCGATTCCCAGTCGCGAATTGCCGCTCGCGCGCCGCCGACCCAGCCCGTGACCCACACGCCGTCACCGACACTCGCACCGCGCCGCGACATCGGCCGCACTGCGTGTCCCAACACCGTGACCGCGACCGACCAGACTGGTCCCGACGAGAGATCACCCCCGATGATCTTCGTCCCCGCCGCCAGTGCCGCCTGCCCCGCCCCCGCCATCAACGCGATCACGTCATCGTGCGAGACGTCGTGCGGGACGGTGAGCGCGATGGTGACCCCCGCCGGCAACGCCCCCGCTGCAGCAAGATCAGAGAGTGCCGCGGAGGTGGCCCGCCAGCCGATCTCCACCGGCCGGATCCAGGCCCGCTTGAAGTGCACGTTCTCGACGCTCACATCGGTGCTCACGACCAACATGCCCTCGCCAGTGGGCACCGGCGCGGTGTCGTCACCGAGCGGACCTGCCGCCTCGCCCAGTGCCTCCGCGATCGCACGTACTCGATCGAACTCGGCGCCACTACCCAGGGGAATCGTCACAGTGTCACCATTCATTGGCTCATCCGGAAGCGGACCAGGCCGGCTGGCGTCCCGATCCAGAGAAACGTGCCATCATTCGCGATCCCGGTGACTCCTGCCGGCAAGTCACCAGGCGCCGTGAGCAGCCGCGCAATGCCTGCACCCGGGTACACCAGCGCCGCGCCGCGGTCGCCGCCCACCCACGTGCCATGTTCGCTCGCGTCCAGCACCCGCAACCGCCCCACCTGCAGGGACAGGAGCGGACCGGCATTCCATGCGCCGCTCACGGGATCGCGCCACAGCAGTTGGTCGGTTGTCATCGCCACGAGTGTATCGGCCACATAGTCGACGCCGAGTATCGTCGTACGCCCCTCCGTGAGAAGGCGCAGGCCCTCGGGCATGCGAAGATCATTGCTCCCACGAACCAGCGCGAACAGGCCGCGATTTGTCCCCACCCACAGGGTGTCTCCGCGGCTTGCAAGCGCTGTCGCCGGCTCCTGGAACGACGGGACAAGGCGCACCAGCGCATCGGAGGAATCGACCGTGGAGAGGCCCCGCAAAGTCGCGGCAACGATTCTCCCGCGATGCTGCACGATCGCCGTGATCCGGTCGTCGGGCAGCCCGCGACTCTCGTCAAATCGATTGACCCGTTCGTCGTCGATGCCGAGCCGCATCAATCCGCGATCTGTCGCGGCCCAGAGCACCCGCTCACCCGCAACGAGCTGACGCACTGCGTCAAACGGCATCCCCTGCGACCGACCACCGCGGAGGGAGCGCGAGGCGCCGAGATCGCTGGTCACGTGGGTGACCGCCGCACCGGTGCGATAGTCAGCATCTGTCGCCACCCAAACGCCGCCGTCTATCGCAAGCACCGCCCCGACGAGCTCGGAGGGGATGCCAAGTCCCAATGGCGTGGGAGCACCGGCAGTGCGATCGAAGTAGAGCAGACCCTGATTGGAGGTGCCGAGGAACCAACCCCCACCCGACACTGCCGGGGCGGCGCCGGTGAACTCCCCCGGCTGAAGCCGCGGCCCGACCAGAAGGGTGGGACCAAGTGCCCGAAGCTGGGGCAGGTCGCGCGCGGCGTCGTCTATCGTGGGTGCCAACTTGAGCGTGCTCGGCGGTGACGCTGGCGTCGCCGCGCCGATCGTCGGCTGCACCACCCAACCCGCCGTGGTGCGAAACCAGATGCCGCGCGCCGGATCGAACGGGTTGGTCGCGATCTGCAGCACTCGCCCCGGAAGCACACCGCGATCCCAACGGTCGCCACCAGTCGAGTAGTGAAGCCAGCCGTTGTCGGTGGCGAACCATGCCGATTGATCGAGTGGATCGATCACCGCCGCGCGCACGCCCTCAAGGTCTCGCGGGTTGGGTGGTGAGCGGGGGACATCCCAGCGTCGCTCGTTCGGCCGCCAGATCCCGATCGCCGTCGGATACGCGACGTATACACGGTCGAACGACGACGCGACGGCGTTCACCCGCGAGAAATCGCCCAGCAACACCTGGTCGTCGGGACGAAGTGAACCAATCGGGGTGGGCGTGCCGGTACCGATGGTGGAGCCGCCACAGCCCGCGAGCACCAATGCGACAAGGACGGCGCGCATCAGGTGGACTGGGGCCGCGGCAAGAGCAACGGCAGCACTGGTGATGCCGGGTCAAGGCGGGCCCAGCCGCGCCATACATCGGGGAGCGCCGCAACTACGTCCATAGGGCGCATCGCACGCGCCGAGTAGCGACGCGCGGCATGGTCGGCCGCATCACCGTGCGCCTGCGCGGCCACGCACGCTGCATCGATCGATACGAGGCCCTGGGCGAGCAGCGTCCCAATGATCCCAGACAGTACATCACCACTTCCGCCGGTCGCGAGCCCCGGGTTCCCTACCGCCACGGTGCGCAGTGCCACGCCGGGTGCCGCCACCACCGAGGGCACGCCCTTGAGCAGCACAGTGCACCCGCTCCGCTCGGCGCCGTAAGACGCCGCCGCCCAGGGATCGTGCTCGGGATCCGCGAGCGAGTCGGGAAAGAGCATGCGGAATTCTCCGATGTGCGGTGTGAGCACGATGTGACGTGACCTCGCGAACTGCTGGAGTTGACCAATCACATCGCGAAGGGCGTGCAGTGCATCAGCATCGATGACCATCGTCGACGACGCATCGATCAGTGCGAGGCAGAACTCGGTACGCCCCGGTTCACGACCCATGCCGGGTCCGATCACCATTGTGTCGGCCTCACGCACCAAACCAAACACCGTCGGATCGGGGCCACCGTCGAGCTCCGCACCGTGCACCTGCACATCCGGCTCAGCGGTGCGCAACACCTGAAGTGACGCCGGCGGGACGATCGCATGCACCAACCCGGCACCTGCGCCAAAGGCCGCACGGGCGGCGAGCCGCGCCGCACCGGTCATCGACGGCGCACCGCCGACGATCACCACTCGGCCGCGGGTACCCTTGTGGCTTCGTGCGGGTAACGGCGCGAGCTGCGCCGCCGCCCATCGGCTGGTGACGAGTGTGGGCCAGTCGTCGGGGGCCGGTGGCATCCCGAGGTCGGCGACCACGATGTCGCCGACGATGTCGCGCGCCATGAGATGCCCACGGCGAGGCCCGCCGAATGTCACCGACACCGCCGCTGGCGCCGCGCCGTGGTCGATGCCGGTCGCGAGGTCGAGTCCGCTGGGAGCGTCGACCGCAACCACCGGAACGGCAAGCGCGCGCAGTCGGTGCAGCAGCGCTGCCACATCATCTCGAGGCACTCCGGTGGCGCCGGCGCCGAGCATCGCATCGACCGCGACAACCGCATCGGGCCATGGTTCATTCTCCGAAATCAGCAGCACGCCAGCCGCGAGCGCCGTACCACGCGCCGCGGCCGCAATGCCTTCGAGCGCACGGGCAGACTCCACCACCGCGACGGGATACCCGCGCTCGCGCAGACGCTGTGCCGCCACCCAGCCATCGCCGCCGTTGTTCCCGCTCCCGCACGCCACCAGCACGCCGCGTCGAGCAACTGCACCGAACCGTTCGTCAACAACATCCGCCACCGCGCGTCCCGCGCGCTCCATCAGCGTCGCGAGCGGTGTCCCCGCCAACTCGGCGGCGTCATCCCAGGCGCGGAGCTGGTCGGGGGTGAGGACGGGAATAGAAGAGAGAATAGAGATGAGAGATGAGAGATGAGAGATGAGAGACTAGAGACTAGAGACTAGAGAATGGATGACCGATGACCGAGAACCGATGACCGATGACCGATGACCTACGGCGACATCGCTAACGAACAACGACCAACGACTACTCCGGCCTCCAGCTCCACGCGTACGTCTCATCCAGCGCAAGCACAAACTCATATACGCCGGCGAAGTCTTCGGCCCTGTCGCCGGGCTGGGCGGAGAGCAGTCCGGCCTCGACCATCGTGAACACCATCACACCGAAGTCGGCGGTGCTCCTTATGCCCCAGCACTCGAGCACCACCCGCGCCAGCAGCCCGAACCGGGCATGCGCAAGATCGCGACACGCCCACGCGAGCTCAGCCCCGGAGACGTGACGCCGCTTGTCGAGCTTGTCCTGCAGGTACTCGATCGCCGCGAGGAGGAAGAGATAGCCGCGTGGATCATACCGTTCGCCGCCACTCGCCCGGAGGCGGGCAAGCATGCCATCGGCGAACTGGAGGTCGTGCATCAGGCAAGACCCGCAAGGCTGGGGTAGAGCGGGTATCGACCGGCGAGTTCCTCGACGCCGCCCCGCACCCGCGCGAGCGCTTCCATGTCCTCACCGGCCAGCAGCGCGGTGTCGATCAGCTCCGCAATCCGCACCATATCGTCGGTGTTCATCCCGCGAGTCGTGAGCGCCGGCGTGCCGACCCGAATACCGCTGGTGACAAACGGCGACTGCGGATCGTCGGGGATCGTGTTCTTGTTCACCGTGATCGCGGCATGACCCAGGATCTTCTCGGCGGCCTTGCCCGTGAGGTCGCGGGCCCGCAGGTCGACCAGCATGAGGTGGGTGTCGGTGCCGCCCGAGACGATGGCATAGCCGCGATCGATCAGCGCGTTCGCGAGCACCTTGGCGTTCTCCACCACCTGCGCGGCGTACGCCTTGAAATCGTCGGTGAGCGCCTCGCCGAACGCGACCGCCTTGCCGGCGATGACATGCTCCAGCGGCCCGCCCTGCCCTCCCGGGAATACCGACTTGTCAATCGCCTTCTGGTGCTCGGCGCCGCAGAGGATGAGGCCACCCCGCGGACCACGCAGCGTCTTGTGGGTCGTGCTGGTCACCACATGGGCGTGCGGCACCGGGGAGGGATGGACACCACCGGCGACGAGCCCGGCGAAGTGTGCCATGTCGACCACGAAGATCGCCTCGATCTCGTCGGCGATCGACCGGAACGCCGCGAAATCGATCACGCGCGCATACGCCGACCCACCGGCAATGATCAGCTTCGGGCGCTCGCGGAGCGCCATCTCCCGCACCTGGTCGTAATCGATCCGGCCAGTGTCGGTCCGCACGCCGTACTGCACCGATTGCCAGACCTGGCCGGTGTGGTTGACCGACGCGCCGTGCGTCAGGTGACCGCCGTGCGGCAGGGCTAGACCCATCAACTTCTCACCCGGCGCGATCAGCCCCATGTAGGCGGCGAAGTTCGCCTGTGCGCCCGAGTGCGGCTGGACGTTCGCATGTCCAACGTTGAAGAGTTGCTTGACCCGATCGATCGCGAGCTGCTCCACCTGATCGACCACCTCGCACCCACCGTAATACCGCTTTCCGGGATATCCCTCGGCATACTTGTTGGTAAGGCAGGTTCCCATCGCCTCGAGCACCGCGCGCGACGTGAAGTTCTCGCTGGCGATCAGCTCGAGGCCCTCGCGTTGCCGCTTGAGCTCGGCGTCGATCATTCCCGCGATGGCTGGGTCGGCCTGGCCGAGCGG
The DNA here is from genome assembly GCA_013694695.1 of Gemmatimonadales bacterium. Lineage (GTDB taxonomy): Bacteria > Gemmatimonadota > Gemmatimonadetes > Gemmatimonadales > GWC2-71-9 > Palsa-1233. The sequence goes on along the minus strand of JACDBX010000143.1, from coordinate 10,704 downwards.
GGCGTCGTGATTGATCACTCGGTTTCCTCGATCTTGCGAATCCGGTTCACGTGGCGGCCACCCTCGAACTTCGTGTCGAGCCAGGTGTGGAGGATGCTGCGGGCCTCGTCGTTGCTCAGGCACCGCGAGGGGAGGACGAGCACGTTGGAATCGTTGTGCTCCCGCGAGAGTCGCGCGACTTCCTCGTTCCATGCCACCGCCGCACGCACGCCGTGATGGCGATTGGCCGCGTACGACATCCCCAGACCGGTGCCGCAGAGGAGGACACCGCGCTCAGCATCGCCGGACCCGACCTCGCGGGCGACCTTGTGCGCGTAGTCGGCGTAGTCGGTGGATGCCTCGGAATCAGTGCCGACATCCTCGACCTGGTAACCGAGCTGCCGGAGTTCGTCGGCGAGGACCTGCTTCATCGCGAAGCCGGCGTGATCAGCGCCGATGGGGATGGGCTTGGGCATAATAGAAGATAATGTGGAAAGGCAGGATGGGAGATGAGAGACTAGAGATTAGAGACTGTAGGCTGTAGGCTGGAGACTCGGCCTTCTGCACCCCCGCTCTCTTCTCTCTTCTCTCTTCTCTCATCTCTCATCTCTAGTCTCTACCTGTCCCCCGCCACCCACATATCCTTCAGCGCCGCCACCGACTTGAGCCGCTCCTCGGCCAGGCGATCGGCCGCCTGGAACGACGGGATGCCGTCACGATTGGCGATCTCGAAGACCCGGAGGATCGTGTCGTAGATCTCCTGAGCCTTCCTCTTGGCGCGTTCCATGGTCCAGCCCTGCAGCTCACCGTAGACATTGATCACGCCACCGCCGTTGATTACGTAGTCCGGCGCGTACAGAATCCCCCGCTCCTCGAGCGCGATGCCGTGGCGCTGTTCAGCGAGCTGGTTGTTGGCGCCGCCGGCGATCACGCCGACGCGGAGCCGCGGCAGCGTCTCGTCGTTGACGATCGCACCGAGCGCGCAAGGCGCGAAAATGTCGGCTTCGACATCGTAGATCGCATCCTGCTCGACCGCCATCGCACCGAACTCCTCCACCGCCCGTTGCACCTTCTCGGCGTCGATGTCGCTCACCATGATCCGCGCGCCCTCTTCGCGAAGGTACGACATCAGATAGTAGGCGACCTTGCCGGCGCCCTGCACCGTCACCGTCCGGCCCGCGAGCGAATCCTTGCCCCACTTCGCCTTCGCGGCAGCCTTCATCCCCACGTACACGCCGTAGCCGGTGACCGGCGACGGATCGCCGGAGAGGTTGAGCAGGCCAGCCACGTGCTTCGTCTCGCGCTTCACGAACTCCATGTCGCTGGGAGACGTCCCGACGTCCTCCGCGGTGATGTAGCGACCGCCCAGGCTCTCCACGAATCGTCCGTGCGCCCGGAACAGCGACTCCCGATCGGCGCGTTTGGGGTCGGCGATGATCACCGCCTTGCCGCCGCCGAGGTTGAGGCCCGCCACCGCCGACTTGTACGTCATTCCACGGGAAAGCCGCAGTACGTCGCGCAGCGCCTCCTCGGTGGTCGGATATGGCCACACGCGGGTGCCGCCCAGTGCCGGGCCGAGGGTGGTGTCGTGGATCGCGATGATCCCGAAGTAGCCGCATGACGGCTCGTGCGAGAAGAGGACCTGCTCATGTCCCCAGGTCTGCATTTCGTTGAAGGCATCCACGTGATGGGACCTCTTGTTGGGAAAGTCGTGATCCAGGAAACTGGATGATGGATGGTGGATGATGGATGGTGGAGGATCACTCATCGGTTATCCCTCAACCGTCATCCATCATCCGTCAACCGTCATCCATCAACCATCATCCATCAACCATCAACCATCATCCATCTATTTCCTGCTGTACTCGTAAAATCCCTTCCCGCTCTTCCTACCCAACTCGCCCGCCGCGACCATCCGCTTGAGCAATGGGCAGGCCCGGTACTTATCGTCGCCGATCCCCTTGTGCAGGACATCGAGGATCGCCAGGCACACATCGAGTCCGATGAAGTCGGCGAGCGCCAGCGGACCCATCGGATGAGCCATGCCGAGCTTCATCACGGTGTCGATCGATTCAGGGGTGGCGACTCCCTCGAAGACGCAGAAGATCGCCTCGTTGATCATCGGCATCAGCACCCGGTTGCTCACGAAGCCCGGGTAGTCATTGACCTCGACGGGGGTCTTGCCGAGCGCCGACGAGAGGTCCATCACAGTGCGGGTGGTCTCGTCGCTGGTGGCGTGGCCGCGGATCACCTCGACCAGCGTCATCACCGGCACGGGATTCATGAAGTGCATACCGATCACGCGGTCGGCGCGGCCGGTCTTCGCCGCAATCTCGGTGATCGAGATCGATGAAGTATTAGTGGCGAGGATCGTCTCCGGCTGGCAGATGCCATCGAGCTTCGTGAAGATCTGGAACTTGATCGCGGGGTTCTCGCTCGCGGCTTCGACAACGAGCGTGGCCTCACGGGCGGCCGCGAAGTCGGTGCCGGTCCGAACCCGGCCGAGGATCTCGGCGGGAGCATCCGCCGCCAGTGTTCCCTTCTTCACCTGGCGATCGAGGTTGCCGCTGATCGTAGTGCGCGCCTTCTCCAGCGCCGCCTCATTGACATCGATCAGCGCGACGTCGTGGCCGTGCTGTGCGAAGACGTGGGCGATCCCGTTGCCCATCGTGCCGGAGCCAACAACCGCGACGAGCGACATGATATCCGGTCCTGTATGAAGGTCTGGGGTCGTTGGACATTGGCTGCGTCCGTCGTCACGACGCGACCGCCAACGGAGCTAGCGACCAACGACTAACGACTTTGCGGCTACCCTTCCCTTGACACGGACAAGGCCACCGCACTGCCTCCGCCGAGGCAGAGCGTCGCCAGTCCGGTGGCGGCGCCCCGGTCCTGCATCGCGTAGAGCAGCGTTGCAAGGACCCGCGCGCCTGATGCGCCGATCGGGTGGCCGAGTGCAATGGCGCCGCCGTTCACGTTGACGCGATCCCAGTCCCAGCCGAGCGCGCGACCATCGGCGAGTGCCTGCACGGCGAAGGCCTCATTGGCCTCGATCAGCTCATAGTCGCTGATCGCCGTGCCGGCCTTCTTCATGAGGTGCTGCACCGCGAGCACCGGCGCAAAGAACAGCTCCTTCGGGTCGCCGCCGCCCACCGCGTATTCGGTGATGCGCGCCATCGGCTCGAGCCCGTGGGCGCGTGCAAAGGCGAGCGACGCCACCACCACCGCGGCGCCTCCGTCGTTGAGACCGGGCGCATTGCCCGCGGTGACGGTGCCATCCTTCCTGAACACCGGCTTCAGGCGCGCGAGGGTATCGGGCGAGGTGTCGGCGCGCGGCGATTCATCCGCCTGCACCATCGTCGGGCCCTTCCGCCCCGGCACCTCGACCTCGACCATCTCGCCCGCAAACTTGCCGTCGGACTGGGCGGCTACCGCCTTGCGATGTGACTTGTACCCGAACGCGTCCTGGTCGGCGCGCGACACCCCCGCCTTCTCAGCGGTGTACTCAGCGTACTCACCCATGTGATTGTTGCCGAACGAATCCCAGAGGCCGTCGTGGATCATTCCGTCGACGATGGTCTGGTTCCCGGCCTTGACGCCGTTGCGGTGATTGTACAGGTAATGCGGCGCGTTCGACATCGATTCCATGCCGCCGGCAACCACGCACGCGGCGTCGCCGGCCTTGATCGCCTGAGCCGCCATCATGACGGCCCGGAGCCCCGAGCCGCACACCATGTTGATCGTCACCGCGGGGACGGCGCTTGGCAGCCCGGCGTGGATCATCGCCTGCCGGGCTGGCGCCTGGCCGGTGCCCCCCTGCACGACGTGTCCCATGATCACGTCGTCGATCGCGTCACCGTCGACACCCGCGCGGCGTACCGCCTCGCGAATCGCGATCGCGCCGAGCTGGGTGGCGGGGAGACTGGAGAGCGCCCCCAGGTACTTCCCGATCGGGGTGCGGCAGGCGCTCAGGATGACGGGTACGTTGGCGTCGGACACTGGATATTTCCCGGCTGAAAGGACGCCGGGAAGATAATTGGTGGGGGCTGAAGGCCGAATCCGGCGCGACGCCCCCCGGTCGACGTGGGTGGTTGCTCAGCCCTTCATGTTGCGGATGGCGTTCATCGCCATGTCGTGACGTGCCTTTGAGGCGTTCGTCAAGGTGTTGAATCGCGCCCCCTCCGCCTCCAATGCCTTGCGCATCGCGTCGAAGTGCGCAATCACCTCCATCGGCTTGTGCTGGCGCTTGCCCGTGGCCTGCCCCTGGGCCGCGTCACGGGGTGGGATCACGTTGTACTCGATCGCAGCGGCCTCGAGCCGATCCCGCACCGTGACCAGCCACGCCGTTTCGGCGGCGTACGCCCGCGCCTCGGCAGCGCCCAGTCCCTTCGGTGCCGGCGTGGCTATCGCGAGCCGGGTGACCTCCAGCACGTGCGGGACCGGGTGGGTCTTTCGATTCGTCGCTTCCTGCGCCGCGAGCGACCCGACCAAGGAACTTCCCGGCAGGGCGCAGCAGAGGGCAAGCACCAACAAGTTGGCGGTCCGCATTGTGACTTCTCCTCGAGAACGGTTTGAGGTACGTGAGATCGCGCGCGCCGGCGGGTGGCGCCCAGGCAGGCGTCACTGCCTGTGAGTATCGGCCGGATGGGGCGAAAGTCCTGAATTTCCGTTCCGCCCGCTTCGCATCATGCGGGGGGGATATCTCGGTCGAAGTGGCCTGTGAGGGCCGCGAGAGGAGGGGGTGCCCGCGCCCGTGGCGGCCCCGCTGGTGAGGGCGTGGCGACCAAGCTGGCCCCACCGAGTGGTGCGGTAGCCCAGGGGTAGTCCATTACGCGTGGTGGAATTGGGCCGTATATTCCCCGGTTCCTGCCCCCCATCTCACGTAGCCTATTCCGGAGACAATGCATGCGATGCCTGATGATTGCCCTGGCCGTTGGTAGCCTCGCCGCTTGTGAAAAAAAGGTAGAAGAGCCGCCACCGGCCGTGGTGGTTCCCGCACCGCCCGCAGTAACGATCGACATGTCCACCGTTGCCGGGACGTGGGACCTGCAGATCATGGGGATGGGGAGCGACAGCGTGCTCACGACCGGAACGCTGGTCGCGACCGGCGACACCGGCGGATGGATGCTGAACCTCATGAAGCGCGACCCGATGGCCCTGCAGGTCACTGTTGCCGGTGACAGCATCATCGCGCAGGCACCGGAGTACGAGAGTGTACTCCGGAAGGGCGTGATGGTTCGGACGACTTCGGTCTACCGCATGGTGGGGCCCAACTTGAACGGGCTGACCACGGCGACCTACCAGGGCGGCGGCCCCGATTCGGTCGTCGTGCTCCGTTCGGTGGGCACTCGCAAGACGATGTAGCATTCGAGTGGTTGAGTTGAGCCATGAACGGAACGACGGGTCGGAGAGTGCATTGCTCTTCGACCCGTTCGTGCGTCAATCGCGTCGCGGGCACGGGAGGACGGCACCGGCTTCTCGGTCATCACCTTCGCCACGATCGCCTATGTCTCTGCTAGCGGTCGGCGAGCGTGCCGGTGAGGCGAACGGCGAGGGCGCTCACAGCCCGTCCGTTTCGAGAACCCAGATGTCGCTCTGTGATTCCTGCAACACCATGAAGAGCCGATCCCGACCGCGTGTCCAGTAGGGCCCGTACGCGAGCCGTGCCGGATCATCGTACCGGAGCACCAGTTGAGGGCGTCCGCCAGTCGGGTACGGAACTGCCCAGATCCCCGCACCGACTGCGTCATAGCCGCTGAATAGCACCTCGCGTCCGTCGTCCGAGAATATCGGGAACTGCACACTGGGAGGACGGGCTCCCGCCGAATCGACCAGCGCCCGGGGTGGTCCCGAATCGGTCGGGACCACGAAGAGTCGGCCGTCCAGTGGGTCCGAGCCGAACACGACCGAGCGTCCATCGGGTGAGAACGATGGCGCGATACCGAACCCGATCCGTTCGACGGATGGGCCGAAAGTTCCGTCGGCGTTTCTGCGCATCAATGTTATGCCACCTCGCCCACTGAAATTGCCGTATGCGATTATCGAGCCGTCGGGCGACCAGCGGGGCAGCAACTCCTGGTCGGGGCCTGAGGTGAGCCGGGTCAACGGGCCGCCATCAAGGGGCATGAGGTAGATGTCGCGCGTCCCGGCCCTGGCTGAATGGAATGCAATGGTCCGACCGTCAGGCGACGGCGCCCCGCCGAAGTTCTGGTAGCCATCGGTGGTCAACCGCTCCGCCTCGCCGCCCTCGACGGGCATGCGGTAGATCTGGGACGTCCCGCTCAGGTCGCCTGCGTAATAGAGCGTCCGGCCATCCTGCGAGACCAGCGGATTCTCCGTGGACTGCGTGCCGCGGGTGACCTGCGTCGCCCCGCTGAGTGACATCGGCCGACGTCCGAAGGGGACTGACCAGATGTTCGCGACTTTCTGGTAGGTGTTGTAGGCCAACCGACGCCCATCCGCTGAGACCGAGATGCTTTGGGCGCCAAGTCCCACCGTGATCCGCTCGACGCGAGACCGGTCGCGAGGCGCGACCCGGTAGATGTCGCCGTTTCCATGTCGGCTGGAGACGAAGTAGATCCACTCCCCGTCAGGAGACCAGACGGGGGATGCGTTGAGCGCCACGCTGTCGGTCACCGTGACGTGCACGCCCGTGCTGATGTCAACAATCTCCACCCAGCCCGACGCCAGATTGCCGAACAGCGCACCGACCATGGTGAAGAAGGCATTTCCAGCGGCGCATGCGAGGCGGGTGGCGTCCGGGGACCAGCGGCAATCCGTGACGTTGAAACTCCTCGAGAGCAGGCGAGGCGCACCGCCTTCGGACTTGAGCATGATCGAGTCGCCGGTGACATAGGCGATCGTCGTTCCATCCGGTGACCAGGCAGCCGATATGATCGCCCCGCCCGCCGACGCTTCCTGACGTGGCGTGCCTCCGGACGCCGCGACTGAAAAGAGACCCCGCTGGGTCGCGTACAGGATTCGGCTCCCGTCGGGCGACCAGGTCGGCGCAACCTCGATGGCGCTCGAATCATCGGTCAGCAGTGTCGGCCGCCCACCGCTTACCTGGCGTACCAGAATGCGAGTCGAAATGCTCGTGCCACCCGCATAGGCGAGGAACCGACCATCGGGCGACAGGGCAGGATGGATCTCGAGCGAATTCTCGTAGGCGACTTTTGCGGCGCGGCCCATCGCGGGCAGATGCGGTGCGCGCGGGGGGAGGAACCTTCCGATTGCCACCCCGACGGCCAACGCGGCACCGACGGCGATGGGCCAGGCTCGACCTTGACGCCGGGCTGGGGCGCTCACCGCGACGCGCCGGTGCGCCCCCGTTCGGTCGGCGAGCGCTGCTGCGTACTCGGCTGCCGTGCTGAAGCGATCCGCGGGAAGCTTGGCGAGCGCCGTGAGCACCGCCTGCTCGACGTGATCGGGCACCGTGTCACGCACCGTGTGAATTGGCGACGGCTTCTCGGTCATGATCTTTGCGACGATCGCCTGGACGCTGCCACCAGTGAATGGCGCGGCGCCCGTCAGCATCTCGTATGTCACCGCGCCGAGCGCATAGACGTCGCTCCGCGCGTCGATCTGTTTCTCTCCCATCGCCTGCTCAGGACTCATGTACTGTGGCGTGCCGAGCGAGAGGCCGGTCTGCGTCATCCGGGCGCCACCGGCGGTCTGCACTGCGAGCGCAATCCCGAAGTCGGCCACCAGGGCGTGGCCACCCTGCAGCAGGATGTTCTCGGGTTTGATGTCGCGGTGAATGATCCCGAGTGCATGCGCGCTGCCCAGGGCGTCGGCCACTTCCCGCGCGATGCGTACCGCGTCGTGGATCGGCAGCTGGCGTTCGCGTTCGAGCCGCGCGCGCAGCGTCTCACCGGTCACCAGCGGCATGACGTAGTAGAGGAGCCCGTCCGCTTCCCCGCTATCGAGCAATGGCAGGATATGCGGATGCTGCAGCCTCGCTGTGGTGCGGATCTCGGCCAGGAAGCGCTCGCCGCCGAGTGCGGCACCGAGATCGGGGTGCAGCACCTTGATCGCGACGTCACGCTCGTGCTTGAGGTCGTGCGCGAGATACACCGTGGCCATCCCGCCCTGGCCGAGTTCACGCTCGAAGCGGTAACGGTCGGCGAGAGCGGCGGTCAACCGGTCGATGCTGTTGCTCATCGCGGAGAGTCGCCTGTTGCCGCGAGCAGCAGCGCGAGTTGTCGACCGTCTCGGGTCGCGGAGGCGTGCGCGGCGACAAGGCCCGTCGACGGCTTGCGAGTCGATGCACGGCTTGCAGGTTCATAGGCGCCAGTCGGAACACCCGGAGGCCGTGCCGCCGCAACGACACGCTGAAACCTGACGTTCCGCCTGATGGGATCGAACGACGGCATCTGCAGGTCGAACCAGAGATGTGCACCTACGGGGCGTGCCCCTTCGATCAGCGCTAGCGCACGGTCGGTGTCGCCGACGGCGAGGTACCCGGTGGCCAGGAACCAGACCACCGCGACCTCCCGGCGCGCGGCATCGTCGAAGCCGGCGTCCACTCGGCGAATCCGGGTGCGGGCGGCGATGGTATCTCCAGCCGCGGCGTCCGTCGCGACCCGGGCCGCCTCGGCGGCAACCTGGAAGCCGAACGGAAGCCGCAGTGCAATGTCGGCATCGGCGCGGGCACCCGCGATGTCACCCTGCTCGTGCCGGATAAATGAGCGCATGATGAAGCCGAACGCGAAACCGGGGTCCACCTGAAGGGCCCGGTCGATCCAGCGGCGCGCGCTGTCGGGACGCCGTTGCACCCGCGCCGAACGCGAGAGGTGTTCAAGCGTGATCGCGCGCTCTGGATCGACCGCGAGCGCGGCGCGAAAGTTCGCCTCCGCGCCCTCCCCGTCACCCAGTTGCAGTCGCATCCAACCCATCTGGTGCAGCGCCTCGGCGTTGCGAGGGTCGAACGCGACAGATCGCTCGAACGCCGGAATCACGCCCTCAAACGTGCGCGGATGCCGGAAGCTGAGGAGATAGCCGCGCGCCATCCACGCGTCCGAGCTGGTGGAGTCGGCGGCGAGGGCGCGTTCGGCCGCGCTGAGCCCACGCGCAATCATCGCTTCCGGCAACAGACCGCCGAGCCGCCACGACCAATCGAGCGCCACCGCATACGCATATGCCACGCGCGCCATCGGCGCGGCGAACTGCGGATCTCGCGCCGCCGCGGATTCATAGCTCGTGATGGCCTGCTCAACGCCTTGCGCGGTGCGCTGGGCGAGCTGAAAGCTGCCGCGCAAGTAATGATCATACGCGACGGGATCATCGGTGGGCTGTCGCCCGAGTGCGGCGCGCACGGCCGGATCGAGACGGCCAGCGACCGTCGTCGCCACACGGGACGCGATCTCTTCCTGAAGCGCGAGCAGGTCGGTGAGTCCGCGCGGGTACTCTTCGCTCCACACCTGATTGCCATCCGACGTGTTCACGAGGCGGACGGTCACCTTGACCAGTGTGCCCGAGCGGCGAACACTTCCCTCAAGCAGGTGCCGCACGTCGAGTGAGCGCCCGAGCGCGACCGGATCTACCGTTGAATCGCGGTAGCGGCGCATCGCGGTGCGGCTCTTCACCTGAAGCGCACCGACCGAAGCGAGGCGGCTCGTGATTTCTTCTGTGAGCCCGTCGGCCAGGTATCGGTCAAGCGTATCAGCGGAAAGGTTCTCCAGATACATCACGGCAACGCTGCCAGGCACCCCCGAGGCGTCAGCGTCTGGCCATGCGAGAACGCCGACGACGCCGACCGCGGCCGCAGCGCCAAGCATCGCCGCGAGTCGGGCAGTCCGGCGGGACGATGTTTGCCGCCCAGCGGATACTGATGTCACCGCAAGAGCAGCCTCGAACGCGGCGACGCATTCCAGGGCCGTGGCGAACCGGTCCGCCGGAGCGCGGGCGCAGGCGCGGCCGACGACGTCATCCACAGCGGCAGGAATCGTGTCGCGCGAGGCATGCACCGACGGTACCGGTTGCGTCAGCGCGCGAGCCAGGATGGCGTGCGGTGTGGGGCCGGTAAACGGTGGTTCCCCCACCAGCATTTCGTAGATGACACAGCCGAGGGCATAGATATCGGCGCGGTGGTCGGTGACGCGCTCGCCCATCGCCTGTTCCGGGCTCATGTACGCGGGCGTCCCGACAGCGATTCCGGTCTCGGTGAGCCGCTGAGATGTCGCGTCGGTGGCGCGAGCGATTCCGAAGTCGGCCACGAGGGCGTGGCCGCTCGTGAGAAGGATGTTCTCCGGCTTCACGTCGCGGTGGACGACGCCTTCCCCGTGCGCGTACCCGAGTGCGCCGGCGACGTCGCGCGCGATCCGCACGGCATCGCCTGCTGGTAGCTGTACCTCTCGTTCGAGGCGCGCGCGAAGCGTTTCGCCCGCGACGAACGGCATCGCATACCACAGCAACCCGTCGGCGTCGCCGCTGTCGAAGACAGCCAGAATGTGCGGATGCTGCAGGTGCGCTGTTGTACGGATCTCCGCCAGGAATCGATCGGCGCCAATCGCAGCGCCAAGTTCGGGGCGCAGCACCTTGATAGCGACCTGGCGATCGTGCTTGAGGTCGTGCGCGAGATACACCGTTGCCATGCCACCCTGCCCCAGTTCCCGCTCGATGCGGTAGCGGTCGGCGAGTGCGGCGGTGAGGCGGTCGATGCTCATGCGCGACTCACATGTTGCTCGTCGCTGAAGCGGCGGCGCGGCTGATGTCGCTAAAGCG
>JACDBX010000142.1 GCA_013694695.1 Gemmatimonadales bacterium | reverse complement strand
GATGGCATCTGCGTCAATGACTTCCTGCAGACCAGCAATCCGCGCATCTATGCCGCCGGCGATGCCTGCCTGGAGCACAAGTTCACCCATACCGCCGACGCATCGGCGCGCATCGTGGTTCGGAATGCGCTGTTCCTCGGGCGTCAGCGGCTGAGCGCACTGACGATTCCCTGGTGCACCTACACCGATCCGGAGATCGCCCATGTCGGCCGCTACGTGCGGCAGGCGCACAATGAGCACATTTCGGTCAAGACTTTCACGATCCCGATGCACGACGTGGATCGTGCGATCGCCGACGGCGAGGAAGCGGGCTTCGTCAAAATCCACGTCAAAGAGGGCACGGACCGGATTCTGGGTGCGACGATCGTCGCCCGTCACGCCGGCGAGATAATCAACGAAATCACTCTGGCGATGGTTGCAGGGATCGGTCTGCGCACTCTGGCCCGCGTCATCCACGCCTATCCGACCCAGGGCGAAGCGATCAAGAAGGCGGCGGATGCCTACAACCGGACGCGCCTGACGCCATTGGTCAAAGGGCTTATGCAGCGCTGGCTGGCGTGGACAGGCTAACAACAGGCAACCGACTATGAACAACACCGATACTAAGGAGACATCGTCATGACGCCACGCGGGTTCAAAGTCACCGTGAACCGGTACGCCGCCATTATCAAGTGGGTGTCCATTGCTCTGATCGTGGTGAGCATCCTGCTGATCTTCCGGCAGTTGCCGATCGGCCCCGCAGTCCAGCGGATGGAGAACTGGATCGGCGACCTCGGCATCTGGGGGCCGGTGGCGTTTGGGCTCCTCTATGTGGTGGCTGTGGTTCTGCTCGCGTTGGAGACCGGCAGCAACTCCAAGCTCGAATGGTTGCCCTACGACTGGGTCCTTAACACCAAGGGGAACGCACGATGAATGCATCCACGTTGACCAAGTCCCTCGAGTTTCTCATCGACGAGTTGCCCGAGATTGCTCCACTCGATGAGTACCACCGCGCCCTGGTGTCGCATGTGCACCCGATGAACTGGCAGAACCCCGAGCCGCCGCCTCGCCACAACCTCGTGGTTATTGGGGCTGGCACGGCCGGTCTGGGCGCGCGGGGAGCCCTGGTCGAAAAAAGACTGATCGGCGGCGACTGTCTGAACGTCGGCTGCATGCCGTCCAAGGCGCTGCTCCGCGCTGCGAGAGCCTATGCGGACCCCCGCGACGCGGAATCGTACGGTGTCGGGGTTCCTGCGGGCGTGACGGTGGATTTCCCTGCGGTCATGGGACGAATGCGCCAACTGCGGGCCAAGATCACCACACACGGTTCGGCCAAGCGCTTTCAGAGCATGGGAGCGGACGTCTTCCTCGGAGAAGCCCGCTTCACGGGACCCGAGATCATTGAGGTGGACGGCCGGACGCTGCGCTGTAAACAAGCGGTGATTGCCACGGGAGCTCGAGCGGTTGCCCCACCGACCTTTTTGCTGTTGGGAGAATGATGATGTCACTGGATGAGGAAGCATACCCTCCAATCGGCGATTACGCGTTGATCGGCGACTGTCACGGCTCGGCGCTAATCTCCCGCCAGGGCAGCGTGGACTGGTGCTGCCTCGGCCGCTTCGATGCCGATCCGGTGTTCTGTCGTCTTCTCGACGCGGGAAAGGGTGGTTTCCTGAGCGTGCGTCCCGAGGATGCTTACCAGGTCGTCCGAGGTTATCTGGACGGCACCAACATTCTCTGTACGACCTTCTCCACGCAGTCCGGGAAGGTGGCGTTAACCGATTTCATGCCGGTCGGGCGGGCGCCTGGGGCAGGTCTGCATGACTATGTGAACCTCCATGCTCCGTTCTGGCTGGTGCGGATCGTGGAATGTCTTGAGGGGAGTGCTCGGGTCCGCGTCCGTTACCGGCCGGCTGTAGATTTTGCTCGCCGCCGCCCGCATCTGACGCAAATGCGAGGCGCCTACGTCGTGGAGGACGGACCGTGCTTGCACACCGACGTCACGCTTTCGGTGAGCGGCGATCTTGCCGAGGGAATTCTGGAACTTCATGCCGGAGAGCGTCGGCATCTCCTCCTTTCCAGCCATTCCGTCGGCGAATTGGAACTGGCCGAGCGCGCCGGTCGCATGTTGGGAATCACCCGTGCGTTCTGGGAAGAGTGGTCCGCCTACTGCCGCTACCGGGGGCCGTACCGGGAGGCTGTTCTGCGGAGCGCCCTGGCCCTGAAGCTGCTCATTTACGCGCCGACGGGCGCCATTGTGGCCGCCCCGACCACCTCGCTGCCCGAGCAACTCGGCGGCGGGCGCAACTGGGACTACCGCTACTGCTGGCTGCGCGATTCGAGTTTCACCCTGTATGCGCTGGCCGCGCTTGGGTATAGCGGCGAAGCCCGCAAGTTTGCACGTTTCCTTCACAATTCCTGCAAAGCCACACATCCGCGCGTGCAAATCATGTACGGCATCGGCGGCGAGAAGGAGTTGACCGAGAAGACGCTCGACCACCTGGAAGGCTATCGCGGCAGCCGGCCAGTGCACACGGGCAACGGCGCTTACTCACAGCAGCAGATCGACGTTTATGGCGAAGTGCTTGACTGGGCATTGCTGCATCGCACGCTGGGCGGAAGTTTCGACGCCGAAGACGCCGAGTTTTTGCGTTCGATGGCTGAGTATCTCACCGCGCATTGGCAGGAGCCTGACCAGGGCATCTGGGAAATGCGCGGTCCGCCACTCCACCATGTTTATGGAAAAATCATGAGCTGGGTTGGGATCGATCGCGTGATCCGAATATTTGGATCGCGCAAGGAACTCGCAGATGTTCGCGAAAAAATCGTGCGCATGGTGCTCGAAAAAGGAGTGAGCCCGGAGGGGGGCCACCTCCTGCAGGCTTTCGGCCAGCCCGGCACCGATGCGGTCCTGCTGCTGACGCCCGCTCTCGGTTTTCCGGTCGACGAACACACTCTGAAGGCAACGATCGACGCAATTCAACGAGAACTTCAAACCGGCGACTACTTACTGCGCTATCGCCGCGAAGACGGCTTGGAAGGAGAAGAAGGTGCGTTTCTTATTTGCAGTTTTTGGCTGGTGGACGCGTTGCTCATGACCGGCCGGCCTGAAGAAGCGCGTGAACGATACGAACGGCTGTTGAGTCTCGCCAATGATGTCGGCCTTTTTGCGGAAGAAATCGATCCCAAGAC
>JACDBX010000121.1 GCA_013694695.1 Gemmatimonadales bacterium | reverse complement strand
CACTGTGCGTGTCGAGGTCTCGGCGCCGAAGCTCTCGCAGTCGGCGCGCGACGCTGTTGCGGTGCGTGAGGCGATGGACTCGGTGCCCACGCTCGCCGACGTGCGCGACGCCTTTGCCGGGACTGAGCCGCAGATCGAGGTGACGTTGCTCCGCGACCGAATTGCGCAGCGCAACATCCCGATCAATACCGTGGTCAACGCACTTGCCGGAGCACTCGGTGGGGTACGCGCCAGCGAACTGCGCGAGACCGATCGCCGCACGCCCATTCAGGTGCGGTATGCGGGGACTTCGAACGAGAATCTCGATGTCGCGCTCGCCACCACGGTCAGCGGCGTTCCGGTCGGGCAGCTGGTGTCGGCGCGCGAGGTACGGGCACCAATCGAAGTGGTGCGAGTCAACCAACGCCCGGTCACCGTTGTCGAGGGTGTGGTCGAGCGGGGCGGCACCGCTCGTGCGGCGGCAGACGTGCGCCGAGCGGTGGAAGGCGTTCAGATGACCGCCGGGACGCAGTGGTCGGTCACCGGTGCCGACCAGGAACAGCAGCGGACGTCGCGCGAGCTCGGCATCGTAGCCCTCCTCTCGGTGGCGCTCGTGTTCCTCGTGCTCGCCGGAGAGTTCGCGTCGTTCACCACCCCGTTGCTGGTGATGATCACGGTGCCGCTCGCTGCGGCTGGCGGCATCGTGGCGCTCTGGATCACCGGGCAATCACTCAACGCGGTCTCACTGATCGGCCTGGTGGTGATGATCGGCATGGCCGACAACGAGGCGGTGGTCAAGCTTGACGCCATCCAGCGCTTCCGCGCGCTGGGCCACTCGATCGACGAGGCCGTCAAGCTCGGCGGACGCCAGCGCCTGCGCGCCATCATGATGACGGCGCTCACCACGATCACCGGCGTGCTCCCCCTTGCATTCGGGTGGGGAAGCGGTGGTGAGCTCTACCAACCGCTCGCCGCAGCGATCATCGGTGGCTCAATCACGGCGATGCTGGTGACCTTCTTCCTGCTGCCCACAGCCTACGCAGTCGTCGAGCGGCGTCGCGAACGGCGCGCCGCCGCGCGCGGATCGGTTGTAGCATGATCAGGTGGGCGGCAGGTCGCCCCTCGGTGGTCTGGGCACTCGCCGCAGGCGTGATGTTCGCGGGCGCGGTGTCGTTCGCCAAGCTGCCGCTCGCCACCAAAACGGAGGTCGACCTCCCCCGCATCATGGTGAGCGCCAACTGGCCAGGTGCATCGGCCGAACTCACCGAGACGTATATCACGTCGCCGATCGAGGCCGCGATCCAGGGGGTGCGCGGGGTTCGGAAAACTTCATCAACATCGGGAGATCGCGGCACCAGCATCACCGTCGAACTCGACCCCGCGACCGATGTCACCATGGCGCGGCTGGCGATTCTCGAACGGATGGAAACGCTCAGGCGTGACCTCCCCGACCAGGCGCGCAGCACCGTCAGGGTGAGCAACTGGGTACCTGAGGAGCTCGACGAGCAACCGCTGATGCAGGTGAGCGTCATCGGCAGTTACACCCCGGGTGCACTCACCACAATCGCCGACGACCGAATCCGGCCACGGCTTGAGGCGATCGAGGGAATCTCCGGCGTCGGCCTCAACGGTCGTGCCGACAACGGGGTCGCCGTTACCTACGATGCGACCCGGCTCCGGCAACTCGGCATCCCCCCCACGGCACTCACCGACGCGCTCGCGAATGCACGCGTGGTGCGCGGGCTCGGCGTATCGCGACAGGGCACCACGGAGCGGGTCGTGATGCTGCGCGACCAGCCCGACGCGATTGCAGATCTCGAGCGAGTGCAGGTGCGCGCGTCGGCCGGACGAGTCTTCTCGCTGGGCGAACTGGCGACGATCCGGCCCGAGGAAGACAGCCGCGGCTACTTCTACCGACTGAATGGACGTACCGCAGTGTCGTTCGTGCTGGAGCGGCAAGCGGGCGCAGACGCGATCAAGACCGCGGCACGGGTTCGGCGTGCGATCGACGAAATCCGCCCGGGGCTGCCAGCGTCGGTGGCACTCCGGATCGACAGCGACCAGAGCATCGATCTCGCGCGCGAACTGCGCAACCTGATGCTCCGCGGCGGCATCGCGTTCGCCGCAGTGCTGCTCGTGCTGGTGCTGACGCTCCGGAACCTCCCTGGCAGCTTGCAGGTGATCGGCAGCGCCGCCTTCGCAATCGCCGGCACCGCGCTTTCGCTCTACCTCATGAAGATCCCGGCGAACCTGCTCACGCTCGCTGGCTTGGCGATGGGAATCGGAATCCTGGTACAGAACGGGCTCGTGGTGGTTGAACGGCTGCGCCACGCACCCGACACTCCCGACGGCAAAGCCACTGCCGGCCGCCTCATCATGCCGGCGGTGATCGGCTCGACGCTCACCACCACAGTGGTGCTCTTCCCGTTCCTCTATCTGCAAGGCAACGCGCGCGCAGCGTTCGTGCCGTTCGCGTCAGCGTTCATCCTGGCGCTGATCTGGTCGGTTTTCGGTGCATTGGTGCTGCTCCCTGCAGTGGGCCGCGGTGGCGGCGGCACGTTCCCGGGATGGCCGCGGCTCGCACGCGGCTACGACTGGATAGTGCGCCGCCTGCTCCGCGCACGATACGCGATGATAGCGTTCACCGTCGTCCTGCTCGCCGTGCTCGGTTGGGGATTCGTGAAGAAAGTCCCGAAGAACAGTTGGGGCGTGGGTGGTTGGTGGGGCGGTAGTCGCACCACGGTGAGCGCGAATGTCTCATTCCCCCGGGGCTCCGATCCGGAGCAGGTCGACCGCCTGATTGGCGAGCTCGAGCAGGTGGCGGTGGGTCGCGATGGGGTGGCACTGGTGCGCGCCAGTGGCCGTCCCGACGGCGGCGGCCTCGTGGTCGAGTTCACCCCGGCGGCCAGCGGTGGGGAGGCGCCGTGGCTGATCTCCGACGCACTCACCCAGCGCGCCGTGCTGGTCGGCGGCGCAAAGGGCGTGAGTGTCAGCAAACCCGAGGGGCCGGGCTACTCCAACTATTCGGGCGGTGGCGGCTCGGTGAGCAAGCGCGTCAAGATCCTCGGTTATTCGTACGAGGGCGTCCGCCAACTTGCGCTCAACCTGCAGGAACGCCTTGAGCGGGTCACCAGGGTTCGTGAGGTCAACATCAACGCCGGTTCGTTCTGGGGCTCGGAACGCGCGGTGAGCGTGGCACTCACTCCCGATCGGGTCACGCTGGCGCAGATGGGTGTCACCGCCGCCGATTTCGGCAACAGCGTCGCGCGCGAGGTACAGGGCGCGTCGGGCTCGCAGCGCCTCGAGATCGGCGACGACGAGTTCAACGTTGCGCTGCGATCTGCCGGTGCCAACCAGCGACAGTTGCGCGACCTCTCCGATGCATTCGTCAGCAATGCCAACGACGCACTGGTGCGGATCGGCGACGTCTCGACAGTGAGCGAAGTCGAGGGCCTCGCCACCATCGAGCGTGAAGACCAGCAGTATGTGCGGGTGCTGACGTACGACTTCCGCGGCCCGCAGAAACTTGCAGACAAGACCCACAAGGCATTCATGGAGTCGATCTCCGTGCCGGCGGGATACACCGTGGCCGACGACGACGGACGGTGGGCACCGGACGAAAGTTCGAAAGGGCTCTATCTCGTGCTGGCGGCCGGAGTGGTGCTGGTGCTGCTCGCGGTCGCGATGGTATTCGACTCGGTGTGGGCGGCGGCGATGGTGTTCCTGTCGTTGCCGATGGCATTGGGCGGCGTGGTGGCTGCGTTCTGGATCACCGAGACGGCGTTCACGCGCGAGGCGGCGGTCGGGGTGATTCTCGTGATCGGTCTGGCGGTCAACCAGGCGATCATGTTGATCGATGCGGTGCTCGCGATGTCACGACGCGCGGGACGGCCGATCAATGGTGCCGATGTGGTGCGCGCCACCCGCGACCGATCGACAATGATCGTGCTGGTCACGCTCACCGCGTTGGCGTCGCTCATCCCGATGGCGTGGGGTGCGGCGACCGACACGATGTTCGGTGCGATTGCACTTGCGACGGCGGGCGGCACCGTTGCCGGTACAATCGGAGCGATGTTCCTGCTGCCGCCGTTTCTGCTCGGCCTGCGCCGGTTCCACCGTCGGGGGCGAAAGGGGCCGCCGAAAGGCCCCGGGTTGCTCCGCCGACTTATTGCGCGCTGGAAGGCGCGTCGGGCGAATGAGCCGGGTCTGGCGACAACGTA
The DNA here is from genome assembly GCA_013694695.1 of Gemmatimonadales bacterium. Classification (GTDB taxonomy): domain Bacteria; phylum Gemmatimonadota; class Gemmatimonadetes; order Gemmatimonadales; family GWC2-71-9; genus Palsa-1233. The sequence continues at coordinate 955 of JACDBX010000121.1, read as the reverse complement.
GCCGCTGGGTCGTGGCATTCCGACCACAACAACTTTGGGTTCTGATCGTGACATTTCAAACGTTGGTGCTCGCCGCGATTCTTGCCGCTGTCTGGCCCGTAAAGGCGAGCGCTCAACGTGCGGCGTCGCTGCCTGCGGGAATTACCCAGATCGAAACACCGAGGAGCGCTGCGGAGGTCGTGCCAGCAATGCGCAGCGGCGTGCGGTGGAAATCCGGTGCAGCAATCGGGTTCGTGATCGGAACGGTGTTGGGCGCGGTGTATGTGGGTCAGGGCGGCGGCGAGGGGATTGGTGTCGCGCTGTACTTTGGCTTGCTGGCCGGACCCACGGGCGCGCTCATCCAGGCAATGGCAACGTCGGGAACATGACAGCCAATACGGCAGCGACCGTGAAGTCCTATTCCGGCAACCGCAACGTCATCACGTAATAGTTCTCATCCACCACCAGCGCCCCTGTGCTCGGCGCCGCCATCCGCTGCCACGCGGCGGTGGGCCGCCACATGATCCAGTCACCGCCCTCGAATCGCACTCGCACCGGCATGTTGAACCCCGTCACGACGTTGGCCCACCGGTACTCCACCGCGCCGCTTGCGATGCGGTATTCCAGCACGGGGATCCGGGTGTCGCGCAGGTACTGGTCGAACACCTTCGCCAAGTCGAGCCCCGATTCCCGCGTGATGTACTGCTCGACTTGCGCACCAGTCACGGTCTGATGGCGGAATTCGCTGTTCAACCCGCGCAGGATCCCGCGCCACTTTGCGTCGTCGTTCACAAGCTGGCGGATGGTATGCAGCATGTTCCCGCCCTTCGGGTACATGTCGCCTGACCCCTGCGCATTGACGCCGTACACCGGGATGATCGGTCGGTCGTTGCGGATGCCGAGTCGGCTGCCGACGGTGTAGCGCGCACCGGCCTCCTTCCCCTGCTGGCACTCGACGTAGATCCCCTCTGAATAG
>JACDBX010000104.1 GCA_013694695.1 Gemmatimonadales bacterium | reverse complement strand
AACTTAACATAATACATCTTATACGTCATAAGATGAAGTGGTACAGGGCCGGGACAGATTGAAGTGCGTAACGCTCTGCCACACAACACATTACCATTTTAGTCAACATTCATGAATTCGGGTGTGGATGGGTCTCGCGCGCCGTTTCCTGTCCGATCCGACGAAACGCAAAAAACGCCGAGCTCTCTTGGAGCCCGGCGCGGTCGATCATCGACATTTTCCATCAACCATCAGCCATCTCTAGTCTCTCATCTCTAGTCTCTAGAGTCTTACTTGAGGTCGAACTGACCGATCCGGCTCTCGCGCTTGGTGAGCCCAGCGCACTCGTCGTCGAGCTTGGCGCTGGCTGCCGCATGCTTGCGGTGGAAGGTCTCATAGGCGTTGAGAGAAGCCCAACGGTCGATCGTCAGGTAGCGCCCCGGCTGGTCGCGGCAGATCAGCAGCTCGCTGCCAATGTGCCCATCGCCCTTGGCCAGGAGCCGGGCCCAAGGCCCACCTTTGCCGTAGGTCTTCTCGAAGCTGCGTTCCTGCCCCTGGTTGACCTCGAACTCCCAGATGATCTGGTAGGAGGGGGTGAGGGCCGCCTGGGCGGCGGTGCCAGTCGGCGCGACCACGGTTGAGTCGGTCAAATCGCGCCGAGATTCAGCTCGGCGAGGCGCACCTGGGCCTCGGTCCGCGCTGCGGTCTCGCCATACGTTTCGATGATTTCGCGGTAGATCGTGCCTGCCTGAGCCGTATCCCCGGCCAGTCGCGCTGCGCGGCCGGCGTCGAGCAGGTACGTGGCTTTCAGATAGTCGGTGGTTGCGAGCCCGGACGCCTTCCGGTAGGCCGCGAGGGCCTCCCCGAACTTGCGGGTGTTCTCGTAGGCCGTGCCAAGGAGCCCGTTGGCCGGCGCCGCGTAGGTTGCGGGCGGGTCGTCGCCGAGAAATTCGGTGAGCGTCGCGATTGCGAGTTCCGACTGATCGTTGACCAGGCGGGCCTGGACCATCCCGAGGGTCGCATCGAAAGCGGCCGCTGTGCCGGCGTAGGTCTTGGTCACCTGCTCGAACTGCTGCACTGCAAGCGGCAGGTTGCCCTGCTCGGCCGCAGCGCGGCCCTCCTCGACGGCCTGGGCGGCAAACAGTTCCTTCCGATTGTCGGCTGAGATCATGAACCACGCGACCAGCGCCACCACCACCGCCACGCCCCCGACAATCGCCAGCAGGCGCATGCGCTGCGGCGTCAGGAGCGGCTTCTCTTCGCCGAATGATTCGGTGGTGGTTGGGTCCGCGATAATCGCCATGTGCCCGTCGGGTAGAATGAAAGTCTCCGGGCGCGGTCTGCCCCGGGCGAATCAGCCCTCAAAAATGGCCCCGTGGCCCCCCAGAAGCTAGGGCGGGCCTGTGCATGGAACCCACCCCGACGCGATCTCCTGACATGCCCATTCGTCGATCCGGCCGGCGATTCCTGATACTCGCGGCCATCGCTGCCCTGCTCGTCGTCGGCTTTGCGGCGACGCGGGCCGACCGCGTGCCGGTACCTGAGCTCATCCGAGCTGCCGAGCCGACGTGGGATCGGGAGGAGGAGCTGGCGCCATTCGCGAACGGCATGATGCGTCCGCTCCGCGACCAAGACTTCCGCGTCCTTGTCGCGGTGCCGCAGATCTACGCCAGCCCTGACGCCGAACTGGGCCAACGGGAGTTCGACCTCCGCGACCCAGCGGAGTGGCCCCTGCTCAGGGAGGCCATCGTCCGGACGGCCAACATGGCTGAGCTGCAGGACGACCTCGACGACGCGGGACGGGTTCGTCCATTTCCGTTCGACGTGTCGTCCAAGGGAAAGCGTCGTGCCCTCCGCGAAACGGTCACCCTCATCGACCGGCTGGGCGAGGGAGGCGGCGAGGCCAGTGACACGCTCCACCTCCTCGAATTGGTCCGCAGCGTCCAGAACGCCTTTCGCTACCCGGTGCCGCCAACGTATCAGCTCGTCCCCGACATCTTCCCGAAGATCGTGCTACAGATGCGCCGCCACGTCGAGATCGGCGCGGAGCCGGCAGGAACGCTCCAGAAGCCGGACGTCGAGCCGCCCGCCTCGTCGTTCTGGCGCCCTGGTCCTGACGTCGGCAGGATCGGGATGCTGCCGGGTTTCGGACGCGCTGAGCACACCAACTACAACGATCGAGACGACTGCGTTTACGACCAACCGAAGACGGGCTGGGGCGCACATCCCGGGTTTGACGTGCGCTGCGGCGAAGAGCTGAAGTTTCGCTTCAACCTCGGCGACGAGCGCTACGGCGGGCCATTCAACACCCGGATCTTCGATGCGCTGGGCTACCACGTGCAACCGATCGACGCCGTGGCTGGGCTCCGGCTGCAGTATGACCGGCGGGTTCTCAGCCAGTACACATCGCGACGCCTCCTCACCATGCGGGCGAAGTTCCTCTTCATTCCGCTGCTGACCCGCACGATCACCGATATCGAGAGCCCGTTTGACCGGATCGCGTACGCCGTACTCCGGGATGGCAGCCACGTGGCCGGGCGAGACCTCGCCACCCGCATTCTGCGCGACACGACGGTGGTAGACGGCCAGCCCCGCCCCGAGGAGGTCGCCAGCAACTATATCGAGGAGTTCGAGCGCACCATCGCGTACCTGGTGTGGCAGGCCGGTACCGCAGAACCCGACCGGGACATCTACGACGCCATTGGCGCGTGGGATTACGACCACCTCGACCACGCGTCGCGCCGGGAGGTTCGCGGGTTGTTCGTCCTCGCGGCCTGGCTCGATCAGTTCAACCTCAGGTGGGAAAACACCCGCCTGGCGTACCACAACAATGCCAGCGGCGACCGCATCCTGGTGCACCTGCTGAGCGATGTCGGCAGCGGGCTTGGTCTTGCCCGGGATCTCACCCACAACGTCAACTCCGACATCGGCGTGATGCCGTGGACCGTCACCGAGCGGAAGGAAGACGGAACGGTGCGATTCTCGGGTTTCGCGAGCGCCGTGGAGAACAGTGCGTTCGACGGCGTGACCGCCGGCGATGCACGCTGGATGCTGCGCCGGATTGCCGCCTTCAGCGAGGCACAGCTTATCGCGGCGCTGGTGTCCACGGGGATGTCGGCCGCCGAGGTGCGCCTGGCGCTCGAGAAGATGTTGTCCAAGCGCCAGGGAATGCTCCGTGATTTTCGCCTCGCTGGCGAGTTCCCCGACGTGATGGCACGGGTGATCGACCGGCAGCTCGACTTTGACCCGCGGGTGCCGTCGCACCGGGCCATGGTCACCGCGATGGGCGCTTCCGGCCCGATTGCGCCGCCAGTCGGGACCTTGGCGTTGCGAGCCGGTGAACTCGTGCCGGCCCGCTAGGGGTTCGGGAAACGTGCTGCCTTACCATTCTGGCCCGGATGCCATACGTTCCGGTGGTTTCGCACCGAGGGGCTTGATGACCCATCGAACTGTCCGGGCGGCTGCTGCCGTCCTCCTTTTCCTGTCCGTGTCCAGTGCTTGCGCCGCGCCATCGACCACGACCCGTGAGCCAGATGGCCGACCCGTGCCGCTGCTGCCGCGGCCGCCCGTCACCGACGCTGACATCGCCTTCATGCAGGAGATGATCGGGCACCATGCCCAGGCCCTCGTGATGGCTGACATGGTTCCGACGCGCACCTCCCGGCGTGATCTTGGAACGCTCGCCGAGCGGATCATCGTGTCGCAACGGGACGAGATCGCGATCATGAAGCAGTGGTTGCGCGATCACGGCGCCGCGGTGCCGGACAGCAGCGCGCACGTGCATCCGGGGATGCCAATGATGCCCGGGATGTTGAGCGCCGCGCAGTTCGATCAGTTGCGAGCAGCGCGGGGACCCGACTTCGAGCACCTATTCCTGCGACTCATGGTCCAGCACCACAGCGGTGCGATCGTGATGGTCGACAAGCTGTTTGCAACCCACGGCGCGGGGCAGGACGACTTCATGTTCAAGTTTGCGTCAGACCTTGCTGCCGACCAGGAAAGCGAGATAGCCCGCATGGAGTCGATGCTGGGCGCGATGTCCCCACCCGCGGGGCGTCCGTGAGGACGCACCGCACTCACTCCGACCGGATCCTGTCATGACACTCGACCCACGTTCCCGGCATAAACTTTCCAGTCTCGCGACGATGGCCCTGCTTGTCGCGGGCTGTTCGTCGTCGCGTCCCGCGACCCAGCCGATGCCGGCAGCATCGACGGGCATGAATGCCCCGTCGCCCGACCCACGGATTGGGCTGGCAGCCGGACAGTGGAACGCCGCCGAGGCGAGCTGGAACATGAAGCTCGTTTCCACCACGCGCTCCTCGGAGAAGTTCCTGGGCGTGACCAACTCCGACCTCGCGTTCAGCGGCAAGTACGCCATCCAGGGCAACTACAACGGCTTCCAGGTATGGGACATCTCCAACCGCGCCCAGCCGACGTTGACGATGGCCTATTTGTGCCCGGCGTCGCAGAGCGACGTGTCGGTGTACAAGAACCTTCTCTTCGTCTCGGGCGAGGGCAACACCGGCCGCACCGACTGCGGCATCCAGGGCGTCCCCGACAGCGTGAGCAAGGAGCGCCTTCGCGGTATCCGGATCTTCGATGCAACGGACATGCGGAACCCGAAGTACATCGCCAACGTGCAGACCTGTCGCGGTTCTCACACCCATACGGTGGTGACCGACCCGAACGATCCCGCCAACGTCTACATCTACGTGTCGGGTTCGGCGCGAGTGCGCTCGCCCAGCGAGCTGCCGGGTTGCGTGGCAAGCGCCGACGACCCGAACACGGCGCTCTTCCGGATCGAAGTGATCCGGGTGCCGCTGGCCGATCCGTCGAAGGCCGCGATCGTGTCATCCCCGCGCATCTTTGCCAGTGCGGCGGGTCAGGCCGATGGCCTGCGGGACATCCCGCGTCGCGGCACCCCTGCCCCGGCCAACCCGAACGCCCCGCCGCGTCGCGGCCTGACGCAGTGCCACGACATCACGGTATACCCGGCGCTGGGCGTCGCGGGTGGAGCCTGCGAGGGGATGGGGCTGCTGCTCGACATCCGAAACGTGTCGAGCCCGCGTCGGGTCGACGCCGTTGCCGACTCGAACTTCTCCTACTGGCACTCGGCAACGTTCAGCAACGACGGCAACAAGGTCCTCTTCTCCGATGAGTGGGGCGGCGGCGGTGCAGCGCGGTGCCGCGCAACCGACCGGATGGAGTGGGGCGCGAACGCGATCTTTGCGATCGAGAACGGCAAGATGCGTTTCAGGAGCTACTACAAGCTCCCGGCCGCCCAGACCGAGTTTGAGAACTGCGTTGCGCACAACGGCTCGCTGATTCCCGTACCGGGTCGTGACATCATGGTGCAGTCATGGTACCAGGGTGGCATCTCGGTGTTCGACTGGACCGACGCGGCGCATCCGCGCGAGATCGCGTTCTTCGATCGGGGGCCGCTCGATGGCACGAAGATGGTGAGCGGCGGTCACTGGTCGGCGTACTGGTACAACGGTGCGATCGTCGCGTCGGAGATCTCGCGCGGCCTCGATATCCTCGAGCTCACGCCGAGTGCGTGGCTGAGCCAGAACGAAATCGACGCGGCGAAACTGGTGCAGCTCGAATACTTCAACGCGCAGGAGCAGCCGAAGTTCACCTGGCCGGCGCATTTCTCGGTGGCCCGCGCGTACCTCGATCAGCTCGAGCGCAACGGAGGTTTTGCAGCCGACAGGATCGCCTCAACGCGCGCATCTTTGATGGCAGCCGAGAAGCTTTCGGGTGCGGCTCGCACGGCGGCACTAACTCCGTTGGCGGCGCAGCTGCACAAGGACGCCGCGTCGGCGCCCGACCAGGCCCGGGCGCACATGATGGCAAGCGCCGTAGAGCAACTCGCTGGCGGCAACACAATGGCCGGCATGCCGGGAATGGAATCGTCCCGGGCCGTGGCGGGTGGCGGAATCACCGCGCGCGGCTGGGCTGGCCAAATCGACGCCAGCGAGGCGGCGGCCGGCCAGGTGCTGTCGAACTCCAAGCTCTCGCCGATGGGCACCGGGCTGCATGTGGTGACCGGACCGGCGGTGACGTACTGGAACACGGCGGCGCGCACCACGGGGACCTACAC
>JACDBX010000079.1 GCA_013694695.1 Gemmatimonadales bacterium | reverse complement strand
CCGGGGCTGACGATTCACGAAATGGGAACGGCGCGGATGGGCAAGGACCGGAAGACCTCGGTGCTCAATCGCTGGAACCAGGTGTGGGACGCGAAAAATGTCTTCGTCACCGATGGCGCGTGCATGGCATCGTCTGCGTGCCAGAACCCATCGATCACCTACATGGCACTGACTGCGCGCGCCGCCGATTATGCGGTGCAGGCGCTGAAACGCAAGGAGCTCTGATGGATCGTCGAACATTCGTGGGCACGATGGGAGCGGTGGCGGCGTCGACTACGATGCCATCCATGTTGCTCGCCGATGACAAAATCAACAAGATCGGCCTGCAGTTGTACACGGTGCGTGACGAGATGAAGATCAGCGTCGAGCGCACCCTCGCCAACGTGGCCCGCATCGGATACCGCGAGGTCGAGTTCGCAGGCTATTTCAACCGGCCGGCGCGCGCGCTCAACCAACTCCTCAAGCGCAACGGGCTCTCCGCACCAGCCGCGCATGTCGGGATAGATGCGGTGCGCGGCCCGTGGAACCGGACGCTCGCCGAGGCCAACGAGGTCGGTCACAAATGGCTGCTGGTGGCGTGGCTCGCGGAGTCCGATCGCGATTCGGTGGACGCAGTGCGCCGCACCGCCGACCTCTTCAACAAGGCGGGCGAAGACGCGAAGCGATCGGGGATGCGGTTCGCCTACCACAATCACGACTTCGAGTTCAGGGAACTTGGCGGGCGCCCGATGCTCGACCTGCTCCTTGAGCACACCGACCCGAAGTACGTCGACTTCGAGATGGATCTCTACTGGACGGTGAAGGGTGGCGCTGATCCGCTCGATTATTTCGCGCGCTATCCTGGACGTTTCCCGCTGGTCCATGTGAAGGACGGCGGCCCGCCACCGGAACGTAAGATGACCGAGGTCGGGAAGGGCGCGATCGATTTCAAGCCGGTCTTTGCGGCGCGCAAGCTGGGCGGCATCAAGCACTACTTCGTGGAGCACGACAACCCGGAGAACTCGCTCACCAGCGCTGCCACCTCGTACCGCTACCTCAAGGCGCTCCGGTTCTGATCTCGGCGAGCAGCCAACGACGATGAGGCCCCTCATGCAGCGCCGTTCCTTCCTTGCATCGACAGCGGTCACGCTGGGCGTGGTCGGGTCCGGCCGCCTTGCTGCGGCTGCGCCGCCGCCGGCCGGCCGGCTGCGCCAGTCGGTCTGCCGGTGGCCATTCGGCGGCATTCCGTACGACGACTTCTGCGGGATGGTCAAGCGCGTGGGACTCGGCGCCATCGATCTGGTCGATCGGCGCGACTGGGCGCTGGTACAGCGGCACGGATTGGCGATCAGCACGGCCAATTCCAGCGACCGACGCGACTTCATCTCGCGCGGACTCAACGACCGCACCAACCACGCGCTGATCCTGGGCGAACTCGAAGCCGTCCTTCCTGCGGCCGCCGAGGCGGGGATCCCGAACGTGATCGCGATGTTCGGCAACCGCGGGACAATCAGCACCGAAGATGGCATTGCAGCATGTGTCGAGGGATTGGCGAAGATTGCACCGGTTGCCGAGCGGCATGGGGTCACGGTGATCCTTGAGATGCTCAACAGCAAGGTCGATCACCGCGACTTTCAGGGCGACACGTCGGCGTTCGGGATTGCGGTGGTCGAGCGCGTGAACTCGCCGCGGGTGCGTCTGCTCTACGACATCTACCACATGCAGATCAGCGAGGGCGACATCATCCGGACGATCCGGAAGCACGGCAAGTGGTTTGCGCACTACCACACGGCCGGCAACCCGGGCCGGCGCGAAATCGGCGCCGACCAGGAACTCAACTACTCGGCGATAGCCGGTGCGATTGCCGACACCGGGTTCGCTGGCTGGCTCGCGCATGAGTTCACGCCGCGTGGCGACGCGGCGGGGGCGCTCACCGAGGCACGCGACATCATCGCGGGAGCGGGGCGGGCTATTTCGTCCGGGTGAGGGTCATTTCCATGAACTTGGTCCATGTCTTTCCGTTGTCGCCGCTGCGGAAGCCCGCCTCCACCCATCGACCCTGCCCGTCAAGGTGCATGTCATAACGAAGCAATCCGGCGCGCGGATCGGAGAGTGCCCACGAGAATCCGTCGCTGCGTACGGTCAGGTCGATATCCATCCAATGCCCCTGCCCCGTGAACGCGCGCATCAGCGGCGTCTTGCCGTCGTGGCCGACATGGACCACGGCGAAGGCGTCGTGTACGGTCTCCCCCACCCCCTCGCCTGTTGTCCGGGTGCCGAGTCCCTTGATGGCGATCACAGTGCCGCCGGCCACCGGTTCGAGCCATTCGCGCTGCCGAAGCTGCTGGCGGTTGCCCGGTCCAACCTGAAACCAGGCGTCGCCATCCCAATTGCCCACCAACTTCTGGAAGATCTCGGGTGGCCGGGACACTTCCTGGGCTGCGGACGAGGTGGTCAACAGCGGTGCCATGGCGAGCGTGAGGGCAGCGAGAACGAAACGACGCATGGTGGTGCTCCGGGCAGATGATCGGTGGTTGCGAATGCTCACGTCAATTCTGGCCCGTCACGGCGATTCGGGCTTGAACGAATCGGTCAGGGCATCACGTCGTCGTGGCGCGTCGACCGGATCCGACGCCGGAGGGCGCCGGGTGTGAGACCGGTGAGATCGGTTACATCGCGATTGAGGTGGGGCTGATCGGCGTAACCGACGCCGTGGGCCACTTCGCTCCAAGTCCGCTCCTCGTCGGCGATGCCCCATGCGGCCTTGATGAAGCGACGGATCCGGGCAAACTGTTTCGGGCTGATCCCCGTACCCGCCCCGAAGCGTCGACGGAGTGTCCGATCGGAAACAGCGAGTTCACGGGCGAGCACCGACGGCGAGAGGTCTCCATTCTCGGCGAGGCGGGCCGCTACATGGGTCACCAGTTGGTCGGGGTGGCGCATCTCTCTCAGGTGAGTGGCGAGTACCGTACCGACCTCAGCCGCCAGTGTATCGATTTCGTCCGCAGCACGCAGGGCGCGCTCAATGTCGGTTGCGATGCTGCCCAGCATCGGGGCAGCAAGTTGGGCGCGATTCCGAAGTTCCACGGGTGAAACGCCGAACAGGATCGGGGCGGCGCCGGGCTGGAGCCGCACCCCGCCGAAGCGATCGCCAGGTTGTACCGGAACGGTCAGCGGTGCGAGCCACGGCCCACTGGCGAGAAGGCCCGGACCGGGTGGGCCGGTGAGGTGCATCACCAGCGCCGTGCACCCATCGGGCGGCACATGATGCAGCGGTGGCGCCTCGGCCCCCACCTCGAACATCCAGAAGTTACGGATCCATGGCAGGAGTTCGTCATCGGGGCGGCGCTCGGCGTAGCGGAAGATCGGCGGTGCGGACATGATCGAACGTGGGCTGCACGGGCTCGCTACGGAAGGGCGATGGTTGCCGGATATCCCGGGGCGAGGCAGCTTAGGACTATGCAGACAATTCGTCGGATCGTGGCCGTGGCCACCGTGGCCGCCGCAGTGCTGTGGCCCCCACGGGCAATCGGTGCGCAGGATCACCCGCAGCACACCATGAGCCACCAGGGGATGCCGGAGTTGCGCCCGATCCCCGATGGGGCGCTCCAGACCGCTGCCGACGTGCAGTTCATGCAGGGGATGATCGCGCACCACGGCCAGGCGATACACATGTCGCGGCTCGCCGACCAGCGCGGGGGTGATGCGCGGCTGATCCGCTTCGCGAAGAAGATCGACCAATCGCAGATCTCCGAGATTGTCCTGATGCAGGGATGGTTGCACGACCACGGACAGGTGGTGCCTGACACTGCTGCGTACCACACCATCATGATGACCGGGATGCTCACCCGCGATGAGCTCGCCGAGCTCGCGACGGTGAGGGGTGCTGTGTTCGACCGGCGTTTTCTTCGGTTGATGATCAGGCACCACGAGGGGGCGATTCAGATGGTGGCCGATCTGCTGGCCACGCCCGGTGCGGCGCAGGATGTGGACGTTGATGTGCTTGCCAACGAGATCGAACTGGTGCAAAGCGCCGAGATCGACTTGATGAGACAGATGCTGGCCAACCTTGAAGGAGCCAAATGATGATCGGATCGTTTCGCCATCTTGCTGCTGCGGCCGCCGTGCTCTTTGCTGCGGCGCCCGCGCTCTCCGCGCAGACCTACCCGAAGGGCGGCGATCCGCGGGACGGGCTCAAGATCGGGCTCACCGACGCCGGTGTGGCGATCCAGGGAATGCGCCTGCTAGGGACGGCGCCGAAGCCGGCGGCGTTCGATTCGGTGCGGGGGCTCACCTTCGTCAACTCAGACCTCGCCTTCCGCGGCAATCTGGTCTATCAGGGGAACTTTGCGGGTTTCTCGATCTGGGATGTGAGCAACGCTGCGAAGCCGAAGATGGTCTCGGTGGTGCCGTGCATCACGTCGCAGGGTGATCCCACGATCGTGGGCAGCCTGCTGTTCGTGTCGGCGGAGGGTGGCGGCAACCGGAACGATTGTGCCAAGGGCGGCGTGAAGGATCCGGCCGATCACATGGCCGGGGTGCGGATCTACGACGTGTCGAATCCGGGCAAGCCACGCCTCGTCAAGAATGTGCAGACTTGCAAGGGGTCACACACGCACACGCTTATACCGCACCCGACCGACAAGGGGATCGTTTACCTGTACGTGTCGGGGAGTCAGGGGCCGCGGACCGCGATGACGGGGTGTGTTGCCGGGACCGATCCGGCGGATGAAGCGAACTCGATGTACCGCCTCGACGTGATCAAGGTTCCGCTGGCGCATCCGGAGCAGGCGGAGGTGGTGACGGGTGCGCGGATCTTCACCGGGCTTGCGGCGGCACCACGGCGCGGCGGCGGTGCTGGTGGGCGGGGTGGAGCGGGGAGCGGGCCGCGCAACTGTCACGACGTGACGAGCTATCCGGCGATGGGGCTGTTGGCGGGGGCGTGCGGAAGTTACGGGTTGCTGGTGGACATCTCGAATCCTGAGAAGCCGGTGCGGCTCGATGCGGTGGCCGACACCAACTTCTCGTTGTGGCACACTGCGGTGTTCAGCAACGACGGCAAAAAGCTCCTCTTCACCGACGAGTGGGGTGGTGGCACGCAGCCGATGTGCCAGGCCACCAGCCAGTTGGAGATGGGTGGCAATACCGTTCTCACGATTGGTGCCGACCGGAGGATGACCCAGCACGCGTACTACAAGTTGCCTACGGGCCAGAGCGCGCAGGAGAACTGTGTCTCTCACAACGGGTCATTGGTGCCGATTCCCGGCCGCGACATCGTGGTGCAGGGCTGGTACCAGGGCGGGGTGAACGTGATCGACTTCACCGACCCGGCGAAGCCGTTCGAGATCGCGTACTTCGATCGTGGACCAATCGATGCACCGCCGGCGGCGGGCGACACCACCCGCGGTCGCGGGACGATCGGCGGCTCGTGGGGGGCGTACTGGTACAACGGCCGGATCTATTCATCGGAGATGGCGCGCGGCCTCGACATCCTCGAGTTGGTGCCGGGCGTGCACCTCTCGGCGAACGAGATCGCAGCAGCGAAGCTGGTGATGATGGATGAGTTCAACCCGCAGAGCCAACCGCATGTCACGTGGCCAGCGGCGTTCCCGGTGGTGCGGAGCTACCTCGACCAGTTGGTGCGTGGCAACGGGTTGGCGGCAGCGCGGACTACGGCGATTGGGCGGGCGCTCACCGCGGCGGAAAAGCGGGGCGGTACGGCGCGGGCACGGGCGTTGAATGCGCTCGCGGTGCAGGTGGACAAGGATGTTGCGGGGGCGAGTGACCAGGCGCGAGTGAAGGCGATGGCGGGGGAGATTCGGCGGTTGGCGCGGGGGCGGTAGGTGTAGGGTTGCAGCGGTGCGTCGGTCACCGCCCTCACTGGCTCCGGGGCTCGGGCGTCGCCGCTCGGACCGTAGATGTCGGGGACCTTCGACCCGAGGCCCCGCAAGTAGGCGGAGAGCTGGCCGCGGTGGTGCACGCTATGGTTGTTCGCGAATCCGATCCAGGCGGCCCGCGACATCTTCATCATCCCGAAGAAGTGCCATGTCGCCGGGGTCGCCATTGCCGCGGCCGTCGATGTGCTGCTGGTGCGGGGTACTTCAGGCCGGGACAGGGGCGCGCCGGCCAGATGCAGAAGCACCTTCAAGTCAGGCTGATGAGAGTTGATTCCCCGTTCAACTGTCGTCCGGTCGCCGTGCCGTTGGTGTCAGGTGAACGCGTTCGACGCGACAGGAGCGTGGGTTCAGTCGGTAAGCGACGCGCGCTTGTGAGCCTGGCCATTGGAGGTGGTACTGGCTTGGTCACGTTTACAGACCCACGCAGAGGAACAGCAATGACAAGCAATCCGGTTGGCTGGTTCGAGATCTACGTTCAGGACATGACGCGCGCCCAGCGATTCTACGAGGCGATGCTCGGGGTGAAGCTGGATAGCCTGCCACTCCCCGAGAGTGACGGCCCGCCGGTCGAGATGCTGGCGTTTCCGATGGAGATGGACCGTGCTGGGGCGGCCGGGGCGCTGGTCAAGATGGACGGTTATAGGTCGGGCGGGAACAGCACGCTGGTCTATTTCAGTTGCGACGATGTCGCGGTCGAGGCCGGTCGCGTGGTGTCCGCTGGCGGGCGGGTCGAGCGCGAGAAGATGTCGATCGGTCAGTACGGCTTCATTGCCCTGGCGTTCGACACCGAGGGGAACATGTTCGGGCTGCATTCCACCAAGTAGCGTCAACGTGTTGATGAAGGCAGCAGGCGCGCCTCCGATGTCCCAGGCACATCCGGGACAAAGTCCGTGACGTTGAACCGGCCTTGGGGCTTGATCGTCGTCATGTTGGCCGCGGCGTGCGCCCACGGGTCGGCCCGCGAGCCGCTAACGATTGAACAATTGCCGTTCCCATTCTCGGAGCTCGCGGGTGTCGAGCTCGGCATGTCCAGCGTTGCGTTGATCCGGACCCGGCCCTTGGCGAATGACCATGGGGACGAGGGGATCTCGGAGACCGTTGGCGGCGTGCGCGTTTCGTACTGGACGGACGGACGGTACGGGCCTGACATGGAGTACGAACGTGGCAACCTCACTGCAGTAGTCACGGGGCTACCCGACACCTCGATGCATCGGCGGGCGGCGGACCGCTTTGTCGCAGCGCTGATGCGGCGGCCCCGCGCGTGCTATCGCATGGTATACGGCGACACACTCCTGGTGTTGAAGGGATCAAGACATGGCGACCGTGAGTTGGTTGTCGCGGTAGTGCCTACCACGATCGTACAACATCGGCGCGGGGTGGATACCATGCCATCTCAATTGGTCATGCGCTGGCGAAAGTGGGGCGAATCCACGCCGTTCGAGCGACAGGTTGATTGTGCGGCCGATGGCACGGGACCCTGATGAATATTAGGCCAACATTCGACTGAGCTGGTGACATCACCGGGACGACCGTTTCATCGTGGGAGCCGCAGGCGGTTCGCATACCGCTACGGAGACGACGGCCCTCCTGAGCCGCTCGGTGCTGCGTTGACAGGCAAGATGAGTTTTCCATGGCCGATCGTTCGCAGTATCGTTGTACGATACGCCGATCGATGAGGCCGCCATGTCCGTTGTCACCGTGTCACCAAAGTTCCAGGTCGTCATCCCGCTGGCGATTCGCGAGGCCATGGGCCTCAAGCCCGGGCAGAAAGTGCAGGCCCTGCGTTACCAGAATCGCATCGAGTTCATCCCTGTCCGCTCCATGCGGTCGATGCGTGGCTTCCTCAAGGGCATCGACACCGACGTTCCGCGGGACGGAGACCGCGTGTGAACGTGGTCGATTCGTCGGCCTGGCTTGAGTACTTCGCGGCTGGGCCTCGCGCAGCCCGTTTCACGGCTCCGATAGAGTCCACCGACGACTTGTTGGTGCCCTCGATTGTGCTCCTGGAAGTGACGCGTCGCGTGATGCAGCAGCGCGGCGAGGATGCGGCGCTCCAGATAGCCCGCGCTGCTGCATCAGGGAACGATCGTCCCCCTCGACAGCGGGCTGGCGCTCGCAGCGGCGAAACTCGGCCTCGAAAACAAGTTGCCATTGGCCGACAGCATCATCTTCGCCACCGCGCAGCAGTTCGACGCCACGCTGTGGACGGGATGCAGGTTTCGACGGGCTTCCGAACGTCCGGTATATCACCAAAGAATGCTAGTTCCGGCCCGGCCCGGCAGAAAACGAGCTACCCGTGGTGAACGCATGGTCGTCGCTGACCTTGTCGGGACGCCAGGTTCACCGCGCCGAGCTGCGCACGTACGACGTCATCGCATCGACCAGCCGGTTCAGTTCGGTCGGGGTGTTGTAGACATTTGGACTGACTCGCAGACCGGCTACTTCTGGTGCGCGGGCGTTGTCGACCATTGCCTGTGTCAGAATGTTGTGGCCGTTGCGCAAGTGCGTCTGGAGGGCGCTGGGATCAACATTCGGTAACTGTATCGTAGTGAGGCCGACGCTCAATTCGGTGTCCGCCAGAGTCAAGAAGCGCGCATCGGGCATCGATTGGGCCACACGCGTCCTGAGATGAGCCGCGAGGTAACGCAGACGCGCAGCTTTCCGCGCCGCGCCCAGTGAGCGATGCAGCGCCAGTGCGGGAAGCGCCGCGGGTTCGATGTATGCGGGAGCCGTGCCAATCCATTCGAACCTCCCCATTCCCGTTGCACTCGGGCCGGGTGGCACCAGCGGCCACACCTTGCCCACATGGGCGGGGCGCATCCAGAGAACACCGGTTCCGACGGGGGTGCCGAGCCATTTGTGGGTGCTGGCGCCGTAGTAGTCACAGCCGAGCGAAGGCACGGCAGCATCGAGTAGCCCCAGCGACTGCGCGCCATCGACGACCACTTCGGCACCCACGCGACGCGCAGCATCAGCAATGCGCTCGACTGGGAGCAGTTGGCCCGTGAGGTTGCTCGGATGGGTGAGCAGGACAAGCTTCGTCCGCGGGCCCATCGCAGCCTCGTACGCCTCGGCCAGCGCATCAAGGGAAGGCGCCGGAGCGGGCAGACTGATCATGCGCAGCACCACGCCATCGCGGTCCCGCCGTTGTTCCAGCGCATCGAGCATCGCGTAGTAATCGTGGGTGGAGCACACCACCTCGTCACCCGCCTCCATCGGCAGGCCAAGAAGAACGGTGTCGAGTGCTTCGGTGGCATTGCGGACCAGCGCGATCTCTGATCCGGGCACGCCCATGATCTCCGCCAGGGCCGTCCGGAACGTTGTGGTGGTGACCTCCTCCCACATCCGCAGCAAATGCTCCGCAGGCAGCGCTTCAAGATCTTTCATGCCGCTGATCAGCTTGTCGATCGATGCTTGTGGCGTCGGATTGGTCCACCCGTTGTCGAGGTTGAGTACCGTCGGGTGCAGGGTATAGCCACTGCGGACGCGTGCCCAGAACGGCTCGTCGTCCGCCAGCACATCCGGCGGCACCGCGCCATACCGCTCGGCCAGCTCACTCGACAGGCAGGTGGAGACTGGAACCTTTCCATTCGCGACCACGCTCGCCGACGCGTCGGAGCCAGTTGCGAGCGCCGCGATGGCGCCCGCGCTCCCGATGGTGAACTCCCTTCGGTTGATCATCGGCCCTCCCTGGTATTGCAGTCTGGAATGCACGAATGCCTGGCTGGCTCAGACATTCGGCGAACGGTCGCGCCAGCGACGGTGCGCCATACGGTCGCGTCAAGCCGGCTGATACTGCTCGCCCGCCGGCCCCCGTCGACAGGCGACATCGCTCAATAATGATTTAGCTACCCCGTCAGCGGAAGCGGACTCTTGAGCAGCGCACCAACAACTGGTGACGACGTGAGAGCCCAGCGCAGAGTCGATGTCGGGTGGCGCCCTCCCACAATCGGGAGTAGCGTTTGTGGGGTCGCGCCGCCGGGGGCGGAGTTCCAACAGCTTGGAGGTAACCATGGCAAAAGTCACCGGGATCGGCGGCGTGTTCTTCAAGAGCACGGGGGATGGCAAGGCGTTGGCAAAGTGGTATCAGGAGCACCTGGGTATGCCGGCGGAAGATTGGGGGGGCGCGATCCTCAAGTGGCCCGACGACACGGCGAACGACGGCGGACTCACTGTCTGGAGCCTCGCCGGCAACGACAGCAAGTGGTTCAGCCCGAGTGAATCCTCATTCATGATCAACTACCGTGTCGACAATCTCGACGAGATGCTTGCGCAACTGCGGGCGGGCGGCGTCGATGTCGTCAAGGGACCCGAATCGGCGGAGAACGGAAAGTTCGCGTGGATCATGGACCCCGAGGGCAACAAGGTCGAGCTCTGGGAGCCGATGGTCTGGGACGACAAGAATAAGGGCGCGTAGTCAGCGTCATCGTTCCGTAATGCCATCGCGACCAGGTCGCCATCTGGACGCCTTAGCCTGAAGGTGACCCCGGCATCGAGGACCGAATGGGCGGCTACGAGTTCACGACCACCTCACGCGACGCACTTCTCGCGGCCCGCGACTGCGCGATCGAACTGCGTCACGAATACGTCGGCACGGAACATCTCCTGCTCGGCCTGCTCCGAGGAGAGGGGAGCACGGCGATGGCCGCGCTGGATCATGTCGGCGTCAAGGGCGCCGAGGTCCGGAAGATGATCCTCGAGCTGGTGATGGTTGGTCGGGGCAGCGACGCCGCAGGCTCGGAGCTCCCCTACACGTCCCGCTCGAAGAAGGTGCTCGATCTCGCCATGATCGCCTCACGCGAGAGTGGCCAACCGGCCGTGGACGCGGAACACCTTCTCCTGGGGTTGCTTCGTGAGACGCGCGGCATCGCGGCGCAGGTGCTGACTCGCTTGGGCGTGGGATCAGACGAGCTGGTTGCAGCAATCGATCGGATTCGCGGCAGCGACGGACGGCCCGAACCGATCGGACACAGTGATGTCGCTGCATCCCGCACGGTGACGGTCGCCGCGCCTGCCGGCACTTCGCCGATTGCTCACGCACTGGTTGCACGGAGCAGGCCGTCCCTGGTCGGCGTCGTCATCGCGGTGGGCGTCGCTCTGACCGCACTCTGGATCTTGTTCAGGTGAGAGGCGGTGTAACCGAAGACCTCTGGCGCGACACGACTATGAGCACGAGTTACTTCGCTAGCTCGTGCAGGTGTTCCGGGGCGATCGGCCATATCCTTCGGAGGGTGGCATGAGCGATTCACACAAGCCTGCCAACTACACCAGCGTCTCGCCCTACCTGATTGTCAGCGGCGCGAATGCTACCATCGAGTTCCTGGTCAACGTGTTCGACGCCGTCGAATTGCGACGGTTCCCCGATGATGCCGGCAAGATCAGGCACGCCGAGGTGCGCATCGATGATTCGGTGATCATGATCGCCGATGGTCAGGATGGATGGCCACCCGTTGCGTCGAATGTGCACATCTACGTCAGCGATGTCGACGCGACGTACAGGCGGGCTCTCGACGCCGGAGGTGCATCGGTGCAGGCACCGGTGCAGAAGGATGACGCGGACAAGCGCGGTGGGGTGAAGGACTCGGGCGGCACGACATGGTGGATTGCTACGGTGGTCGGGTAAGCCCCAGTCCGGCGAACGCCATCGCTCAATGCTGCCCTCTCCGACCGCTACACCATCGAGCGTGAACGCTACAACGAATGCAGCGGAATCCCCATCGCCTCTGCAGCACGGGCCATGCGCTCATCGTAGGTGGCCAGGGTGACCGCATTGCCATGTTCCCGCAGGAAGCCGACTGACGCGAGGTGCAGTGCGTCCAGGGTTCGAACTGGCGTGGGAAACGGCATGAGCGCTCGTGCCAGGACCTTGGGGTGCAGTTCGAGCCATGCCACGCGCGCCAGCATCTGTCGAGCCATGTCGCCATGCGAGCGTGCCAAGTCGCGGCCATGCAACCGGTTCCAGAATTCGTACTCAAGCAGCCGACTCGTCACCAACTCCTCGTTCCAGATCGCGGACGGCGGCCGCCGATCCTCGGCGAGCAGGTGCGCGAGCGCGACTGACGTGTCGAGGTAGATCACGTGTCGGCGCGGTCTTCGGCCAGCTCCGCGAGGAGATCCTTCAGGCAGGCAACCGGTGCGGAAGGTGGGACAACCCCCGGGCCGGTCGTCGGCGGTGTCAGGTAGCCGCTGTGGGCAAGATCACGGAATGCACCGGGGTGCTGGGTGCCGGCGATCGCCCGGATCCCGCGGCGCAACGCCTCTGAGTGGGAGACACCCATCGCGTGCGCTGCACGGTCGAGCTCGGCTCGCTCGTCCGGAGAGAGATAGACCTGGATCGGATCGCGGACTCGTCTTGCCATGAACTAAATTTGTCGACACTGGAAGCAATGTCAATATTGCACACTGCCAGAAACTGATGCCACGCCGACATTGACGATTTCAGACTCTCCGCGTAATCTCCATATATGGAGGCGTATATGGAACTCACCAAGAAGACCACCATCCTATTTTCGCCGGCGTTGCATGACCGGCTCACCCGTCTCGCGGCGTCGCGGGGCCGGAGTCTGGGAGAACTGGTGCGGGAGGCGTGCGAGCGGCAGTACGGGGTGGTGGGAAGTGCCCAGCAGGTGGAGGCCGCGGCGGCACTGGCGAAGCTGTCCCTGCCTGTGGGAACACCAGGAGAGATGAAGCTGGAGTCTGTTCCGGATCTCGCCAGTTCATCGCCGTGATCCTGATTGACACGAACATCATCATGTATGCGGCGGGAGCAGCGCACCCGCACAAGGCGCCGAGCGTGCGCCTCCTCGATCAGGTCGCATCGGGCGAGATTGCCGCGACCGTTGACGCAGAGGTGCTTCAGGAGATTTTGCATCGGTATCGGGCGATCGATCGCTGGAAGGATGGCCGGAGGGTGTACGATCTCACGCGACGACTTTTCCCCGAGGTGATTCCCATCACAGCAGAGGTGTTGGACCGAGCCCGGGTAGTTCTCGACGCGGAGGGATCGATCATGGCGCGCGACGCGCTTCATGCGGCGGTGGTGATGCACCACGGCTTGGTCGCCGTGTGCAGTTACGATCGGGACTTCGACCGGATTGGCGGACTCGTTCGTCAGGAGCCCGCGTCGTGATCGATCCCCGACGCTATCGCCCGATGGGCGCTGGCTGGCCTACATGTCCGACGAGTCGGGGCGACCTTCGCCATTTCGGGCGAGACGACACTCTTCTCGGTCAGCAACTACACGACCGTCGCCGAGCACGCATTGTACGAACTCGCACCGGGCGACGGGAGATTCCTGATGCTGCACATCGGGGCTTCGTCGGTCTCGGCCGGTGAGGATCGACTCGTGATGGTCGAGCGTTTCGTGCAGTCGCTGCCGGCAAGGGCGCCGCGATGAGTAGCGACCGCCTCACCACAGCCCTAGCCGACCGCTACACCATCGAGCACGAACTCGGCGCTCGCGGCTCAAAGCCGTCGCTTCAGGCGAGTTGACGGGGGGTCCGCCCGGTCGTATCATGATTTCATGACACCCCGTCATGAATCACCGAAACGGGCCCCCCGTGTGGCCGAGCCCGTGCAGGTCTACCTGCAGCCACCCGACCGCGAGCGACTGGAGCGGCTCACCGCGCGCCTTGGCACGACCAAGTCGGACATTCTCCGTCGCGGCTTGGAGGCGCTCGAGGCGCAGATCACCACGCGCTCCACCGCTGCCGATGGCGGGAGAGTGCCGCTGCCGACCTTCACCGGCGGGGTGCTCGCTCCGGGTGTTGATCTCGACGACAGCGCGGCGCTCCTCGACCTCATGGACGAGGAGACTCCGCCTGCGACTGATTGATGTCAACGTCCTCGTCTATGCCTTCCGGGAGAACGCCCCGGAGCATGCGGCACATCGCGCGTGGCTCGAGGCGTTGGTGCGGTCGGATGAAGCCTATGCCGTGTCCGAGCAGGTGCTGAGCGGCTTTCTCCGGATCGTCACCCACCCGCGAATCGTTCATCCGCCAGCACCGATCGAGGCGGCGCTTGGGTTCGCGAATGCGTTTCGCGCCCAACCGAATGCGGTGTTGATCGCTCCCGGTATTCGGCACTGGGAGATCTTCCAGCGACTCTGTCGCCAGGCCGGCGCGAGAGGGAATCTGGTCCCCGACGCGTGGCTTGCGGCACTGGCGATTGAATCCGGCTGTGAGTTCGTGACCACCGACCGCGATTTCGCGCGCTTTCCCGGACTGCGCTGGTCGCACCCGTTGGCCTGAGCCGCGCGCTGTCCTGTTCCGCCATCACCGCCCCGGCAGTAGATTTGCCGTTCCCGACACAACTGAACTCCTCAAAACCCGAGCGAGGCGCGTGAGCGGACCGGCCCGCCTGACCGCCGCACTCGCCGACCGCTACACCATCGAGCGCGAGCTCGGTCAGGGCGGCATGGCCACGGTGTACCTCGCGCACGACATCAAGCACGACCGCAAGGTCGCCATCAAGGTGCTGCGTCCTGAACTCTCGGCGGTCATCGGTGCCGAGCGGTTCCTGCGCGAAATCAAGACCATCGCCACGCTGCAGCATCCGCACATCCTCGGCCTCATCGATTCTGGTGAAGTGAGCGGCACCGCGTACTACGTGATGCCGTTTGTCGAGGGCGAGTCGCTGCGTGACCGACTCAACCGGGAAAAGCAGTTGCCGATTGGCGACGCGGTGCGGCTCGCGACCGAAGTCGCCGGGGCACTTGACTACGCCCATCGACATGGCGTGATCCATCGCGACATCAAGCCCGAAAACATCATGCTGCACGACGGGTCGGCACTGGTGGCAGACTTCGGCATTGCGCTCGCCGCGAGCACCGCTGGAACCCGCATGACCGAGACAGGCATGTCACTCGGGACGCCACACTACATGTCGCCCGAGCAGGCCATGGGTGAACGGGAGATCACCGCCCGGAGCGACGTCTACGCGCTCGGTTGCGTAACCTACGAGATGCTGACCGGAGATCCACCGTTTACCGGCAGCACCGCGCAGGCGATTGTTGCGAAGGTGATGACCGAGAAGCCGGTGCCGCCGAGCCGGTTGCGGGACACGGTGCCCAACGGGGTGGAGGACGCGGTGCTCACGGCGCTGGCGAAGCTGCCGGCCGACCGCTTCGGGACCGTGGCCGAGTTTGCGGCGGCACTGACGAGTGATGGCGCGTCGCCCCAGTTTCGGCGTAGCGGTTCGCGACAGTCGGCTCGCGGTCACGACCGTCGTGTCATCGCCGCGCTCGTCGCAGCGCTGCTAGTCGCCGTGTTGGCGGCGGGGTGGGGATGGCTGCGATCGGGCAGTGGGAGGTTGGCGCCTCTCGCGTACCAGATCCACCTCACCCGGTCAGAGGTCGACCTCGGGTTTGTGGCCATGCAGGTTGCGGTTGGGCCGCGCGGGGAGACCATCGTGTTCAGCGACACCGTGGGCGGTACGCGCCAACTGTGGGTCAAGGATCGGGGAGTTGTCGACCCCCGCCCGATTCCCGGGACCATCGGCGGGCAGGCCCCATTCCTTTCTCCTGATGGAGCGTCGGTCGCCTTCGCGGTCGGAACCAGGTTGATGCGCATCCCGATCGCCGGAGGGTCGGCGCAACAGATCTCGGATTCGGCCTCCACGGTTGAGCAATGGCCGGGTGCCTGGCTCGACGATGGGACCATCATCTTTCTGGGGGCCGCAGGGGATCTGATCTTTGCGGTCGACGCCGCGGGTGGCCCCACCACCAGGCTCTTCAGTACCGATGACATTCAGAACTCCTTCCCGGTCCGATTCTCCCAAGTGCCGGGTCGGCGGCAGGTGATCATCTCGTCGTGTGAATTCCTGTCCTGCACCAACCCCCGTGTCACGATGCTCGACGTCGATTCGGGGAAACTGGAATCATTCCTTCCAGGTGCGGTGGGAGCTTGGGCCGTGCCAGGCGGCCGCCTGCTTTACCTTCTCGCCGACCGATCGATGTTCCTCGCCCCGTTCGATGCTGAGACCCACGAGGTCGGGGTGGGGATTCCGCTCTTCGGAAACGTGATGATCAGCGGCCGCGGACCCGAGGTTGCGATCAGC
This sequence comes from Gemmatimonadales bacterium, assembly GCA_013694695.1. Taxonomy (GTDB): domain Bacteria; phylum Gemmatimonadota; class Gemmatimonadetes; order Gemmatimonadales; family GWC2-71-9; genus Palsa-1233. The sequence goes on along the minus strand of JACDBX010000079.1, from coordinate 29,214 downwards.
CCAGATGGGGTGATCCTGCATGGCGTCGGGGAAGGGGCGGCGGCGAGCAACATCGGGGAGTTCATCGTGGTGGACCCAAGCGGTACAGTCACGAGGGTTGATTCCTCGTGGAACGGAGCCTTTCTCAACAACACCACGATCGACCTGTCGTCGGATGGCTCGAACGCTGTGTTCTCCCTGCTCTCGGAGTCACGACCGGGCGGCGACGTGTACCTGAAGCCGTTCCCGATCGGTGCCCCCATCCAGTTCACGTTCGACGGCACCCTCAACGCCCGGCCGGTCTGGTCCCCCGATGGCAGCCGGATCGCCTGGATCTCCGATCGAAGTGGCAGGACGGGCATCTGGATGCGGAACGCCGACGGTTCCGGGGTTCCGGAGTGGATCGAGGTCGACGAGCGAAACGTCTTCGAAGTGCGGTTCACGGCCGATGGCGAGTGGCTCCTCTACCGTACCGACGACGTCGCTGCTGGACGCGGTGACATCTATGCCAAGCGCCTGCGTGGCGATACCGCCACCATCGTCGTGGCCGCAACGGAGGCCGAGGAGACGTCGCCGATTGTCTCACCCGATGGCAAGTGGATCGCATTCGCGGTCAGGTTCGGCGCCGTCAAGGAGGTGGTGGTCCGGCCGTTTCCCGACGTCGAGAAGGGGCGGACGCAGGTGTCGGTCGGGGGCGGCGTGGAGCCCCTCTGGAGTGCTGATGGCTCGCGGCTCTATTACCGACAACTCACCGCCGGCAAGGTCATTGCGGCGGACGTGTCAACCACCGGGGGGTTCCGGGTCACCGGCCGCACGGTCGTGCTCGAGACTCCGCAAAATTCCCTGATGGACAACGACGACTCGCGTCAGTACACGCTCATGCCGAACGGGAAGGACCTGCTGATGATTCGCCGGCTGTCGGTGGACACCGCTGCGCCGGTGCTTTCGGGATTGGTGCTCCGCGAACACGCCTTGCCGAATCCCGGGAAGTCACCGTGAGCGATGCGCTCGCACGACTCACCGCCGCACTCGCCGATCGCTACACGATCGAGCGCGAACTCGGTGCCGGTGGCATGGCCACGGTGTATCTCGCGCAGGACCTGAAGCACAACCGCCAGGTGGCGATCAAGGTGCTGCGTCCTGAGCTCGCCCAGGCGATGGGCGCTGAGCGGTTCCTGCTCGAGATCGAGACCACCGCCAACCTGCGTCACCCGCACATCTTGCCGCTCTACGACTCCGGAAACGCAGACGAATTCCTCTTCTACGTCATGCCGCTCGTTGAAGGCGAATCGCTCCGCGACCGGCTCAATCGCGACAAACAACTCCCCATCGACGACGCCCTTTGCATTGCACGCGAAGTGGCTGACGCGCTCGGGTATGCCCATGCGCGCGGAGTGGTGCATCGCGACATCAAGCCGGAAAACATCATGCTGGAAGGTGGCCACGCCGTCGTCGCTGATTTCGGCATTGCCCGAGCGGTCAGCGCCGCCGGCGCGGACCGCCTGACCCAGACCGGCACCTCCATCGGCACCCCGCTCTACATGAGTCCCGAGCAGGCGGCCGGTGATCCCGACCTCGACGGGCGGAGCGATCTGTACAGTCTGGGTTGCGTCCTCTACGAGATGCTCAGCGGCCAGCCGCCATTCACCGGCCCCACCGCCGAGTCGATCACTCGGCAGCACATGATCACGGAAGCGGCTCCGGTCACCAACCTTCGGCCCACGGTACCCGCGGAAGTGGCGGGCGCGTTGGCACGCACGTTGGCCAAGAATCCCGCAGACCGCTTCAGCCCGGCCTCGCAGTTTGTTCAGGCGCTCTCCGCCGGTGATCGATCGGCAGCTCCGTCGCGACGCTCCAAACTCCGGCCGGCGTTGATCGCCAGCGGAGTAGTCGCAGTTCTGGCGGTGGGCTGGTTTGGAAGCGCCGCGCTTCGATCGAACGGCACTGCCGCCACCATCAATCGCATTGCCGTCCTTCCCATGGACAACCAGACCGGAGACGCGAGCCAGGCGTTCTTTGCCGATGGGATGACCCGTGAACTCATCGGCGTCCTCACCGACGCTGGCGTCCGGGTCATGGGGCATCGGGCGGTTGTCCCATACGCGGGGTCCACACTGCCGATCAGTCAGATTGCCCGCGAACTCAACGTCGATGCGCTGGTCACGGCGGCGGTGCTGGCATCGGGCGACGTGGTGCAGGTGGCGGTGGAACTGACCGATCCGACAACCGGAGAGAGCCTCTGGTCGCGGACTTTTTCACGGCCCGCCGCCGAGGTGGTGACGCTCCAGCGTGAGGTGGCCGGCGAGATTGCTCGCGGCATCCAGGCTCGCCTGACGCCTGAGCAGGAGCGGGTGCTCGGCACCACCGCGACCGTCAACCCGAGGGCGTACGCCCAGTACCTGTTGGGGCAGGAGCAGGCCAACCTCCGCACGCCCGATGGCTACTCCCGGAGCGTTGAGCACTTCGACCGCTCGATTGCCCTCGACTCGACCTTCGCGCCGGCGTGGGCGGCACTGGCGATGACCAATGCCTACGGATTGCTCTACCAGACGGCACCACGCGAAGCGGCCCGCGCGGCGGTCGAGCGTGCTTCATCGCGCGCCATGAAGCTCGACGACCACCTTGGGGACCCCTATTTCGCTCTCGGACTGGCCCGGCTGCACACCGACTGGGACTTTGCGGGCGCGGAAAAGGAGTTTGCCCGGGGACGGGAACGCACCCACTCGGCGATGGCGCGAGCCCTCTTTGCCTGGACCAGCTGGGAGCTTGGAGAGTTCGACAAGTCGGTCGCCGCCAGCCTTGCCAACATCGAAGTGGAGCCGACGACTGGCCAGTGGTACAGCGACCTGGCCTGGGGCTACTGGTCCGGAGGCGACGGCGTCAAGGCGCGAGCGGCAGCGCTCCGGGCGATTGAACTCGATTCCACATTCTACGAGCCCAACGACGTGCTCTCGTACACCTATGCGGACGCCGGAGAGCATGAGTTGGCCGAGCGCTCGCACGAACGCGCCAAGGCGGTGGCGGGAGGCGCGTTCTGGTTCGACCCGATCGCCCGGGGCATCGTCTCGCTGGCCCGGAGCGACACCGCCACAATCCGTCGCGCCTTGATCAAGCTTGGCACCGATGACCCACGCTACGGACAGAAGGCGTTCCTGCACTTCGCCCTTGGCGAACGGGAGCAGATGTACCGGATGTTCAATCGAGCACTCGATACCCGCGACGCCGACGTGTTGTGGATCCTGAACGCGGTGCCGGCGCTGTACCCGATTCGGGGCGAGGCCGAGTACCAGAAGATCCTGGCCCGGCTGGGGCTCCCCGAGGCGCTGCGGAAGTGACCAGTGCTCCTGACCGCCTCACCGCCGCCCTCGCCGACCGCTACCGCATCGAACGCGAGCTGGGTGCCGGCGGCATGGCCACCGTCTATCTCGCCGACGACCTGAAGCACCACCGCAAGGTCGCCATCAAGGTCATGCGACCGGAGCTGGCCGCGGTGATCGGTGCCGATCGGTTCCTGGTCGAGATCCGGACCACGGCCAACCTCCAGCACCCACACATTTTGCCGTTGCATGACTCTGGTGAGGTGAACGGTACGGTCTTCTACGTGATGCCGTTCGTTGAAGGCGAGTCGCTCCGTGATCGCCTCGACCGCGAGCAACAGTTGCCCATCGCCGATGCACTGCGCATCGTGAGCGAGGTCGCTGCCGCGCTCGACTACGCGCATCGCCACGGCGTAATCCACCGCGACATCAAGCCTGAGAACATCTTGCTGCACGACGGCAGTGCACTGGTCGCCGACTTCGGGATCGCACTGGCTGCCAGCCGCACCGACGGCGGCAGTCGGATGACCGAGACCGGGATGTCGCTCGGCACGCCGACCTACATGAGTCCGGAACAGGCGATGGGCGAGCGGACGCTCGATGCGCGCACCGACGTCTACGCGCTCGGCTGCGTGCTCTACGAGTCGCTGGTCGGTGAGCCGCCGTTCACCGGCCCCTCGGCGCAGGCGATCATCGCCCGGGTGATGACCGAGTCGCCGCGCAGCCTCACCGCGCAGCGCAATACGGTCCCGTTCCATGTCGATGCTGCCGTCGGGGTGGCGCTGGCCAAGCTGCCGGCCGATTGCTTCGCCACCGCCGCGGCGTTTGCGGCGGCACTCGCAGAGGGAGAGCGGGCGATCCGGACTGGCCGGATGCAGTTGACACCGTCGCCATCACCCACCAGTCGCCTGCGAATCGGCGCGGCTGCAGTGAGCGTGGCCGCACTCATGGCGGCCGCCTGGTGGCTGGGGCGCTCGAGCGGCGTACCTGCCGACCGCTGGACGGCGTTCACGCAACTCACCGACGCCTCGGGCGAGGAAAGTGCGCCGACCCTGTCGCCGGATGGGGAGTCCTTCGCGTACGCGAGCAATGCGCGGGGAACATGGGACATCTATGTCCAGCGAGTTGGCGGACGCAATCCGATCCTGGTCGCCGGCGACAGCACCATCGATGAGCGCGGGCCATCGTACAGCCCAGACGGGCGACAGATCGCCTTCAGCGTGGGAGGCGGGGGGCTCTTCGTGATGGGTGCCACCGGCGAGTCGCCGCGACGACTGACCTCCGTTGGTTCGGATCCCGCGTGGTCACCCGACGGCCAGCGATTGGCGTTCGGCACCGAAGAAGTGACAAATCCCTACGTAGTGAATAGCGCCGGTCGGATCTTGATCGTCGACGTAGGGGGGGGCGAACCGACTCCGCTGATCGGGACCCCAGCGAACAGCGTGTACCAGCCCTCGTGGTCACCGTCAGGCAGTCGGATTGCATACTGGGTGGAGCGCGATGGCGTGCGTGACATCGCGACCGTGGCGGCGGCTGGCGGCGAGCAGGTTCTGGTCACGGACGATATGGCGGTGGACTGGGCGCCCACGTGGGCGCCCGACGGTCGGCACCTGTACTTCGCGAGTGATCGTGGTGGGACGATGGGCCTCTGGCGGATCGGGATCGACGAATCGTCGGGCCGTCCACGAGGTGCGCCGGAGCTGGTGGCCGCCGGGGTCGACGTGGCCATGGACCGCCCGCAACTCTCTCGGGATGGGGGGACGATCATCTTCCGCTCCCGGCTCGAATCGGTGAATCCCGCCGCCATCGCCTTCGACCCGGTGACCGAACACATCGGCGCGGTGACACTCCTGCAGCAGCGGTCCGGAATCCTGGTGCCGACCGACATCAGTCCTGACGGTGCCTGGCTGGCCCTGTACAATGGCCTGGAACGGCAACAGGACATCTTCCTCATGCGCCGGGATGGTAGTGACCTGACTCGGCTCACCGATGATGTCGCGCGGGATTGGTTGCCGCGATTCACGCCCGACGGAGAGGCGCTCACCTTCTACTCCAACCAACTCGGTCCTTACGACGGGTGGCTGATTCAACGGGATGGGAGCGGGCGTACGCGCCTGACCGACTTCGGTGACGTGTCGATCAGTTTCCCGGTGTCCGCCCCGGATGGGGAGCGCCTGCTGATCGTGACCTCGGACAGCAATATCGCGATGATCGGCGCTCCGCCTTGGCCGGTAACCCCGGAGACCGCGACGCGACTGACGGGTTTGGACATCGCGGGGGGACGGGTGACTCCCACCCAGTGGTCGCCGGATGGGCGTTGGCTCACAGGTCCGGTGCGGCCCCCCTCAGGTGGTTTGCGTGGCACTGCCGTCTACGAGATGTCGGCCGGCCGTGCCCGGGCCCTGAGCAGCGATGGAACCAGCCTCATGCTGGGATGGCTTCCTGGGTCCCGGCGTGTGGTGTACTTCACTGCATCCGGCGCGCTGGTGGTTCAGGACATCGAGACCCTGGAGCGGCGCGTCGTAAGCCAAGCATTGCCGTACCCCCCCGATCAGCTGGGCAACCTCATCGCCGCGCCGGATGGCAAGGCGCTGTACTACGGCGCGCGCCAAGTGGAATCGAACATCTGGATGGTCCGGCGGGCGGCCAATGGGGGGCGGCCATGAACGCCCCACTCGAACGCCTCGCCGCCGCATTGGCCGACCGCTACCGCGTCGAGCGGGAGATCGGGGCCGGCGGCATGGCCACGGTGTATCTCGCCCAGGATCTCAAGCACGACCGCGATGTTGCCATCAAGGTCCTCAAGCCAGAACTCGCCGCCGTCCTCGGCGCCGAGCGCTTCGTGGTCGAGATCAAGACCACCGCCGCGCTGCAGCATCCTCACATCCTTCCCCTCTTCGATTCGGGCGAATCCGACGGCTTCCTCTGGTATGCGATGCCGTTCATCGACGGTGAGACGCTGCGCGCCAAGCTCGACCGCGAGACCCAGCTCGGCATCGACGAAGCCGTCAAGATCACCACCGACGTCGCCGACGCACTGCACTACGCCCACTCCAAGGGAGTGATCCACCGCGACATCAAGCCCGAGAACATCCTCCTGGCCAACGGGCGGCCGATGGTGGCCGACTTCGGCATTGCGCTCGCCGTGAGCGCCGCCGCGGGTGGGCGCATGACGGAAACCGGACTGAGTCTCGGTACGCCGCACTATATGTCTCCCGAGCAGGCCACGGCCGAGAAGGAGATCAGCAACCGCGCCGACACTTACTCGTTGGCTAGTGTCTGTTACGAGATGCTGGCAGGTCAACCGCCCCACCTCGGTGGCTCGGCGCAGCAGATCATCATGAAGATCGTGACCGAGGATCCCGTACCGGTCACCAGGCTGCGGCGCTCCGTCCCGAACAACGTGGCGGCCGCGCTGGGGAAGGCGCTGGAGAAGCTGCCGGCGGACCGGTTCGAGAGCGCCAGGGCCTTCGCTGAAGCGCTCGGCAATCCGTGGTTCAGGACCCAAGCGGTTGGTGGGGTGGGAGCCGGCGGCAGCGCGTCGGTGCGGAACAACCGACTCTTCGGTGCAACGGCCGTCGTCGCGGTGCTGGCACTGCTCGCTGCTGGGTGGGGGTGGCTCCGCCCCCGGCCGGTCCCGGCCCCGCCCGTGGTCCGCTACCGGATCGCACTCGGAGCGGTCCCCTCGATCCGGGATTGGACCGGTGAACTGGCAATTTCTCCCGACGGCAATGTGCTGGTGCATACCGGAGGCCCGAATGGCGCGCTGCTGGTGCGCCGCAGGGACGAGCTCGCCTTCACTCCGATGCCGGCCACCGAGCGCGCCCAGGGGCCGTTCTTTTCACCGGACGGATTGAGCGTCGGATATTTCTCTGCCGGCCGCCTCATGGTGGCCGCCCTGGCCGGCGGACCCGCAATGATGCTGGATGATTCACTGGGATTGCCACAGGCGATGTCGTGGAGTGGTGACGGGCATCTCTATCGGATGTGGAAAGACGTGCACGGCACGATTTCGATCGGCAGGATGGAGGCCCGGCCGGGTGCGCCGCTGGAGGCGTTCACGCAGGTCGATACCGCGGCCGGTGAAGTGTCGCACTTCCTGCCTGAGGCCCTCCCGAACGGCAAGGCCATCCTGTTCGTGATCCAGTACCAGGACGGCAAGCGAATGATCGCGGCGGCGCGTGTTCCGGACGGCCGGATCACACCTCTCATGGAGGGCTCCAGAGCGAGGTATGCCCGGAACGGACAGCTACTGTACGCCACCGCCGACGGAAAACTCTGGGCGGTGCCCTTCGACCAGGACGCCCTGACACTGGCCGGCACACCGGCACTCGTGAGCGATGCGATTCCAAGCACGATGGTGGGTCCGGTTGACTTCGACGTGTCGGCATCGGGCACGCTCGTCTACGCGGTCGACGACGCGACAGAGAGCCGCGAGCTGGTCTGGGTGGCGCGGAACGGCCAATCGGAGCCGGTCGACGCCACGTGGAATGCGGCTTTCGGGAGCCCCACTCTGTCGCCCGATGGAGCGTATCTCGCCGTCGCGCTGCACCACGAGAACACATCCGACATCTGGATCAAGCGGGTGGCAGGGGGGCCAGCGGTAAAGTTGTCGATCGGGAGCCAAAAGCATGACGAACCGGCGTGGACCGCAAATGGAAGGTCGGTCAGTTTCATCTCGAGCGCGCCCGGGGCCGGGTCCGCTGGCGACGTCTGGGTTCGCCCCATTGCCGGAGGAGCGAGTGCCACGTTAGTCCTGAACGAGAAGCGACCGATCTCGGAGCAGGTCTGGTCGCCGGCCGGTGAATGGCTCGTGGTTCGCACCACCACCCCGTCGGCCGGGTCAGGGGATATCCTCGGCGTAAGGCCCTCGGCCGGCGGCGTCGTCGCACCGATTGTTGCCACGAGTCAAATCGAGTACTCACCGAGCCTTTCACCGGATGGGCGATGGATGGCGTATGTCTCGGGCGAGAGTGGCCGCCTGGAGGTGTATGTCGTTCCGTTCCCAGATCCGGGAACGGCCAAATGGCAGGCATCTCCCGAGGGAGGATCGGCCCCGCGGTGGGCCTCCGGGGGCAACGAGCTGTTCTACCTCGACCTGCAATCGCGGCTCATCGCGACGCAGGTGACCATCAGTCCGACCTTTGCGATGCTGGGCCAGCGGACGCTTTTCGACGCATCCGGATACGTCCGACAGTCGGTGTCGCGACGAAACTATGATGTCTCGAGCGATGCCCAGCGCTTCTTGATGATCAAGCGCGCGGGAAACGTGATGGGCAGCCAGCTTGTGGTGGTGGAGAACTGGTTCGAGGAGTTGAAGCACAAGGGGAAGCAATGAGCGCATCCCCCCCCGCACCATTGGTCATTTGACCGGTCATCACGACATGACTAAATTGGTCATATGATAAAGACCGCATCGATCTCTGAGCTCAAGGCCAAGCTGAGCGCCTTTCTCGACATCGTCCGCCGGGGAGATGAAGTCCTGGTGACGGACCGTGGCCGCCTCATCGCCCGCCTGACCCCAGTTCGGGATGACGATTTCGAGGGCAGCCGGCGGGAGCTTCTGCTCCGCATCGGACAGTTGCGGGCTCCCTCCGCTCCCCTCCCTGCAGACTTCTTCGACCGGGGCCAACCGCTTGATCCCGAGGGTCGTTCGTTGGCAGTGCTGCTCGAGGAGCGCGGGGAAGGGTTGTGAGATTCTGGGACTCCTCGGCGCTGGTCCCGCTCTGCCTCCGGCAACCCCGTACCGAGGCGGCGCGGGCGCTCTGCACCGAGGACGCTGAGATGGTGGTTTGGTGGGGCTCGGCGATCGAGTGCAGCTCCGCCATCGCCCGACTCCACCGCGACGGGCTGCTCACCGCCGGGGAGGAGCGGGCCGCCCGCAACTTGCTCGACCTGCTCCGCCGAAGCTGGTACGAGGTTCAACCGGGCGACGGGGTCCGCGAACAGGCCCTTCGGCTTCTCAGGGTGCATCCGCTGCGTGCCGCTGACGCGCTCCAGCTGGCCGCCGGCCTGGAATGGTCGGGTACCCCTGCTCGCGGCGGATTCGTGACGTTCGATGCCCGACTGCAGGAAGCGGCGCACCGGGAAGGTTTCCGGACCCTCGGAATCGGGAGTGAGCGATGAGTATGGAACGCCTCGCCGCTGCATTGGCCGACCGCTACCGCGTCGAGCGGGAGATCGGGGCCGGCGGCATGGCCACCGTCTATCTCGCACACGATCTCAAGCACGAGCGTGACGTCGCCATCAAGGTCCTCCACCCCGACCTCGGCGCGGCCCTCGGCGGCGAGCGCTTCCTGAGCGAGATCCGCACGACGGCCCGGCTGCAGCATCCCCACATCCTCCCACTGCTCGACAGCGGCGAGGCGGATGGATTGCTGTATTACGTGATGCCGCTCGTGACGGGCGAGACCCTGCGGACCCGGCTGGAGCGGGAGCGGCAATTGCCGATCGATGATGCGGTGCTGATTGCCCGGGAAGTGGCCGATGCGCTAGGGTATGCGCACGGCCTGGGCGTGATCCATCGCGACATCAAGCCGGAGAACATCCTGCTCCAGGGCGGCCATGCGCTGGTGGCCGATTTCGGCATCGCGCTCGCCGTGCAGAGTGCCGGTGGCCAGCGGATGACGCAGACTGGCCTCTCGCTCGGCACGCCGCAGTACATGAGTCCGGAGCAGGCCATGGGCGAGAAGGTCATCGACGCGCGCAGCGATGTCTACGCGCTCGGTGCGGTGACGTACGAGACGCTGGTGGGCGAAGCGCCCTTCACGGGGCCGAGCGTACAGGCGATCGTCGCGCGGCTGATCACGGAGGTACCGCGTGGCATGTCGGCGCAGCGCAAGGCCGTGCCGGTGCAGGTCGAGGCGGCGGTCATGCGCGCCCTCGAGAAACTCCCCGCGGACCGCTTCGCCACGGCGGGTGACTTCGCGCGCGCGCTGAACGGGCAGGGCGACGCGGCAACACTGAACCGATACCTGCAGGCCGGTGCCGGTGCGGCGGCAGTACCCGTTCTCCGACGGCTTTCGTGGCGCGAGGTTGCGGCCTGGGCAGTCGCGACGAGCGCGGTGGCACTGCTGGTGTCGGGCCGTCTCCAGCCCCGCCCCGCGCCGGAGACCCCGGTGATCCGGATGACGATCGACCCCGCACCAGGTGAACGACTGATGGTTGGGGGCTTCCCCATCGTGATCTCGTCGCAGGGCGATCGACTGGCGTATGTGACACAGGGGAGCGCGGGCTACCGCACGGTGGTCCGACGCACGAGCGAACTGGGTGGCGAGATCACGATCGCCGCGCAGTCGCTGCGGTACTACGTCTTTTCGCCGGATGGTCGGTGGCTCGCCTACGTGGAAGGGAATGAAGTCCGGAGAATTCCGAGCGCCGGCGGTGCCAGCGAAGCGCTTGGCAGCACCGGCGCGCGGACGATCTTCGGACTCGCCTGGGCCGCACCCGACACGATCCTCATCGGCACCAACAACGGGTTGATGGCCATGCCGGCGCGGGGCGGGCCGCCACAACTTGCGACCGATTCGTCCTTGGTGCAGCAGGCCGCCTTTCCACTTGTGTTGCCCGACGGAAAGACCGTGCTTGTTTCCACGAGGTCGGCAGGCGCCGGGACGCGGATTGTCGCGATAGGACTTGGCAACGGGCGAGTCACTGATGTTGGCCTCGCCCGCGTACGTGTGTTCGGGATGGTACACGGACACCTCGTTTACCAGACATCCAATCTCGACCTGGCCGCGGTGCCCTTTGATCTGAAGGAGCTGCGAGCCACGGGCGACGCCCTCCCGATCGCGAGCGGCGTCGACGGCGTCGGGCTTTCGCCGTCCGGCACATTGGCGTACCTGCCCCGCGTCGGCTCGACGCGAATCGTCTTGGCCGGTGCCGGCAACGACGAGGCGTTACGCGATGAGGCCGCCGCATATGACACACCGCGTTTCTCGCCGGATGGGCGCAAGATCGCGGTCACGATCACCACCGGCGACACCGAGGACGTGTGGATTTTCGATCGTGCTGCGGGGACGTTTACGCGGATGACGACGTCCGGCGGGAATTCCGCTCCCGAGTGGACGCCGGACGGGCAACGCATCCTCTACAAGTCGGTACGCGACAGAAACTCGAGCGTCGTCATGTGGATGCCCGCCGACGGCAGTGCGAAGGCCGATACCCTCTTCGCGGGATGGGACATCAATGAAGCGATCATGTCGCCGGACAGTCGGTGGCTGGTGGTCCGCACTCCGCCAGGCGAAGCGCGCCATCGCGACATCTTCGCGGTCCAGCTCGAGGGCGACCGAATTCCCGTGCCAATAGCTACGGGGCCAGCGTCCGAGCAGATGCCGCGCATCTCGCCCGACGGCAAGTGGCTCGCCTACCAATCGGATGAAAGCGGGCGATTCGAGATCTACGTGCGACCCTTTCCGCAGGCCGGAGCACGGGTGCAGGTGAGCTCCGACGGCGGCACCGAGCCGCTATGGGACCGGACGGGGAGTACGCTGTACTATCGGGCACCGAACGGCATCACGGCGAACACGGTGACCACCGCCGGAGGGTTCTTGGTCGGCGCTCGCCGCGTGGCACTGCCCGGCCGGGACCTGGCAGCACCGACGCATCCCAGTTACGACGTGAGCCCGGACGGCTCGCGCTTCCTCGTGCTGCGACAGACCGGTGGGGAAGCGAAGGCCATCGTCATCCACAACTGGGCCCGCGAGTTCCGCGAGCAGCTCGGAGCACCCCCCAAGTGAACGACGTCCTCGCACGCCTCACCACCGCACTCGCCGACCGCTACCGCATCGAGCGCGAACTCGGGCATGGTGGCATGGCGACGGTCTACCTCGCCCAGGACCTCCGGCACCATCGCCGGGTCGCGATCAAGGTGCTGCGTCCCGAACTCGCCGCCGTGATCGGCGCCGAGCGCTTCCTGGTCGAGATTCGGACCACCGCGAACCTGCAGCATCCGCACATCCTGCCGCTGTTCGATTCCGGCACCGTCGACGGGACGGTCTACTACGTGATGCCGTATGTCACCGGCGAATCACTCCGCGATCGGCTCGACCGCGAGAGGCAGCTCGCGATTCCCGATGCCGTGCGGATCGCCTCCGAGGTGGCCAGCGCGCTCGATTATGCCCACAGGCAGGGCGTGATCCACCGTGACATCAAGCCGGAGAACATCCTGCTGCACGACGGTCGCGCGCTGGTGGCCGACTTCGGCATCGCACTCGCCGCGAGCCGGAGTGAAGGCGGCTCCCGCATGACCGAGACCGGGATGTCCCTCGGCACGCCGCACTACATGAGTCCCGAACAGGCGATGGGCGAACGCGATCTCGATGCCCGCACCGATGTCTACGCGCTCGGGTGCGTGCTCTACGAGATGCTCACCGGCGAACCACCGTTCAACGGTGCGTCGGCACAGGCAATCGTCGCCAAGGTGATGACCGAGAAGCCGACCGCACCCACCGCCACGCGCGACACGGTGCCTGACCATGTCGAAGACGCGGTCCTCACCGCGCTCGCCAAGCTGCCCGTGGATCGTTTCGCCACCGCTGCCGACTTCGCGGCAGCGTTGCGCGACGACGCATTTCACCGTCCCCGCACTAGCACCTCGCGTGCCGTGGCTACATCCCATGTTTCGTCACGACGCGTCGCCATCGCCCTCGGGGCAGTCGCACTCGGCGCAACTGCGCTCGCCGTGTGGGCCCTGCTCCGCCCGGCGCCGTACTCCGGCCCTGCGGTGTTCGATGTCGGGCTCCCCGAGAACGCGTCGATGAGTTTTGCGCCCAGCGCCTCGAGCGCGGGACCGTATGGTACGGCCATCCGCAATCTCTCGATTTCCCGCAACGGCGAGTTTGCGGTCTATACCACCGGGGTCGGCGACTCCACCATGCTCTGGTACCGTTCCCTCCAGACCGGCGATGTACGCCCGCTGCGAGGGACGCTTGGCGCCACGCTTCCGCGGATCTCGCCCGACGGCAGCGAAGTGGCGTTCCTCGCCGAGGGTCAGCTCAGGCTGGTGCCGATCGGTGGTGGCGACGCACGATCGCTCGGGCCCGCGATGAACGCCGGGTTGGGAAGTTGGGCCTCCGACCGACAGTTCCTGCTCGTCGACGATGACGGCTATCAGATCAGGTGGATCGATCCGGGAAGCGGAACGACCCGCACCAAGGTCATCCCTCGGTGCGCGATCGGTTCACATGATCCAGAAGCAGGTGAACTGACCTGCTCGTTCAACGGCACTGCACAGGTGATGAACCCGGAATCGGGAGAGGTGTGGCCGATCCGGACCGCCCAGCCCGACGGCACGCCGGGTCCTCCCGTTTCCGGCACGGCGTTCCAGGTGGTCGATCAGAAGTACCTCGTGTCGATGGCGGCTGATGGAACACTCTCCGCCGCACGGTACGATGCCGAACAGCACCTGGCGTATCGATCGGTAAGCTTGCTCTCGGGAGTCCGCCGTGAGCCGCTCGGGTCGAGTCAGTTCGACATCTCCTCGAATGGCACGCTGCTCTTCGCCCCCGGCATCGATGCGTCGATTGGTCATGTCGTACGCGTGCGCCCCGGCCAGGACCCTGAGGCGCTGCCGCTCGAAGCAGGCGACTTTCAACGGTACGATCTCACCACCGACGGGCGCTGGCTGACAGCAGTGGTGCAGGGTGCCGAACTGAATGAGCTGCGGGTCTACGACCTTCGGGATGGCCAGCGGTATGTCTGGCAGCGGACCGAAGCGATACGTCATCCGATCTGGAGTCCCGATGGACAGCAAATCCTGTTCGGGGCGAGCGACAAGGCGCGCTGGTTCATCCTCCGAGGATCCCCCGGAGCTGGCGGCGCGGTGGATACCGTCACGCGCTTCGCGGCGAGAGCGACGATCCGGGATACGGCAGCCGCACCGCCGGTGTTCGATCCGATCGGCTGGCCCGCCGACACAATAGCGGTCGCCCAGGACTGGACGGGCTCGGTCGTGGTCCGATTCAATCCCGCTGTGCCCGATCCGACATTCGACACCGTCCTGACCGGTGCACGGTTCGCCAGCGTGTCGCCTAATGCCAAGTTGGTGGTGTATCAGGCATCAGTCGGTGGTCGCGTCGTGGTCACGGGCTTCCCGAATGTTGGCCGCCAATGGCAGGTCGCGTCGCAGGGCGTCGAACCGCTCTTCCTCTCATCGTCCGAAGTGCTGTATCGCCTCGGCACCGTCTGGTTTCTCGCGCGCGTCAATCCCGACACCGGCGAACCGGTGGGGGCGGCCACCGTGTGGGCCCGCGACCCGCGCTTCTCCGATACGTCGGGCTGGTCGAATCGCCTCTCGCACGACGGCGGGATCATCTATGTCCAGAGTCCCGATCAGGCGAGCCCGACCTACCTGCGAGTCATCCCCAACTGGGTCTCGCAGATGAAGCGCGCCGTGGATGCGGCGAACAAGTGATGTCAGGCGCTCGATTGCCCGCGGCTGAAAGCCGCGGCTCGGCTGATGTCGCTAAAGCGACCTTCGATCTGAGAGAGTGCCGCTTCTCGAATGGGATTCCCGTTGCGGCTCGGAGCGGACGTCACTTCAGTGACATCAGCCGAGCCGTCGCTTTAGCGACGAGCACACGATGACCGACTCGCTCACACGTTTGACGGCAGCACTCGCCGACCGCTACCGCATCGAGCGCGAGCTCGGCCAGGGTGGCATGGCCACCGTCTATTTGGCCGAGGATATCAAGCACGAACGCAAGGTCGCCATCAAGGTGCTGCGCCCTGAGCTGGCGGCGGTGATCGGCGCCGAGCGATTTCTGCGCGAGATCAAGACCATCGCAACGCTGCAGCATCCGCACATCCTCGGCTTGATCGATTCGGGCGAAGTGAATGGCACCGCGTTCTATGTGATGCCGTTCGTCGAGGGCGAGTCACTGCGTGACCGACTCGACCGGGAAAAGCAGTTGCCGGTTGGCGATGCGGTGCGCCTCGCCACCGAGGTCGCTGGGGCACTCGACTACGCTCATCGACACGGCGTGATCCATCGTGACATCAAGCCCGAAAACATCCTCCTACATGACGGCAGCGCGCTGGTGGCGGATTTCGGGATCGCACTGGCGGTATCGAGCGCGGGTGGTGGCTCCCGGATGACCGAGACCGGGATGTCGCTGGGCACGCCGCACTACATGAGTCCCGAGCAGGCGATGGGTGAGCGCGAGATTACCGCCCGCTCCGATGTGTACGCCCTCGGTGTGATGACCTACGAGATGCTGACCGGCGATCCACCGTTCACGGGATCAACGGCCCAGGCGATCATCGCCAAGGTAATGACCAGTGATCCGGTCGGACTCATCGCACAGCGGAGAAACATTCCGGTGTCGGTGGAGGCTGCCGTGCTCACTGCACTGGAGAAGTTGCCGGCCGATCGATTCGCGACGGCGGCGGAATTCGCCGCGGCGCTGGCCGACCGCAGCTATTCGACCGCAGCCTCCACAATTCATCTCGCGCCGTCACGCGATGCCCGCACATGGCGCGGTCGTGCGGTGGCGCTCGGGGTGTTGGGCCTCGTGCTTGCGGTTGTTGCGGTCATCGGATGGACACAGCGCACCCCGGAATCCCCGGTGCGGCGGTTCAGCGTCCGGATGGATCACTTCGATCACGCCTTCGGAAATCCCGTCATCGCGCCCGATGACTCCCGGGTCCTCTACTCGGGCCTCGAGGGCGCACTGATGTCGCGCGCCAGCGACGAATTGACCTCGAAACCACTGCCGGGGGCCGATCTCGCCTGGGCAACGACCTTCTCCCCGGACAGCAGGCAGATCGCGTTCAACACCGGCTTCCCGGGTGCGCTCAAGGTGCTTCCCCTCGACGGCGGCACCATCCGCACGCTGGTCGCAGACTCCACTTATGGCATCGGGCTGTCGTGGAGTGATGATGGATGGATCTACTATCTCAGCGGTCCGCGATTCGGACGGGACCTGATGCGGATCCGTGAAAACGGTGGGGCCGCCGAGTTGGTGGGGACCGCCGAGGCATCGTCCAATGCGCTCTTCTACTACTGGCCCCAGGCGCTTCCTGGAGGACGCCGCGTGCTTCTCACCGTGATCCCCGTCACCGGAGATCCCACAGTCGGCGTGATGGACATCACGTCGGGAAAGGTGACCTCGATCGCGCCCGGTGTGTTGGCGCGATACGTCCCGAGCGGCCACCTCATGGTTGTCCAGGGTGACGGCACCCTCCGCGCAGCGCGCTTTGACACGAAGAAAGGCATCGCGACGGGCGGGTTCACGACCATCACGACAGGACTTTCCGTTGGCGTCGCCATGGTCGGGTCGCTCTCGGTTTCCGAGGATGGCACCTTCGTGTATTCGATGGCGGGTCCCGGGAACGAAGCGGTCCGGGTCCATCGGGATGGCGGCCGGGAGGAAGTGGTCGATCCCAACTGGCGAGGCGAGTTCGGACCCATCGCCGTATCGCCCGATGGATCGCAACTCGCCGTCTCCGTGGTTCGGGGCGGGCGACAGGAACTGTGGGTGAAGGCATTGCCGAACGGCTCCTTCACCAAGGTTTCGGCAGGTGGGACCCAGAATTACCGTCCCAGTTGGTCGCCTGATGGTCGGGAGGTCGTATTCACGTCCGATCAGGGCGGGCCGATTGCGACCTATCACGTCCCGGCGGACGGGAGCGCACCGCCAAAGCCGCTCTTCTCGTTACAGGTTTCCGTCGATGAGGGCGGTTACTCGCCAGACGGACGGTGGATTGTGTTCCGGGCGGGATCCGGCGGCGGACGCGACGTCTTCGCGCGCCGGACGACGGGGGATTCTACCTTGGTGCCGGTTGCCACCACGCCGGCAGAGGAATTCTCGCCGGCGATGTCGCCGGATGGTCGTTGGGTCGCCTACGCGTCAGACGCGACGGGGCGCACCGAGGTGTACGTGCGGCCGTTTCCCGACGCCGGTACGGCGCGGTACCCGGTGTCCCACAACGGAGGCTCGGAGCCGCTGTGGTCGCACTCGGGACGGGAGCTCTTCTTTCGTGATGGGGACCAGAATCTCGTCGCCGCTGAACTCGCCGCAGCGGGGTCCTTCCGGGTCGTCGCCGAGCGGAAGCTGTTCTCGGTAACACGCTACCTCAATGACAATCGTCACAACGCCTACTCCGTGGCGCCGGACGATCGCTCGTTCTATTTCGTGAAGTTGCCGGCGTCGTCGGCAACTGGCGATGAAGTCATCATGACGGTCAATGGCTTTGCGGAATTGCGGCGCAAGGTGGGGAAGTGATCGAGCGTCTTGTCGCAACACTTTCCGAACGCTACCGCCTCGAGCCCGCGGCTCGAAGCCGCGGCTCGGCTGATGTCGCTAAAGCGACCTTCGATCTGAGAGAGTGCCGCATCTCAAATGGGATTCCCGCTGCGGCTCGGAGCGGACGTCACTTCAGTGACATCAGCCGAGCCGCCGCTTTTGCGACGAGCATGGCGTTGTTCACCATCATCCTGATGATCGCGGCGTGTTCCGATGCCGCGCCGGATCATGGTGCTGACAGCGCGGCGGTTGCAGCAGCCAATGCCGACTCGATCGCACGATCTGCGGCGACCAACGCCGCAACACTCCGCGACTCCGCCCAAGCCACGCTCGCCACGCTGCTCGACGATCCGGCGAGCGCAGTCTTCGACAGCGTCGTGGTGATCCAGCCGCCGCCCGTTGATGGTCGCTCCCCGGCACCGGCTGTGTGTGGCCGTATCGGCGGGAAGCCCGGAATCGGTGGTCGATCGACACCGACCCGTTTTGTCTATCAGGGGCGCTGGACGGTATTCGTCGAGGAGGCGGGCAACCAGGCGGAGTTTGCCGCGGTATGGGCGAAGATGTGTGATGGCGCGGGGGGAACGGTGTTGCTGGGAGGGTGAGGCGTCAATGGTTTTGCTCAATGGATTGAGTGATCGCGATTCAGTGGTGTAAATCGTTGCCAGTCAGGTGCTTGGGTCACGGAAGCAGTCTCTGCTGTCAACCCCATTACGCGTTGCGCTAATCTATATTGTACCAGATATAGTGACTATTGATTATATCTATAGTCATATATAATTGTGCTTGAATGCGCAGTTGCCATATTGTTTAAGGTGTCATTCTGGTATATTATATCCACTATGGTATTGGACGAGCTATGAACTCCACTGCGGCAACGCTTGTCTGGCGCCGCCGGCTGCTCGAACTTTCGCAGGCTCGGGTCGCTGAGCTGGCAGGTTCGACGCAGGCGACCCTGTCGAACCTGGAGCGCGGTGCCCGTGATGTCCGTCTCAGCACCTTGGTCGAGATCGTCCGTGCGTTGGGGATGGACCTGCGGGTGGTGCCGAACGAACTGCTGCCTGTCATTGACGATCTGATCGAGTCGGTGCGGTCTGGTGGCGTCGATTCCGGGACCGGTTCCGGGCGTCCGCTGTATCGACTCGACGACGAGACGGTTGATGTCGAGTGAGGTGAGCACACTGAGCATCACGCTCGGTGATCGCCGGGTCGGGACGGTGGTCCGTCTTCCCGACGACCGGATCACTTTCGCCTTTGATCCCGCGTACTCGAACGATCCTGATCGGCCGACCCTGAGCCTCGGCTTCAAAACGGCGCAGGGCGGACTCGCCACGCCACGGATCACCCACACCAAACTCGCACCGTACTTTACCAACCTCCTTCCCGAGGGCGCGCTCCGCACCTACCTCGCTGCGCGGGTGGGCACCAAGCCGGTGCGCGACTTTCCGCTCCTTGCCGCACTTGGCAGCGACCTCCCGGGCAACGTTCGTGCGATCCCGAGTGGCAGCGGACCGCTATCCGAGGAGCTCGTACAACCGAGTGCGTCGACCGATCGATTACTCAAGTTTTCCCTCGCCGGTGTGCAACTCAAGTTTTCCGCGCTCGAATCGGTTGCTGGTGGGCTGAGCATTCCAGCGACTGGGGAGGGTGGGAACTGGATCATCAAGCTTCCGTCGCCGACCTTTCCCCAGGTACCGACTCACGAGTTGGTGATGCTCGAACTCGCCCGAGCGATCGGCATCCCGGTACCGGAGACGCGGCTAGTGTCGATTGATGGCATCGAGGGGCTGCCGACTGACATTCCTTGGCAGGAGCGCCAGGCGCTGGCGGTGCGGCGCTTCGACCGACAGGAAGGCCAGCGAATCCACACGGAGGATTTCGCGCAGGTCTTCGGACGTTACCCCGATGACAAGTACACCGGGGCAAGCAGTGAGAACATCGCCCGCGTGCTGCTCGCCGAGCGGGGTGTTGAGGAGGTGCTGGATCTGGTGACCCGGCTGGTCTTCACGGTGCTGATCGGGAATGGCGACATGCACCTGAAGAACTGGTCGCTGATCTACCGCGACGGCCGGACGGCGACCTTGTCACCGGCGTACGACTACATCTCCACGATCATCTACATGACCGACGACACGCTTGGGCTCTCGATCGGTGGGAGCAAGGTGATGCAGGAGATCGGGCTGGATCACTTCGCGAAGTTCGCCGATCGTGTCGGCGTCCCGAGCCGAGCGGTGAGCGACCGGGTACACGACACCGTGACCGATTTCAAAATGGCTTGGCGCAACTTGGGCAATTACCTGGCGCAGTTGCCGGCTGGTCACGTCGACACCATGGAGCGCTACTTCGCATCGCTGGCGCTGTGGCGGGTGGGGTGAATGGGGGCAGCATCTGAAGCGGAAGTCGGCGGCTGAACCGACGGGATTCTACTCCGTGGCCCCTGCCCCGCCGCCCAACCCGAAATACCGCTCGAAAAACGCTCCCAGCTTCTCCAGCACCGTGCGCTTCAGCTCGGCGTGGCCGCCCTCGGCCGAGAACCGGGTCACCGGCGGCAGGATCCTCGTGATGGCGGTCCCGGTCGACGGAATGGCGCCGTCACGGAACGCGTTGTCGACAAACGCCCGCGTCGCGTCGGCATTCAGCCCGTCCTCGGTGATGATCCGGTCCAGCTCCTCAGCGCGCTTCCTGGAGATGTAGGCACTCCAGGCAGCATCAACCTTGTCGGTGATCGTTACCGAATCGACGAACTGCTCAATCAGGTCGCGCTTGTTCCGGAGCGACGGCGAGGAGGCGACCGCGCGATCGATCGTCGCGCGAATATCGCTGTCCTCGCCGGTCCCCTTCGCCCTGAGATACTGCTCCACCAGGATCAGGATGTAGTCGACGTTGACCTCGACCTGCTTGATCAGCTCGATCTCGAAGACCAGATCCTCGAGGATTGATTCCTTCTCGCCGTCGGCCTGGCTTCGGAAATCGGCGTACAGGTTCAGGTAGACGCTCTGATAGTCCTGATGATCCCGTTCGGACAGGAGCTCGTCGTCGGCGAAGTCATCGAACGCGGTGAGGATGTTCCGGAGCCGCAAGATTGCCCCGAACAGTCGGATGAAATCCTTCTGCGCGACCTCACCGATGATCGGCTGCCCGAGTGGGAAGCGCTCCAGCAGTTCTGCGACCCGCGCGGCGTACTCGTCATGGTACTCGGCGTACGGCTTGAGCAGGACGATCCCCTTGGCGTCCTTGTTGCCGAAGAGCGCGAGGGCGTCGTTGGTCGCCTGATCGAGATCCCGGAACGAGATGATGTTGCCGTATGTCTTGACCGAATTGAGGATTCGGTTGGTGCGCGAGAAAGCCTGAATGAGACCGTGGGCCCGCAGGCTCTTGTCCACCCAGAGGGTGTTCAGGGTCGTGGCATCGAATCCGGTCAGGAACATGTTCACCACGATCACCAGGTCGAGCTCTCGCTGCTTCAGGCGGAGCGAGAGATCCTTGTAGTAGTTCTGGAATCTGTCGGCCGACGTGTCGTAGGAAGTACCGAACATCGCGTTGTAGTCGGCGATCGCGCCGTCCAGGAAGTCGCGGGATGACTGATCGAGACCCGCAGTCTCGAACTCCTCCTCGTCGAGGAGTCCGTCGGGCGTCTCCTCATTGGCGGCGAACGAATAGATCATGCCGATCTTGAGCCGCTGCGCCGCGGGCAGCTCCTGCTGCTGCCGCGTGAACTCAGCATAATACCGCTTGGCGGCCTCGATCGACGCGGTGGCAAAGAGGGAGTTGAAGCCGCGGAGCCGCTTGCCGTCGTGGGAATAACTGCTGGTACGCTTGGTCTTCTGGTCGAAGTGTTCCCGGATGTAACCGACCACCTGGACGATCCGCTCTGCGGCCAGGAGGGCCCGCTCGGTGTCGATCGCCGACACCTGCTTGTCGCGGATGTCCGACCCGGTCCGGATGGTATTGATGTAGTCGATCCGGAACGGCAGGACGTTCTTGTCGTTGATCGCGTCGACGATGGTATAGGTGTGGAGCCGCTCGCCGAACGCCTGTTCGGTGGTGCGCAGCTGCGGCGCCCCGCCGGTGCCGGCGTTAGCGGCGAAGATCGGGGTTCCGGTGAAGCCGAACAGGTGATAGTGCCTGAATGCCCGGGTGATCTCCCGGTGCATGTCACCGAACTGCGACCGATGGCACTCATCGAAGATCACCACCACATGCTGGTCATAGATCGGATGGCGAGCATTGCCGTCGACAAACCGGGCGAGCTTCTGGATCGTGGTGATGATGATCCGGGCGCCGGGATCTTCGAGCTGCTGCTTGAGCTTGGCGGTCGAGGCATTCGAGTTGGCAGCGCCCTTCTCGAACCGGTCGTACTCCCGCATGGTCTGGTAGTCGAGGTCCTTGCGGTCGACCACGAACAGGACCTTGTCGATGCTTGCCAGCCCACGGGCCAGCTGCGCTGCCTTGAACGAGGTCAGCGTCTTGCCCGATCCCGTCGCGTGCCAGACGTAACCGCCTGCCAAGGTCTGGCCCAGCTGCCGTTGGTTGGTGCTGGTCGCGATGCGCTGGAGGATCTTCTCGGTCGCGGCGATCTGGTACGGCCGCATCACCAGCAACTTCCGGTCGACGTCGAACACGCAATATCTGGTCAGAATGTTGAGCAGCGCGTGCCTGGCGAGGAAGGTCTTGGCGAAGGCGTGCAGCTCCTCGATCGGGCGATTCGTGGCGTCAGCCCACCATGAGGTGAACGCGTACGAGTTCGAGGTATGCCTCCGACCGCGCTTCCGCTGTTGCTCGTCGAGGTGCCCCTGCCGCACGGTATTGCTGTAGTACTTGGTGAGGGTGCCGTTGCTGATCACGAAGAGCTGGACGTACTGGAACAACCCGGAGCCGGCCCAGAAGGAATCCCGCTGGTAGCGGTCGATCTGGTTGAACGCCTCGCGGAGATCCACGCCCCGTCGCTTGAGCTCGACGTGGACCATCGGCAGGCCGTTGACCAGGATGGTGACGTCATACCGCGTGGCACGCCGCCCGGCGGCTTCGTACTGGTTGACCACCTGCAGGGTGTTGTTGTGGATGTCCTTCTTGTCGATCAACGGCACGTTCTTGACCGTGCCGTCGTCCCGAGTGAGGAGCTGAACGTGGTCTCTCTGGATCCGGGCGGTCTTGTCGACGATGCCGTCGCTGGCACCTGCGATGCACCCGGTGAAGAATCGCGCCCATTCGTCGTCGGTGAACTCGATCCGGTTGAGGCGTTCGAGCTGGAGGCGAAGGTTCGCCACCAGGTCAGCCTCGCTGGCGATTCGCAGATGATCGTACGCCTGTTGCTCGAGCTGGCGGATCAGCCGCCGCTCGAGTTCCGCCTCGGTCTGGTAGCCGGTCTCGCGCACCGCATCGGCGACGAACTCCGCCACGACGGTGCTTTCGTCGGAGAAGGCGATGGCTTCGTAGCGGCGGGGCGTGTCTGTCATCGGGGGGCGAGCGGGTCGAGTGCGTCGATCCCGAGCGACGCTGCGGCCGCCGCCATCTTCGCATCGTGGGTGACCAGCGTCACGCCGGCGCCGAGGAGGGAGCAGGTGGCCAGGTGGATCGCGTCGAGCGACTTGACCGGGGTTTCAATGGAGGCGGCAACGCGCAGCACACCATCGTTGATGCTCACCAGATCGAGCCGCTTGAGGACGGCTCGCGCCCGTGCGGGATTCAGCCCCTCGCGCCGCAGGGTCCGGGTCAGCTCGAGCTCCAGCAAGGTGGAGGAGAGCACTTGGTCGCCTCTCGACCCGACGGCGTCCAGCCACGCGTGCACCCGCGGCTCGTCCACCGGGAGAATGGCGTAGAGGGCCACCGAGGCGTCGAGATACCAGCGCACCTACCGGTCTCCACGCGACTCCGCGTAGAGCGCGTCGACCTCGGCAGGGGAGTATCGCGCCTTCTCACGCTTGGGCCAGGGAGGTGGGTTTTCCGACGCGGGGATAATCCGCCCGTCGGCCAGCAGCCGAGCCACCGGGTCGGCCGAACTCGCATCGACCGCTTCAATCCGCCAGCGTGGCACGCCGCGCTCGGTGACCACGACCGACCGGCCGACCTGCACCCCGGCGAGCACCTGGGCGGTCTGCTGGTTGAGTTCGCGCTTGGTGACGGTCCTGGGTTTCTTCATTTCCAGAATGTACTACTTATGACAGACAACCGTCAAGCCGCCTCGTGAAACGTCAGCAGCCGGTCGCGGCGTAGCCCGGGTTCCCTTGGTTTCGCGCGCCAGATACAGGGCCTTCCCATCCTCTTTCAGGATTGCCCAATCGGAATTGTATCCCCCCAGCGGAGTGTCCACCGTGAACCACCGCGGCAGCTTCACGAAGAGACGGATGTCGTCCCGCTCGTCGAGTTGCCGGGCAAACTCGCGCTCAATTTCTAAATCGTAAGGAATGCGATCGTAGACACTCCCACGAACTTCGAGACTGGTCAGGTAATCGACGAGCTCTTCTTCAGCAAAGAGCCGCATCTCCCATTCGCCCCCTCTGGCTGAGTCGGTTACCCGCGCGTACTGGATGGTATCGACGAGCAGGTTCTCGAGCACCCCGGCGAGGATTGCTGCGACCTGATCGAGAAAGCGCTGTGGGTCGTGAAAAAACTCCTCCAGGCGACCTGAGCAGCATCCCGTGCACGCGAAGGCGGAGTTGCTATCCACGGCGCCCAACTAGCTCTGGAGCTGGGACATCACCAAGCTGCGCGGGCCGGTGCGCGGCATCTGGTATTCGCTCCACGTCGTGCTCGATGTGTTCAGTCGCTGCGTGATCGGCTGGCGCTTCGCGGCGCACGAACGCGGCGATCTGGCGAAGGAACCGCTCCGGTGGTGTCGCGACAGCCAAGACTTGCCCGACGATGCGGTCCTCACCCTCCACGCCGATTGCGGCCGGCCGATGACAAGCAAGCCGGTGAGCGAACTGCTCGTGGCGCTCGGGATCACGCGCAGTCACTCGCGCCCGCATGTACCGAACGACAACCCGTGCTCCGAGGCGCAGTTCAAGGCGCTCAAGTATCACGCGACGTTCCCCGGACGGTTCGGGAGCCTGGAGGATGCCGAGCGGTCCTACACCGCCGAGTGCTTCAAAATCCCGGCCTCCTCGACACGAGCGGGGAGGCCGGGAACTTGCTTGAGCTTTCTAAACTCCCCAACCATTCTAAAGCGCCGTCACTCACATTGCTTCCACCTTCACATCCACGGTGGTTCTAGAGCATTTCTGAAGGGAGCCACGATAGCTCAGTACCAAACCCCCAAGTCCGCAGTAATACCTGACCATGGGCTTACGTACCACTGACCAGCCAGAGTATCACCTCCCCACAGAATTCCGGCGTGGTAAATGGCAGCGTTGAGGTTCCCGAAGTCGAACCCGTCAGGCCAGTACACAGGTGACCCGCTGTCGCCGCCACGGGAGTACCCCGTCACAACATCTTGGCACAAATTTATCTGGCCACCCGTGACGAGCTTGTCTACACAAGTTTGAGCAACCGAACCTTCGGTCGTTCCGGTGGTGCTGCCTGTCTTGCGGACGACGAGGCCCTGGGTCAAATTTGAACTGCCCGCGGAGAGGCGGTACCGGGCGATCATCAGGCCACCGGGCGCCGACGTACCTACTGGCGACGTTTCTGCAACCTTTTTTCCAGCGTAGAACGATGACGATGAGTAGCGGACGTACATGGCATCACTGTACCTGCAGGTGTTGGCCCCGCCATTGCACGAGAAGTACGGGGTGTCCAGATGTTCAACGCCAACGTACTCGGCGCCTGCACAGCTGCTACCCGTGAAATCATGCTGATAGATACACGTGCTGTTGTTCACGCCGTTCGCTGCTCCGGTTGAGCAATGGCCGGCGGTTACAAACCCGTAATAGGGATAATAGATGGCGTCCGCGCCAGTGGTGCATGTTGTCTGGAAGAACGCTGTCACCCTGAATCCGAACTGAACACCACTTTCGATTTTATTGCGATTGTGATCCCGCACAGTGGCGAGAAGCGTTACCGGCCGCTCTGCGACCAGCGAGATCGCGTCTGCTGGAATTCCTAACTGGAGTAGATGTTTCTCGATGGCAGAACGCGAAGAACTGCTGATGAAACCTACAATGATCTTGCCCTCACGCTCGTCCAGTCCGACCGATTGAACACCGGCAATCGTAAATGCACTTCGCGCCGCGAGGCGCCATGGCAGTAGGTCGCGGATTCGATACTGTCCCACCGTCGTCACGGTGGCAACCTCTACACGGTGGCCCACCATTGCTCGACTTCCAATATCGCGCGCACTTGTCAGTTCGGGGCCGGTCGCCGCGTCGTCTAAGGCAACCACTAGTCGCCGATTCTCATTGTCCCAGTACAATGCGGTGAGGTTGGGATGGTCGGCAGCAAGGCTGTCTAGCGTTGCGTCATGTCCTGTCAATCCCGGTTCACGGCCTAGGCTAACAAAAGCTGTTGAGATCGGCGACTGCTCGGTGTCGCTGTCTGATGTCGAGTTAGAAAGCAACCCGACAACCCAATTGCCACGAAGCTGAAAACGTACGCCCGTGCGGAGAAGATCAGCATGTTGCCTCTGGGGGTAAAATGACCGAGACTGACGTTGTGGCCGGAAACAGACTTCATCTCAACGTCCTTCGCCCAGCGGGGCAGTGGGAAGGGAATCGGTGGGCTCCAGGCGGCGGGATTCGCGTCCAAGACCGCCAAGACCAACCGAAAGCACGGCTCGCCGCATCGCAGTTGACGGCCCGAACGCATAGGCGATGGTGAATGTGCTCTCGGCTCCAGGCGCAATAATTGGCTCCGACACACCATAGATGCACCCGAGCGGTCCGGCTTCCGGGATATCGGTCCAGCCAGCCGAGCCCAACGCTTGCAACTTGGTGGCGCAAAGGAAAACTGACACCTCACGTTCGTGTGAGTTTTCAATCGTTATCCGGAGGGAGTCATTGCCTATCGCTTGCGCGAACGCAGTCGCACGCGCGCTCACAGCGGGCAGGACCGGCTCGCTCTGGCAGCCTGCTGCGAGGAGCAGGGCAACCACGAAAACGATCGAACTGCGAGGGGCGGGAAGATGGATTGGCACGATGTCTCCTTGGTCGCGCGACCAGAGTTTGAAGTGTGCGCTGACATGGCATTGACCCTGCCAAGCCCCGCCGCGTTACATTTCGGTTTGGCCCGACAGTCACAGACGATCAATGATATACGTCACGACCGACGTGGACTAATCCCGGTAAGCAGCGGGGGTGTGGCTGCGTAGGCGAGGCCCGCTCTCGAATGCTAGGAGTGGGGCGCGTAAGGTCTGCCGCTGTCCTGTTACCGAGACCGGCGGTGGGCCGAGGTCAACCGTAAACACCTTCCCGCATCCTAATCGCCACCATAGTAACGCCTTAGCCACTCAACTCTCCCAGCACTCTACTGGATATCCACCCCGCCAACGCGTAACTTCACCGTTCCTCCCCATCGTCAGGCCAATTCCATGTTCCTTCGATCACCAAAGCGTGACGTCTACGACGTGGTCATTGTCGGCTCCGGCGCCGGCGGCGGCATGGCCGCCTACGAGCTGACCCGCGCCGGTGCCCGCGTGCTGCTGCTCGAAGCCGGCGGGATGTGGGACAACGCCACCGATTCGAGCATGTTCACCAACCCGTGGGAAACCGATCGTCGCGGCGCGAGCACGCCCGACCGGCCGTTCGGCGAACACGACGCCTGCATCGGTGGCTGGAACATTCCCGGCGAGCCGTTCACCACCGCGCCCGGCACCCGCTTCTCCTGGTGGCGCGGTCGGATGCTCGGTGGTCGCACAAACCACTGGGGCCGCATCTCGCTGCGCTTCGGACCGGACGATTTCCAGCGCCGTAGCAATGACGGACTCGGCGACGACTGGCCGTTCACCTACGACGAGATCAAGCCCTACTACGACGACGTCGATCGCCTGGTCGGGATCTTCGGCAGCAACGAAGGGCTCCGCAATCATCCCGACGGCCACTTCCAGCCGCCACCCGAGCCGCGATGCTGGGAGCGCCTCGTCAAAAAGGCCGCCGACAAGCATCAGGTGACCTGCATCCCGTCGCGGCTGTCGATCCTTACCCGCCCCACCAACGGCCGCCCGGCGTGCCACTACTGCGGGCAGTGCAATCGCGGTTGTGCCACCAACTCGAACTTCTCGTCGCCCAACGTCCTCATCCACCCCGCCCTGCAGACCGGCCGGCTCACCATCCGCACCGGTGCGATGGCGCGCGAGGTAACTGTCGGCCGCAATGGACTCGCCGATGGCGTGCTGTTCATCGACAAGGCGACCGGCAAGGAGGAGAAGGCGGAAGCGCGCGTCGTGGTACTCGCCGCGAGTGCATGTGAATCGGCGCGGATCATGCTCAACTCAAAGTCCGCAGCGTTCCCGCAGGGGATCGGCAACTCGAGTGGCATCGTCGGGAAGTACCTCACCGACACCACCGGCACCGACGTCGGTGGATTCGTCCCGGCGCTGATGGACCAGCCGCGCCACAACTGTGACGGCGTCGGCGGTGCGCACCTCTACATGCCGTGGTGGGTCGACAACAAGAAGCTCGATTTCCCGCGCGGCTACCACATCGAGATCTGGGGCGGGATGGGGATGCCCGGCTACGGCTTCATGGGCGGCATCCACAACTACCCGCCCGGCGGTGGCTACGGCGCGTCGCTCAAGAACGATTACCGCAAGTACTGGGGTGCCACCATCGGTTTCTCCGGTCGCGGCGAGATGATCCCCAATGAAGATTCCTACTGCGAACTCGACCCGCGCGTGGTCGACCAGTGGGGGATCCCGGTGCTGCGCTTCTCGTGGAAGTGGAGCGATCACGAGCTCAATCAGGTGAAACACATGCAGGAAACCTTCCGCACGCTGCTCGCCGAGATGGGCGCAGAGGTGCGGTCGACGATGCCGACGAAGGAACAGGGATACGGGATCGCCACCGGCGGATCGATCATCCACGAACTCGGCACCGTCCGCATGGGCAACGATCCGAAGACCAGCGCACTCAACAGTCAGTGCGCCGCATGGGACTGCCGCAATCTCTTCGTCGCCGACGGCGGGCCGTTCGTGAGCCAAGCCGACAAGAACCCGACATGGACCATCCTCGCACTCTCGATGCGCACCAGCCGGCACATCGCCGCCCAGCGGAAGGTAGGCAAGCTGTGAGCAACCACGACGACAACGAGCCGACCATTCCCGCCGCAGCCAGCAGCGGCACCATGAACCGCCGCGATCTCCTCGCTGCGATGGCTGCCACCGCTGGTGCATTCGCGCTGCCCACCAACGCGCGCGCCGCCGAGGTGAGCCGCGACGTTGCCATCGCCCACGCCGCACGCCGACGTGCCCGCGGTCGTTACGATCCGAAGGTCTACACCGAGCACGAATGGAAGACAGTGCAAATGCTCGTCGATTACATCATCCCGAAGGACGACCGCAGCGGGTCGGCCACCGACGCCGCCGTGCCGGAGTTCATGGACACATTTCTCGATATCGAGCCGGGGATGCGCGTGGCGCACCGTGGCGGACTCGCATGGCTCGATCACCAGATGCGCCGGAGCACGACGAAAGATTTCATTTCTGCCACCGACGCCGAGCGGCGCGCGCTGCTCGACGAGATCGCGTTTCCGCGCAATGCCAAGCCGGAGTATTCGCATGGTGTCGCGTGGTTCAACTCATTCCG
>JACDBX010000075.1 GCA_013694695.1 Gemmatimonadales bacterium | reverse complement strand
AGGTCTGTTCGCCACATAGCCGACAGGGTCCACCGCTTCAGATGCGTTCCCTGGATGCGCGGATCGAGGAGGATCCGTCCGCCCAGATCGCGCAGACGGTAGCCGAGGTCGATGTCCTCGATCTGCGGTCGTGGGAACCGGGCCGTATCGAATCCGCCCACGCGGCGGAAGGCGTCGCGGCGGACCGCTCCGCAACCTGCCCAGAACGTTTCGGCTTCGCCGGCACCCACGATGTGGGTGTAGCGGTGCAGCAGGTTCCGGTACTCGCTGACCAGCCCCCGTGCCTCGGGGTGCGCGTCGTACGAACCAAACACCGCGACCAGCGTCGGGTCGGCATCGATGACAGCGGCCACTCGTGCCAGGGCATCGGGGTGCAGCCGGACGTCGGAGTCGACGAACATCAGCCAGTCGCCCGTTGCGACATCGGCGCCTTCGTTGCGCGCTCCGCCTGGGCCCCGCGGCGGAGCTGGAAGCTTGATCACCCGGTCGGCCCAGCGACCTGCCACCTCCGCGGTGTTGTCACGACTCGCATCGTCGACCACGATGAGCTCCCAGGCCGATCGGGGGAGGGTATTCGCGCAGAGTGCCGCGAGGGTATCGGGAAGGAGATGTGCAGCCTGGTGCGCTGGCATGATCACGCTGAGGCGCGGCGTCGGCGTCATGACGCCATCCGGTCGGCAGTGTCGGCGGGCTCGGCCGTCGCCGGGACGGGGCTCTCCAGCCGCTGTTCCTCGTGATACTCGAAATCGGTGTTCACGGCCCAGATGTCGTGCGATGCGCCCTGCATGTTCCAGACCGCCATCATGGCGGTCAACATCGAGTGATCCTGGTTGTTGTACTTGTGCATCCCGTTGCGCCCGACCGTATGCAGATTCGGGATCGGGTCGATCCACTCACGCACCCGGTCAAGATGCTCGCGGTACTCGGCGTCGTAGATGGGATAGGCCTTCGGCATCCTGATCACGGTTCCATCGCGGACCAGGCCCGGCGGGACAAGACCCAGCTGCTCCAGCTCACGGGCCGCGAGCGCAACCAGTTCTTCGTCGGACGATTCCCAGAGTCCGTCGCCCTCGAAGCAGAAATACTCGAGTCCCAGGCAGGTGTGCCCCGCCGTCGGCACCATCGCGGCACTCCAGTTGTTGAAGTTCTGGATGCGGCCGACCTGGACACCCGGTGTGTGGATGTAGATCCAGTTGTCGGGGAAGAGGTTCTCGGTCTCGAGGATCAGCGCCACGACCAGGAAGTCCCTGTACCGCAAGCCTTCAGCGGCGGTGCGCACCGCCGCTGGCACGGCCGGCTCGAGCGCCCGGACCAGCGATCGCACGTCGGTGGTCGAGATCACGTGGTCGGCGGCGAAGAACTGGGGACCGTCGGATGTTTCCACATCGACGCCGACCACTGCACCTTCGGTCGTATGAATGTTTCGAACGTAATGGCCCAGGAGAACCTCGGAACCCATCTCGCGAAGCCGGTCGGTGCACACCTCCCACATTTGCCCGGGGCCGAGGCGCGGGTACCGGAACTCGTTGATGAGGCTCTTGATGTGCACACTCCGCCGTTGGAGGGCGGTGGCGTTCAGGATGGCACGCGCGAGTGACAGACCCTGGATTCGTTGTGCCGCCCATTCGGCGCGGATCTCAGTGCAGGGGATGCCCCACACCTTCTCGGTGTAGGTCCTGAAGAAGATCTCGTAGAGGCGCTTGCCGAATCGATTGGTGACCCACTGCTCGAAGTTGTCCTCGATCGGCGATGGCCTGAAGTGGGCCTTCAGGTAGCTGAGCACGATGCGGATCGCGTTCACGATGCCCAGGCCGCTGAGCGCGTTCATCGCCTTGAGCGGATAGTCGAAATACTTGCCGTCATAATGGATACGGGACATTCGGGGAACGCTGATGAAGTCGTCCCCGAGGATCTCGTTCCATAGGTCCTCGACCGGCTGGATCTTGGTGAAGAACCGGTGTCCGCCGATGTCGAACCGATAACCCTTGTATTGAGCAGTCCGGGAAATCCCGCCGACGATGGTGTCGCCTTCCAGCACCGTGACGGCATGGCCAGACTGGGCAAGGAGGTACGCCGCGGTGAGTCCGGCGGGCCCGGCCCCGACGACCACCACCCTATCGCCAGCACGAAGCGGGGACACCTCACGGCGCCCATTTCCGGGAACGATTTTCACACTTCCTGAAATGTCAGGGGCTGCTGAATTTCGTTGATCCGCACAAGGTTCTCCCGAGCATATGGCCCGCAACCATAGACCTCACGACCGTGCCGGTCGTCGACCATCAATAATGGCTATTTACTTGAACCGTTGCGCAAGTGCCGTGCCGATAGGATGCGTATCGTTGTGATGGTACCCACAGGGGTCCCGGCCCCCGTCACTCCTCGCTGTGTACTGTGGCGCTGTGGCAACAACAGGCAGCCGGGCTTCGAGGGGGCCCTATTCCGAGTCCACCGCCGAGGAAAACCGCATCAGCGCCGGGCAGGCGTCAGGATCCCTGCTCGTGGGTATCCGAGGGGTTAGCACAAGCGCCCGAGACAACACTTTCGGAGCGGTCACCTCGTGACAGCGAGCCTCGATGACCCGGAACGCGGCACGATAATCGTCCGCCGCCAATGCCGAGATGATGACGTGGCTACCGCGTCCGCCATTCAGAAAGCGCTCGAACTCGTCGGCGTCCAGGGATTGCAGTGGAAGGCCTTGGCGTCCGGTAAGGACGTATACCACGGACGGCTTGGTCGTGTAGATCACCGCGCTGGAGGGGACACTATCGCGGACAAAGTCTGCGGCACGCACGAAATCGCGTTCCGTGCGGTAGAAGCACGCCTCGTCTGTATATGGCCCAGCGGAGCGACAGCCCGCCGTACGTATGGCTCGGGTAGCCGCGTTCATCACGCCCAGGCCGGCGATGACGATGGACAGCGCCACCACAAACCGCCGAGGGTTTTTTGCCCCCAGCCGCGCAGCGATGTCGGCTGTGCCCAGGCATACCGCTGCCAGAGTCCATGGAATCAGCGGATTCATCAGCCGCATCACCGGCCACGGCCACACAAGAAGAATCGCGGTCGACCCGAGCAGCATAGTGGCCGCCTCTGGCCAGATTCCGATGAGCGCCAAGAAACCGGCAACCAGCAGGACAGCAAGCCCGGCTGCGAGCAGTTGTGTGTCGAGGTTTGTCCCCGGAATGTCCGGAACTCCGAGTTGGTATGCGGGAATCCGGAAAAAGTAGTCTTTGGCAGACACGGCCGCGTGGTGGATGGCCTCCCCAATATGTTGCGGGGCGTGGGCGAGATCCGTGGCGTATGTGTGTCCGATTGTCGTGGAGCCCACCGATGTCGTATACCAGAACCACCACGCGACCACCGCGGTCGACAATGCGATTGTCGCCAGTATCGTACCGATGCGGGCGCGGCGCAGCACTGCTACGACGACCGCGGCGATCACCGACAGGCCGATCGACCGGGTGAGCAAAGCAAGAAGTGCGAACACAGTCGCGAGGGCCAACCGAGGTCGGGTGCGTCCGGAGCGCGTCGACACCGTGGCCCACAGCGCCACGCTCGTGAAAAAGATATAAGGGGCTTCGGAAAGTGCGGTGCCCCCGATCTCTCCGAGGATGGGGTTAACTGCGGTCGCGGCGCCAACGGCGGTTCCGATTGTCGCGGATCCGAGCCGCCGCAGTGCGTCGGCCACCAATAACGATGCTGCTGCGATCGCCAGCAGGTTCACGGCTAACACTGCGTCGAGGTCACTGTCGCCGGTCACCGTCCGGATGGCGAGAATCCAAGCGGGGTTGCCCGGCGGGTACTGGGCGTGTCGCGGGGTTCCGACGAGGAACTCGTCGCGATACCGCCCAGCTTCAAGTGAGTGGGAGAGAGTGATGTACGTCGCTTCGTCACCACCCAGGAGGACATCTGCCTCGCGACCGATCCACCCAAGCACCAAGCCGATCACTACTGCGGTGAGCAATACCTTCCGCTGAAGTGCAGTCCATGCCGGTGGGTTGGGGATGGTTGCGGTTCGCCATCGATCGAACAGGGAACCAGCCACTGTGAAGCGAAACATTTGGATAGTTGCCAGCACAATCCATACCGCGTCGACCAAGACCTCACCGACCTACACACCTCTGGTCAAACGTCTTCAGCGGGGCGGGTCGGGAGTCGGATGTGAAAGGTCGCCCCTCCGCCGGGAGTTTCCTCCACGGATATGGTCCCGCCGTGTTGTTCGATCGTCTGCCGGACAATCGCGAGGCCCAGCCCGGTACCATCACGTTTGTCGGTGTAGTAGGGGCGAAAAATCATCTCTCGTTGCGCCTCGGGAACCCCCGGACCGCTGTCACTGATCGCGATCCCTACCCATCCCTCGCTCGAGCGCAGGCGCACCCCGAGGGAGCCTTCGCCGTGGCATGCGTCGACGGCGTTCCGGATGATGTTGCTGAAGGCACGGCGGAGCGGGTCGTAGTGCCCGCTGATTTCCGGGATTTCCTCGTCGGCGCTGAAGTGCCTCAGCATGGAGTCGGGCACGGTGCTCCGCAGGAGATCGTCGATGAGTTCGCGGAGGTCGACGGGCGCGGCGATCCCCTCGGGGAGGCGACCCAACTCGGCGAACTCCCGCGCCATCGCCTCGAGCCGCGCCGACTCGACCGCGATCACGTCGAGCACCTCCCGGGTCTCCGGGGTCGCATCGCGGCTGAGCTGGGACACAGCCAGCCGGATCGGGGTGAGCGGATTCTTCATCTCGTGCGCCACCCGTCGCGCCACCTCGCCAAACGCTCGCAATCTTTCCGCCTCCAGCTCTGCGTCACGCGCCTGGTCAAGCCCATGGGCAAGATTTCGGAGCGCAGATCGCAGCTCCGCGAATTCGGGAATCCCGCGGTGGTCGGGCGTTGCGCTGTCGAGCGCCTCGTGGCGCTGGATGCGTCCGGTCCACTCGACGACCTCATCCAGCGGCGCCGAGAGCTGTGCCGAAAGGGTCCGCCCGACAAACATCACGGTGAGGACCATCACGACCGCGGCGATGAGCATGACGGCGCCGAACACCTGTGGAACTGATTCCTTGATGTCGATCGCCAACGGGGTCTTCTCCACGATGTAGCCGACGGTCGTTCGATGGCGGTCCAGAGCGAGCAGCGAGCCCTCGCGCAACGAGTCCAGTGCCAGTTCGCGATTCAACGTGATGAAGGTGCGCTCCAGGTCGCTGACGGCCTTCGCCACCTGGACACTTGGCAGGTTCTGGAGGACGTAGACGCCGGCACCGGTTACGATTGTCACCGGGAGCACGGTGGCCGTCAGGAGCGCCAAAAAGAGCCGGGTACGGAAGGAAAGGCGCGACACCCCTGCAATCTAGCGCCGATCGGCGCACACCCGGGCCGCGGCCGGAATCCCCGTGGCACCCCTCGTGCAACACCGGGGGAACATGAACGAGCGCTTCCTCGACCCGGGACGGGCATGAGCATCCTCGGAGTTTCACGCATCGCAGCCTTCGTGCTGGTCACGAGTCTTGCATCCACGCCACTGGTCGCCCAGAGCATGACCGCAGCCAGCGTCACCGGCAGGGTATCCGACCCGGCCGGTTCCCCGGTGCGGGGTGCCGCGGTGACCCTCGAGCGACAAGGCATCGCGTTTCGCACGGCAACAACGGATCAGGCTGGACGATTCACCTTTGAGCTCCTACCCCCAGGACGCTACGCCATCCTCGCGGAGCAGGTGGGTTACCAGCCGGTTCGCGCCTCATCGGTGGATGCTAACGCCGGAATGACGACCGATCTCAAGATCAGGATGCCGCAGCGACCGCCGCCGATCGATGCCGTCGAGTCGATCAACCCGCAGACCACCCGGCGGGGTGGACCGCCGGGACGAGTCGTCCAGGGCGAAGAACTCAACCAGTTCGATCGGTTTCCCGACCTGACCGACGTTACCCGCGGCCTTTCCATCGTGGACGGCGCCAGAAACGCAGGTCGCGGTTTCGTTTCCAGCGCCAACGGACTTGCGCCCACCTTCTCACGCCTGCTGGTCGATGGCATCGAGGAGCGGCTCCTTTGGCATCCCGGGCTGCCTGCCGCATCGGTTGCGTCACCCGTGTTTCCTCGCAGCGCGATCGGACAGGCCTCCGTGCTCGACGTCACCCGTGACGCAGAGCTCCGGGGCGCTCAGGGTGCGGTGCTTGCCGCACAGTCCGCACGGGGCGGCGGATCCACCTTCTTTCGTCCATTTGCCCGCCTCGGCAGCAGCTCGCTCGGACCAGCAACGATCGACAATCCGGCTGACTCTTCGGTCACCTCCGCACGCCTCGGCGTGGTGATGGGGGGGAGCGTCAAGGGTGACACCATCTCCTGGTTGCTCCGTGCCGATTATGAGCGCGCCGGCCAGCCCACAGCTGCGCCGTTTGCCGCGCTTCCACTCGGCGAAGACCCGTCGGGTTCCGCCACGATCCTTCGCGATGCGGCAGGGCGTGAGATTACCCCGTGGCTCGCA
Organism: Gemmatimonadales bacterium; assembly: GCA_013694695.1. Taxonomy (GTDB): domain Bacteria; phylum Gemmatimonadota; class Gemmatimonadetes; order Gemmatimonadales; family GWC2-71-9; genus Palsa-1233. Next base: position 10,444 of record JACDBX010000075.1, on the reverse strand, counting down.
CCGGTCGTCCGACGGCGGGACGGCTTCACGGGGGGCGGTCAGGTCGCGTGGTCCCTCGGCCGGACGACGATGCTGACGGCTCGTGCGGGGATGGCCTCCTGGTCGGAGGACAACCCGGACTTCGGGACCTCGCTGAGCAATGTCGCTGGAACCCGCGTTGATGGTAGGGATTTCTCTGCGGCAATGGGACTGGCTGCGTCGGGTGAGGGCTGGATGAATGAAGCCCGGATCGGATTCAACACCGCGAGTCGCGACTGGACAGCCGGCGATGTACCGTCGACCATCCTGGCGAATGACGGGATCGCGATCGGGGCCGCGGTGCAGGCTGGCCGGTTTGCCGAACGGGCCGTCGAGCTGAACGACGTGGTCACGCTGCCCTTGGGCAGCCACCGCGTCAAGCTGGGCGGCAGCGTGCAGCGGCGTACCCATGATTTCGTGTTTCGCGACGGCGTCGCCGCTCGTTATGCGTACGGATCCGCCGCTGATTTCGCGGCCGCACAGGGCTTCCTGTCGGAGACGCTCTACGGACCATCCGCTGCCGGGATTGGGATCACCCAATACGGCGGGTTCCTCCAGGATCAGTGGTCGGTCTCGCCGCGCCTCGCGATCACCCTCGGCGTCCATCTCGACAAGGAAAAGTTGCCGGCCGACTCGACTGCGCCGAACGCCCGATGGGGAGTGTTGAGCGGGATCAACACCGGCAACAGGCCGGAGAGCGACCTCCTGATTGCGCCGCGCGGCACTGTGTCGTGGGACGCCGATGGCTCCGGCCGTACCGTCATTCGACTGGGCGCGGGGCTGGCAGCGGGCCGGTTTGACGTGTCGTCGCTCGCCGAAGTTGCGGCCCGGGACGGGACCGTTCTCGTCAGGCGGAGCGACGGCGCCCAGGCATGGCCCGCGGCCGGTTCGTCGGCGACCACTCATCCGACCCTCACCTTTTTCGGTCCGGATGTGCGCCGCCCCCGGACGTCAAGTGCCGACCTCTCGCTGACCCAGACCTTGGGTGCTCGGACGACACTCATCGTGTCGGGAGGGTATCGCCACGCCGATTACCTCCTTCGTCGTGACGACCTGAACCTTCCCGCCGCGCCATTGTCCACGGCGAGCGACGGGCGGGCCGTCTACGGATCTCTCCGACAGTATGGGGGCGTGATCGGCGCAGCGACGGGATCGAATCGCCGCTTTGATGAATTTGATGCCGTCTTCGGGCTGACTTCGACGGGATACGCCGACTATTACGCCGGTACGATCGCCGTCGAGCGTCGCGTCACGCAGGGCGTCAGCGTACTTGGCTCGTACACCTGGTCACAGGCGCGCGACAACGTGACTGGGCAGGCATCGGCAAACATCGAGGACCGGTTGTCGCCACTTCCCGATGATCCGGCCTGGGCGGAGGGGATCTCCGACTTCGACGTTCCGCACCGACTGGCCGCCACTGTTTCGCTCGACCTCCCGGGGAAGCTGCCGGCGGAAATCGCGGCTCGCGGCCGGTATCGCTCCGGCCTGCCGTTCACCCCGGGCTACCGCGCCGGTGTCGACATCAATGGTGACGGCGCCGCCGGCAACGATCCGGCCTTCCTCGGAGCGTCTGTCCCCGGGATGGCGGAGCTCGTTGCCGCGAATGCCTGCCTGTCGAGTCAGGCCGGTGCGATCGCCGCGCGGAACAGTTGCCGTGAAGATCCGGTGCATACGCTCGACCTGCATGCGTCACTGGGATTGGACGCCGGCGGTCGGCGGATCGCTCTCGTGGTCGATGCCTTCAACGTCATCAGCTCTGAATCGGGAGTCGTCGATCGTGCCGCATTGCTGATCGATCCCACCCGCGGCACGACGGTCGATGGCGGTGGGCGGCTCGTGTTGCCAGTTGTCGCCAACGACGGTTTCGGCACCCTTCTCAGTCGGCGATCAGACCCGCGCATCGTGCGGCTCGGTATCCGGATGGAGTTTTGAACATGCGCATCGCCTCTTGCCTCGTTATCGCGCTTGCATTGGCCGGCTGTGACAACGCTGGCCAGGACCTCGGCCTGCCACCGCTGCCACAGGGTGCGATCGGTGTCGGGTTCTATTTTGATCGTGATGGCTCGGGCACTCAAACCAGCGGCGACACGGTATTCGCCGGCGCGAGGGTCTCGCTGCTCGCGGCCGCCGGTACCGACACGATCAGAACTGCCGTGAGCGGCAGCAATGGGGTGGCGGTATTCGACAGCCTGCCCGTCGGGACATACCGGGTCGTCGTTGATCGCAGCGCACTCGGCGATTCCATCGGTGTGGTCGTGGGCGACACAGGGACGATCCAGGTGATCGCTGCACCCGGCGGCAATGCCGGAGCGCGAGTAATTCGGCTGGGATATCGGGAGGTGACGATCGCCGAGGCACGACAGCTTGCTGCTGGCATGCGGGTGTATGTCCGCGGCATCGTGCAGGCTCCGCTGCAGGCATACCGTGATTCGTCGACGTTTCTGGCATCAGGCGGCGCAACGATCAGGCTTCCGGGGTCACGGCACCGACCGGGGCGGACCGGCAACAACCCCGGCGATTCGGTGCTCGTGCTGGGGACGACTGCACAACGTGACGGTCAGCCCGTGATTGCGAGCGGCCTCATCGGCACGCTCGGCGTCTCGGCGGCGCCGGTGCCGATCGTGGTGACCATCCCCGAGGCCCGCACTGCTCGCAACGGAACGCTGGACGCAGCGCTCGTTTCCGTGCTCGGGGCCGTGATCGTCGACACCATGGCGTCCGGGCCTGATCTGCTGGTCCGGATCGGTCTCGCGGCCGACACCACGGTCACGACTGACGTGATCATCGATGCGATCCAGAATGCGCCGCGCAGCATATTCCGGCCGGGGCTGCCGATAACGGTGCGTGGCGTTCTAGTGCCGCGCGGTGACGGGACCTGGGTTCTCAAGCCCCGGGGTGGCGCCGACGTGACCATCGGTTGATCGTGCCACTCTGTTGATCACGTGATCACGGTTCGGACAACGCGGTGGACGTACTTAGGAGCGCCCGCCACAGGTACCAGCCAAAGGCTGCGCTCCAGGTCAGGACCCAGATCACGGTCCAGATCGTCCGACGGCGGTCGAACGCCAGGCCACCGGTGAATGGGTTGAGCAGCATCCAGCCATCGGAGGGGTGGTAGCGCCCAGCGGTTCGCGATGCCCCGCGGGATGAGGTCGCAACCAATGCCACGTCGGTGCCCTGCCAGTTGAACCGGACTGCAACCGTGTCGCCTGCCACGATTCCGGGAGGTATCGGCACGTCCACCATCGGCGTGCGCAGTCGCCAAGCCGATGCGTGCGAAAAGGCGTGAACACGAATACTGGTGCTGCGCTGGTCGATCGAAAGGACGGCGTCGCCGCTCAGGCCGTCGATCCGTGCGATGGTGGCAGTCCCCTTCGACCGACCGGGCCAGGTCAGCGTGACCTCCGCCTCGATGTCCCCGCGGGGAAGTGAGCGAGGAACATCACGGTCTGCGTACGTCTCACCGTTTACAGAGAACTTGAGCACTTCTCCCCCGAAACGCGGGCGCCCAGCGACCGTCGGGGCCATCCGCGCGCGGGTGTATTCGGCGAGTGAGAGCGCGGGCTGGAGGAGCCCGGTGGCCATGGTTGCGACAATGGCGAAGGCGGCGCCTATCGCGACCACCGCAGCGAGAGCCCCCCGGCGCCCTGGCGTCAGGAGTTGCCGACGACGTGTCGCGGCGATCCAGCCCAGCACCCCACCGGCGGTGTTGGCGAGCACGTCGCCCAGGGAGGCGTCTCGTCCAACGATCACTGATGCCTGGAGCAATTCCACCCCAAAGGTGAGTGCCACGATCAGGGCAACGGCAGCGCCTTTCCGCATTCCGGCGCTGGCAAGCGCGAATCCGAAGGGAAGAAAGAGGGCGACGTTCTGGATCAGGTCAGCAGTTCCGATACTGCCACATGCCACGCACCACCATGGAGTTCGCGCAGCGGCAGGCGCGGCCTCCGGCGCACCGGGAAGGGTCATCGCGCCGATCAGGACGATGGCGCCGACGACAGCAGCCGATCGGATAGGTCCTCTTGAGTTCATCCCACCAGTGTCCAACGCTGTCTCCCGCAACCTGAGGTGGTGATTGTCAAATTATTTAACAATGAAGTGCCTAAAAAGATCTCACGCCGGGATTGTTGGTTATATCTAACATTGTTGTTTTCAACAACTTGATAGATGTCACACCGCTCGGTGCCGAGCGGCCCACAAATTGCCTGATCATTGAACAGCGATGGCTTGATCGTGCCGTTGCACCGCTGCCCAGAGCACCTCCGTGAGAAATCCGGATCCGCAGAGCCAGGGAGCTAAAGCGTCGAAGCCTGACGCCATGCCCGCCCAGCCGCCAGCGCATGGCTCCCGGACCGTTCCGGGAATCTCCTCGCCAGCCTCACTCGACTGGCGGATGCCGCTGGGGTCAATACCGTGACATACACCTTCAAGCTTGCCCGTCGCCTCGCATCGAATCACAGGCTCGCCTCGCTCGTTCTTCTCGCCGCTCTTGGAGCGTGCGGGGGCAGTTCTCCCACCGGCTCCGATTCCACTCCTCCGCCCGTTACGGCAACGTCGGGTTGGCTCACCGTTCAGCTCGCGACTCCCAACTCTGACGACGGTGCGGTGCAGTTCGCCGTTTCCGGACCTGGCGTCGACAGCATTCGCACTGTGTCCCCGTATTCCGGGCACGCGATGGTCGCGGTGAGCGGGTCGGGTCACCTCGTGGTCACCGGCTCGATCGCCAGCGGCGTGGTCGCGCGGGTATGGGTTCGCGACGTGTCGAAGGCTTCCCAGGTCACGGCGTCGGTTCGCGCTGCGGCCGTGCGGAACACCTACGGCCTCCAGGATGTCAGCGCGTATCGGGCGCTGGTGGTTCGCTGAGGCGACGCCCAACGATCAGGTCCGCCACAAGAATGCGGTGATCCGACCCGAGGTGGGGTCCGAGGGTGGTTCGCACCGCCCTCACCCCGTCGCCGGTGAGAATGTGATCGATCCGGACGCCGAACCAGCGGGTCAGCTTGGTGTGCCCGAGGCCCGTGCCCTTGCTCGAAAAGGCATTGGTGAAGTCGCCCCAGTGACGCCGGTAGATCGCGCTCTCGACCGGAAGGTTGAAATCCCCGGCGATGATTGCCGTCTCGCCGGGGCCGCCAATCCAGGCTCGAGCGGCGCGCGATTCGTCATCTCGCAGGCGCCGGTTGGCATTCATCATGGGGCCCTTGGACGGTATCTCCGAGAGATCGCGCATCATCTCCAAAGCGTCCCGTGGTGTCGCAAGGTGGACGATGCCCACCCGAAGCGTCCCGACGTCGCTGAGCAGCTCGGCCCGGGCAACAGCGCCGCTGCCATTCCTCCGCCAGAACTCCATCTGGTCGCGGGCTGCCCATTCCCGAATCGGGTGGGGCGACAGGAGGCAAAGTGCCCCTGTCGTCTCGACGTTCCAGCCAAGGCGCGAGGCGATTTCTCTTCCGGCAGCGGCAGGACACTCGACGAGGAACGCTGCGTCGGCCGTCACCGCGCCGAGCTCCTGCGCGAGGGCGGCCCGATCGGCAGCGCTTCCGCCCATGTTGAATTCCACGACTCGCACTGACCTGTCCCCGACGGCACTGAATGGCACGGCGCCGGTTCGGACGTCGAGTACACCCAGCGCAAACGCACTGAAAGCCACTATGGCAACCATGATGGCGGATCGGGGCGCACGCAGCACCAGTGGAAGCGTGAGCGCGGGCAGCGCGGCGAGGAGCCACCGCGGCCCGTACAGCAGCGGGATGGTGGGCCACCAGCGGTCGCCGAATAGCTGGATTGCGACCACCGCCGCCATGGTGGCAATGAGACCGAGCGCCGCGAGGAAGTGCCAGACACTTCGGCGTCGGTTTCCGCGGTGATCCGGCGGCAGGTCAGCGCTCACGGCGAATGGCGCGAAGGGGCCACCAGACGAGGCCGGCGAGGAAGCTGGCGCCCCACGACAGGTGTACCAGCAGAAAGATCCAGGGAAGGACTGGCAAGTGCCGCCACGAGGTCTTGGCGGCCACCACCGCGCTTGCCGCGACATTGGCGACCGCATAGGCCACAAGGTGCATCAGACCGACTGGCCCGAGGGCTGCAAACGTCAGGGGCGTCGCCAGTATCGACGCCACGAACGCCGGGGCCACGAGCTGCCGCCACCGCACCGAACCCGGATGATCGATCAGGGTACGGACCTTCCAGAAACCGTACCGACCATATTGACGGGCGAGCTTGGGCAAGGATGCGCGCACGAAGTAGGTCGACCGGATGGTCGGGGAGAGGTAGACACCATGCCCGAGCTGGCGCAGCCGGACGTTCATCTCGTAATCCTCGTTGACCGCGAGGTCGGTGCGCATGCCACCGAGTTCGCGCAACGTCGTTGTTCGCCAGGCGCCGAGGTACACGGTATCGACCCATCCCGGCTCCGTGGCGTTGCGGTATTTGGCATCCCCGGCGGCGAAGGGCGACGACACGGCGGCGGCGATCGCCTCGCCGATCGCGCCGGACCCGGCCGCCCGCTGCACGCCACCCACGTTCCCCGCCCCCGTCGCCTCGAGAAGTCGGAGGCTTTCCGCGACATAGTCGGTGGCGTAGCGCGAATGGGCGTCCATCCGGATCAGGTAGCTGCCCCGCGCCTCACGGATCCCGATGTTGAACGCAGCGGCCTGCAGCCGATCGGGGTTCAGCAGCAGGCGGACTCGTGAATCGCGTGCCGCGAATGCCTCGACGATTTCCCGGGATGCATCGGTGCTGGCGCCGTCGACCACGAGAAACTCGATGGCGCCGCTTGGGAGAACGTTCGCGAGCGCCGATTCCAGGCACTCCGCGATCTGCCCCGCCTCGTTGCGCATCGGGATCACCACCGTCGCCGTCGGGGTTCCGCTCACTGCCCCGCTCGTTGGATCGGGTTGCCCGGTGTGTCGCGTGTTTCGGCGGCGGACTGGTGTGGTGCCGCCGCCGCACCCGGCGAGCGCCCATCGTTCCGGCAAATTGGAGCACGGCCCGAGGTTGATACCGTAAATTTTGTTGACATGCGGCGCCAAAAAAAATCACGTAAACAACTATAGCATAACACGATAGGACTCAAGCCTCAGCGTATATTTTCATGGCACGTCAATTGATATGATGAGCACCGGCGCCGCGTTGACATGCGCCTCTCGCATCGCTGCTCAGAGCACAGCCGGGGAAATCCGGTGCCGCAGAGTCACGGGACTACAGCTTTCGGGCCACGTCCGCCGGACCGCCAGCGACAGATCGACCCACACCGTCGGGTCGAATTTGTCCTACGCTGGATCAATGGAGCCACCGTGCTGCCCCTCCGAGTCATCGCCAATCTGGCCGTTGCCGTCGTCCTGACCTCTCACGGGCTCTCCGCCCAGCGCCCCGGATCACTCCGGGACCTCGTCGCGAGTTCGCAGGGACGGGTGATCGTTACCCTCAAATCCGACCGGCCCGGCGCGGCGGTCCGCCTGCAGGGTGAACCCCCGGTTTCGCTCCCCGAGCAGGCCAATATCCGGGCCCGGCTCGCCCGGGATCTTGGCCTCCAGCCGCGTGGAACTGCGCTCGCCATCGCCGCTCTCTTCGCGACCGTGACGGACCAGCAGCTCGCGGCCCTGGTGCAGGACCCCAACGTAGAACTCGTCGAACCGGACGTGCTGGTGACCCTGGCCGATGATCGGTCAATGGCTTCTATCGGTGAGGCGTGGGCGACCCGGTCAGAAACCACCCCGTGGGGGGTCGGTCGCGTCGGTGCACCCCAGGCGTGGGGTGCCGGGAACACCGGTGTCGGTACCCGGGTCGGCATCATCGATTCGGGTATCGATAATAATCATCCCGATCTCTCGATTGGTGGTGGATTCGATTTCGTCTCTGGGAGTTCGAGCCCGACCGCATGGAACGACAACATCGCCGCGTGCAACGGACACGGCACCCACGTCGCCGGCATCACCGCGGCAATGCAGAACAACCAGTACGTGGTGGGGGTCGCCCCCGGAGCGACGGTGTTCGCGCTGAAGGTGTTCGAGGTGGTCAGCGGAAGCTGTTCATCGTGGTCGTCCAACCAGATCGCAGCGATCAACTGGGCGATCACGAACCGGCTCGATGTGGTCAATCTTTCGCTGGCGAGCTCGACCGGACTGACGGCATACCAGAATGCGATCGACGCGGCGACAGCGGCTGGCGTCGTCGTGGTGGCTGCCACGGGGAACAATGGCGCCACGACGATCACCTTCCCGGCACGGTACAACAACGTGATCGCGGTGGCGGCACTCGACGCCAACGACGGCCGTGCGTCGTTCTCGAACGCCGGCCCGGAAGTCTGGGTGGCTGCCCCGGGGGTGGGTATCGTGAGCACCATGCCCGGCGCCTCGACGGGCTCCAAGTCGGGTACGTCGATGGCCGCACCCCATGTGGCGGGCCTCGTTGCGCTGATGCGAGCCGCCAACCCATCGTGGACCGTTGCCCGGATTCGGGACGAGTTCAGGCAGGGCGCGCTCGACGTCGAAGCAACGGGATTTGACCAGCAGACCGGTCACGGACTCGCCAGGGCGCCGTTGAGCGGTGGTGGTGGTGGTGGCGGAACCGTATCGATCAGCGTGAGCCCGTCGGCCCGCAGCGTGACCGTCACCGCTGGTGGCAGCGCACCATCGGACAACGCGGCAGTGACCATGACCGGCGGTTCCGCCTCGTGGGTGGCCACAAAGCGGAAGGCGTGGACCACACTTACTGCGGCGGCTGGAACGGGCAGTGGCTCGGTCCAGTGGTCACGGAACCCGGCCGGGCTCGCCGCGGGTGTCTACGTGGACACCATCGCCGTGACCGCTGCGGGCGCGCTCGGATCTCCGGCAGTCGTGTACGACACCCTTCGTATCACGGCAGCGCCAGTGCCCCTTACGATTCAGGCTGCTCCCGGGGGACGGTCCACGACGGTCCAGGCAGGGGGGAGCGCTGCCGGCGATTCGGTCACGGTCACGGTTGCAGGGACCGGTTCTGAGAGCGTCGCCTGGGACGTCACCAATCGAGCGACGTGGTTGACCCTCGCCACCAGATCGGGTACCGGAAGCCGGACCGTCCGGTGGAGCCGAAATGCCGCCGGTCTCTCGGCCGGCACATATGTCGATACCATCGTCGTGCATGCACCAACCATTGCTGGAGCCCGCTTCGTCTATGACACGCTGCGGGTTACCGCGGGCGCCATTGCCCTGGTCGTGAGGGTGACCCCGCCCAGTGCGATGGTGGGCGCGGTCGTGGGGTCGCCGGCACCGAACGGGGGTGGAGTCGTGACCGTTGAGGGCACAGGCGCAGCCTCCGCCGCGTGGACGGCCAGCCGAAAGAAGCCCTGGACAGTACTGGTCGCCGCCTCGGGAACCGGCAACGGACAGCTCTCCTGGCAGCGAAACACGGCCGGCCTGGCGGCGGGAACCTACGTAGACACGATCAGCGTGGTGCTGGCAGGGGTCGCAGGGGCATCGGCGAGGATCATTGACACCCTGCAGGTGAGCAGCAGCAGCACAAGCAGTCCGCTCATCGCCAGCCTCTCCCCGCTCTCCCGCACCATGACCTTGGTGCAGGGAAGCGAACCGACCAGCGACTCGCTCTCACTCTCGGTGCAGGGCACCGGCGCTGCCGGGGTAAGCTGGGCGGCCGGCAACAGGAAGGCGTGGAACCGGTTGACCGTGGCCGCGGGGGCGGGGTCCGGGGCCGTGCGCTGGACCCGCGATGCTGGATCGCTCGCCGCTGGTGTTTACGTCGACACAATCTCGGTCTCAGTCGCCGGCTTGGCGACGATCGTTGCCATCGATTCGACGATCGTCACGGCGCCGGCGGCGCCGCCGGTGCCGACGCTGGTGCTCAAGTCGACCCCCCCGGGGCGCAGCCAGAAGATCAAGAAGGGGTTCGGGCAGGCATCTGTGACGGCGCTCGACTCGGCGCGTGTCGAGCTGCAGGGGCAAGTCAACGAGCAGGCCGTCTGGCTGGCATCAAGTTCGGCGAGCTGGATCACCATTCTCACACCAAGCGGTGTTGCGCCGGGGGCGCTGCTTTGGAACCGCGACCACAGCGCCCTCGGAACCGGCATTCATGTCGATTCCATCGTGATAGTCCTGGCGTCGAATCCGTCGATTCGAACCATCATTCGCGACACCGTGGAGGTGTCTGAAGTGACGGTTCCCACCCCTGAAAAAGCCGCCGAGGACCTGTTCTCCGGCGGTCGCCTCGACGGCGGCCAGCGCGAGGCTCTCGACCTCGTCGGCAACCAGAATGGCCGGTATGATCTTGGTGACTTCCTGGCCTGGGTGAACCGCTCCGGCATTCGCCTGAGCGCCAGCCTGATGGACCGGGTGGCGGCATACACGACCACGGCTACGGAGCCACCGGCGAAGCCGTCAGCCGGCGCACCGAAATCACCATGACGTAAGCGGGGAGAGGGCATAGAAAGAAGCGG
>JACDBX010000036.1 GCA_013694695.1 Gemmatimonadales bacterium | reverse complement strand
CACTTCAGTCAACCGCGGGAACGACACCCCGAGCTGCAGCGCGAAGGCCGACTGGGTAATCCCGAGCGGCACAAGGAACTCTTCCCGGAGCATCTCGCCAGGATGGGTTGGCGGCAGGTGTGCTGGCAGGCGGCGCTGCACCAGCGACGTGCTCCGGGGGAACTTAGTGGTAATCCGTGACTTCGACTTGGTCGGCATATCCGTCCTCCCACCGGAAGCACACCCGGTACTGGTCATTTATTCGGATGCTGTACTGGCCGTCGCGGTCTCCACGCAGCCGCTCCAGTCGATTCCCCGGAGGCACCCGCAGCTCGGCCAGGTCGCGGAGCCGGTTGAGCTGGGTCAACTTGCGCCGCGCGACCGGCCGCCCTGACCGACCCGGTCAGGGAGTGTTTTTTCACCTGCCTTACTTGCTCCAGGGTGGGGTGATGTGGTTTGCGCGTGCATACGCGATCAGTTGGCCAAGGTGTTCGTGCAGGTGCGTGACGGTCAGAAGCGTGGCACGCAGACGGGTCCAGTCCTGGCCGAAGAACTTGATCGTCTCATTCAAGTTGGCATCGGTGGTTGTCGCTGCGAGTGCCTGATGCAGGTGCTGGAACGAGGCCTGCAGTGCCGCGATCGTGGCATCCTTGCCCAGCTTCTGCTTCTCGAACGCCTCGACAGACGCAACATTCGCGGTGATGCCGGTCGACGCGGGGGCTTCCTTGCCCATCGCGATCGGCAAGAAATAGTTGTCCGACGCCACGTGCAACAGCACCTCGGTGACCGACCTGCTACCGTGTCCGGCCCGCCACTCGTATGACGATTCCGGGATCGCCTTCGCGAGGTTGATCATCTTCTGCTGGACTTCGGTCAGATCGCGATGAATCTCATTGTTGTACCCCTGCGCGGACGCAGCGGAAACTGCGATGAGGGTCAGGGCGGCGGTGAGAATGCGGCTACGCATGCGGACTCCGTGTGCGGCGTGGTGGCTCATGTGAATATTGCCGGATCGAACGTGCGTTGGAACAAAGTGTTTCACTACAGGCCGAGGCCGATCCACGATGGGCCGCTGCCGCGCCCGGGGGCGACCCCTCGCCGCACAGACCTGCGGCGCAGTCAGGCCGTCACATCCGCGCAGGTCGGCAGCGGTGAACCCGGTGGCATCCCGTTAGCCCCCGCGCCTGCCGCCACCCCGGGGCGCGAGGTTCGAGCCGAGCTGGTAGCTGAACTGCATCATGATACGACGCCCAAGCGTCGGCGACTGGCGCTGTCGGATGTAGCTGCTGGTACTCGTGATCGAAATCCCGTTGTTCTCATTCAGGAGATCGACTCCGTAGAGCCGGATCTCGCCGCGGTTGTCCAACAACTGCATGCCGACCGATGCGCCGAGCATGAAGATGTTGTCGCGTGGCCCGAACAGGTTCTGGTCGTAGACCTGGTAGTTGGCGGACGCATTCGCGGACCAGGTCTGGGTGAGGAACCACGTCCCCTCGCCGTAGTAGGTGCTGTTGAGATAGCTCTGGTCGAGGGCATCGTTGATCGAGTAGGAGACCTTGTTGAACCCCCACCGCGCGCCGGCGTGCAGGTCGAACACTTCCTTGGACCGGTTCTGCAGGCGCAGGCCGATGTTGTGGTTGGCGTTGCGGCTCTCGTTCTCGACACTGTTGACGAGCTCCTGGCCGACCGACCGCGAATAGCTGTACTCCAGATCCACCTGTGCCCCGAGCGACCGCAGCGGGGTCCCATAGCTGCCGCCGAGGTTGGTGTTCCAGCCATCACCGAGGTTGATCGGCATGATGGTCTGGCGGCCCTGAAGATCGACCACCCGGGATTGCACGATCTGGTTGCGATTGTATCCGACGTTCGCGTAGACATAGACGTTGCGGAACGTGAACTGGTCGAACCGTCGGAAATCCGCGCGCACACTGTGCTGATACTGCGGCGTGAGGTCCGGGTTGCCGGCGTAGATCCGGAGCGGGTCAGTGTTGTCCACGAACGGCTGGAGTTCGTTGAGCGACGGATCCCGGGTCGAGGTCCGGTAGTTGAGCGTGAAGTTGCTGCCCTGATTGAACTGGTAGCGGATGTTGGCCGAGGGCAGCACGTTCGTGAACCCGTTGTCAATCGACTCATCCCGCCCGATGATCGTTCCCTGCAGGTCGGACGTCTGGACTTCGAGACCCAGCACCCACCGCAGCGCGGCCGTATTCCGACTGAAGCGCGTCCCACCCTGGACGTAGCTGTAGGTCCGCTCGAACGCCCGGCTCAGGTCGGTGTTGGGGATCGCCGTTCCGCCTACGAGGTCGCGCACGTCGTAGTTCTGGTCTTCGGAGATCGCGCGGTGCTGGCCGAAGATCTCGATCACCTTCCCACCGCCGAGCGGTTCGGTCAACCCAAGACGCTGACCGGTGGTGAGGGTTCGGCTGTCTCGACGCTGAGTCTGCAGAATGTCCCGCGTCGTGGTCCCGCCCTGACCGTCGGACAATACCGTGGTTGAGTTCAGATTTGAGAGCTGGTCCGGGGAGCTCACATCAGCCCACGCCTCAGCCACGAGTGAGCGACCAGCCTGATTGAACCGCCTCGAAAAGGTGAACCGGCCATCGCCACTCAGGTTGTCGCCGTCGGTGCCAACGCGTGAGATCGCGCTATTCTGGAAGCTCCCGTCAGGTCGCAATGTCTGCTGTTGCGAGATGTTGTCCGAAGAATTGGAACCGGCGTTGAAATTTCCGCGGAATCGGAGCTGGTTCCAATCGGTGAAGGCGTGCTGCGCATTCACGTTGAGCCGGTGCGACGTATTGTCGGACTGCGTGGTCGCATTCTCGAAGCGGTTGGCCGACACGGCCGCTCCCTGAAGGAGCTGTTCGTCAGTGACGGCTTGCTGCCGGTTGTCACTCGTGCTCAGGAAATAGCTGCCACGGAGCCAGCTGTTCTTGGCAAACTGCTGGCTGCCATTGAGGCCGAGCGCCATCGTCTCGCTGAACCCGCTGCCGAGGCTGCCAGCGCCACCGCTACCACGTCCGCCCCCGAACGCTATCTCCGGGCCGAACGAAAATCCCGACTGGCCGACGTTGTTGCGATTGCCGATCAACGAGAGCTGCGTTTCGGGCGAGAAGCGGTTGAGGTTGAGGGCGCCCGTGTAGCGGGCGTCATCACCCTTCGATCCCGCAAACACTGCATCAGCCCGGGGGGCTGGCCCGCCACCAGCGGTCGCGCGACCGAAGTACCCCACCCGCGCATTCGGCTTGAGCACAAGGTTGACCGTCGTCTGTTGCTGGCCGTCATCAATGCCGGTGAACTCCGCGGCGTCGGACTTCTTTTCGAGGACCTGCACCTTGTCAATCGCGGCGGCCGGAAGGTTCCGCGTGGCCATCTTCGGATCGTTGCCGAAGAATTCCTTGCCGTCCACCAGCACCTTCTGGACGGTCTTCCCCTGCGCGGTGATGGTGCCATCACTCGCGACAGAGACCCCGGGCAGGATCTTGAGCAATTCCTCCACCGTCGCATTGACGCGCGTCTTGAACGCCTCGGCATTGAACTCGAGCGTGTCGGGTTTGTTGACGATCGGGACATGCTCGGCGTTGACCACCAGCTCGTTGAGCGTGATCGGGCCCGCTGCGAGCATGACCACCGTCTCAGCGGTCATGTTCGCGGCACCGAGCGTGAAGTCGCGGCGGAACGGCTTCGAGCCGATCCGGGTCACCTGGAGGATGTACTCGCCGGGCGCGAGCCGCCGCAGGATGTAGCCCCCGGATGATCCAGACGTGGAGAACGCGGCGATCACCGAGTCCTTCCGCGTCAGCGCAACGACCATCGCATCCGGCGCCGGGGCGCGCGCCGAGTCAAGGACGATACCGCGCACCTCGAACTGCTGGGCGACCACGGTGGTGGGGCGTGCAGCACTACCCGCGACAACGAGCGCCGCGACGACGAGCGTCCGGCGAATAGGCGACCCTACTCGCATCTTAGTTTCTCCGCCCACGACGTGACTTCGCCATCTCGGCCTGCTTCTCTGCCACGATCTTGTCATACTCGGCGCGGGTGACCTTGCTGCCCTCGGAGGGCGCCGCGATCTTCCCGACCGGCGTCGTAGTATCGACAGCGGTCGCGGTGTACACCACGCGATTCGAGTCGATCGCGAGCGTCAGGATCAATCCCGGTAACCCCCCGTACTGTGCCGGACCGGCGGACACGGGGATATGGGGAGTGAACCACGCCTCGATCGTGGTGCTGTCCTGCTTCGCGATCGCCTGGTAGACGGGGTAGCCGAGGAACGACGCCTCTTCGCCAGTGAGTTTCCACGCAAAGGTTGGCCGATCCTGCGGGATCCGGAAGGTCCGACCCAGGAATTCGCGGACCTCTACGTAGCTGCCATCGGCGAGGTCGGTGAAGGCGCCGCCCACTGCATCGGTCGCACCGCCCCCCATGAAGCCCATCGCCCGTCCCATCTGAATCATGTCGGGCGTAATTTCCCGGGTCATCATGACGTCGCCACCACCGCCGCCGATCATCACAACCCGCGCCGGCTCCGCGCCCGCCGTCGAATTGGTTGCGGCCGTGCCCTGGCCAAAGAGGGCCGCCTGCGGGGTAAAGCGCAGTTGCATCGGCTTCACCGAGGCCTTGGGCATATTCGCCATGAACTGGGGGTTTCGGGCCATTTCGGGCGGCAACTGGAAGTCGAACCGGGTCGCCTGATCGTAACGAACCATCCCGGACTGGCTGCTAGCCGCCATGGGCAGGCCGGCCATCAGGGCGAGCAGGGTGCCGACACGGATCATCAGGAATCTCCAGGCAAATGAATGGTCCCACGAGGGTTGGGGTCGTGAGCGGGGGTGCCGCTACCGATACGT
>JACDBX010000029.1 GCA_013694695.1 Gemmatimonadales bacterium | reverse complement strand
GGCCGGTGAACTGTTCGACATCTTCAATCCGATCCGCCATGCCGACAGTGCCGAGGCGATCGCTCAGTACAAGGTCGAGCCCTACGTCTCGTGTGCGGATGTGTACTCGGCCGAATCTTTGGCCGGTCGCGGCGGCTGGACCTGGTACACCGGTTCGGGCGGATGGCTGTACCGGGCGGGTCTGGAGGCCATGCTCGGGTTCAATGTGCGCGGTGATCGTGTGCGGATCGATCCCTGCATTCCGAAAGCGTGGCCCGGCTTCAGCATCACGTACCGCTATCGCTCATCGTGCTACGTCATCGATGTCGAGAATCCTGATGGCGTGAGCCGCGGTATCGCGAAGGTCGAAATTGATGGCGTGGCGGTGATCGGAGCGTCGCGTTGGCCGTCAGGCGCGGAGGTTCCACTCATCGACGACGGTGGGGAACACCGCGTGACAATCGTGCTGGGTTGATCGTGAACGCCCAACATTCCCCGCACCTACAACCACTGCGAGCGAACCGATGACGACACCGGACACCCTCACCGCCATGAAGGCCATCGCGCGTCAACTGCGCGCCGACTCGATTCGTTGCTCGACGGAGGCGGGCTCCGGCCATCCGACCTCCTCGCTCTCCGCGGCCGACCTCATGGCCGTTCTACTCGCCGGACATCTCCGCTACGACTGGTCGAAGCCGGACGATCCCGCGAACGACCACCTCGTCTTCAGCAAGGGCCACGCGTCGCCGCTGAACTATGCGCTCTTCCGCGCGGCCGGTGCGATCGACGACGATGAGCTCCGGACCTATCGCCGCTTCGGCAGCCGCCTGGAAGGTCATCCGACGCCGATTCTCCCCTGGGTCGATGTCGCCACCGGATCGCTCGGCCAGGGCCTGCCGATCGCCGTCGGGATCGCACTCGCGGGAAAGCGCGTGCTCCATGCACCGTACCACGTGTGGACGCTCACCGGAGACAGCGAGCTCGCCGAAGGCTCGATCTGGGAGGGACTGGACCACGCGGGTCACGAGGGCCTCTCGAACTTCACCGCGATCTTCGACATCAACCGGCTCGGACAACGTGGCCCCACCGACCTGGGGTGGGACCTCGACGCCTACGCCTCGCGGGTGAAGGCGTTCGGCTGTGACCCGATCGTCATCGATGGCCACGATCTGGACGCGATCGATGACGCCCTGGCACGCGCCCGAACCGCGCAACGGCCGACCGTGATCGTCGCCGGGACCATCAAGGGCAAGGGCATCTCGTTCCTGGAGAACAAGGAAGGCTGGCACGGCAAGACGCTCGATCCGGAGCAGGCCGAGCAGGCCCTTGCGGAGATCAGCGCGGTCGAGTCGCGCACGTTTCCGACGTTGAAGCCGGAGCCGTGGCAGCCGCGTCTGCGCCCCGCGCCGCAGAAACCGCAATGGAAGACCTACAGTGAGCCGCTCGCGACGCGGAAGGCATACGGCGAGGCGCTGGCGGCATTGGGCGCCGCGCGCGCCGACATCGTCGTGCTGGACGCGGAGGTGAGCAACTCGACGCATGCCGAAGACTTCCAGCGAACCGCCCCCGAGCGATTCTTCGAGATGTACATCGCCGAGCAGCAGATGGTCGCCGCCGCCGTCGGCATGCAGGTGGTCGG
Source organism: Gemmatimonadales bacterium (assembly GCA_013694695.1). GTDB lineage: Bacteria > Gemmatimonadota > Gemmatimonadetes > Gemmatimonadales > GWC2-71-9 > Palsa-1233. The sequence continues at coordinate 1,109 of JACDBX010000029.1, read as the reverse complement.
GCTCGTCCCGTTCGCGTCGACCTTCGCGGCGTTCATGACCCGCGCGTTCGACTTCATTCGCATGGCGGCGATCTCCCGCGCGACCCTCTGCCTTTGCGGCTCGCACGCCGGTGTGTCGATCGGCGAGGATGGCCCGTCGCAGATGGCGCTCGAGGACCTCGCCATGATGCGCGCGGTCCATGGCAGCGCCGTCCTTTATCCGTGCGATGCGAACCAGACCGCCCGGCTCGTCGGCCTGATGGCAGAGCGCCAGGGCATCAGCTACCTCCGGACCACGCGCGCAGAGACGCCGATCCTCTACACCGACCGTTTCGACGAATTCCGGGTGGGTGGGAGCCGCATCGTCCGGGGCGGGCAGCCGGACGACGCGGTGGCCGTGATCGCGGCGGGGATCACCGTCCACGAGGCGATCAAGGCTGCCGACGTGCTGAAGGGCACGATCAAGGTCCGGGTCATCGACGCCTATTCCGTCAAGCCGATCGACACCAGCACCCTCCTCGACGCGGTGCGCACGACCGGTGGGCGGCTCTGCGTAGTCGAGGATCACTGGGCCGAGGGCGGGCTCGGTGACGCGGTGCTGGCGGCGCTCGCGGAGGCGGGCGCGGTCGGCGAGATCGTGCACTTCGTGCATCTCGCGGTGCGGGACATGCCCGGATCGGGGAAACCGGCGGAGCTGCTCGATGCCGCAAAGATCTCGGCGAAGCACATCACGGCCGCGATCCATGAACTCTCCGGCGCCCAGCGCCGTGAGCGAAACACTCCGCAAGCCTAGGAGGAGCGGATGCAAATCGGAATGATTGGACTCGGACGCATGGGCGCCAACATGGTGCGGCGGCTTCTCCAGAAGGACCAGCAGTGCGTGGTCTTCGACAGGTCGCCCGAGGCGGTGAAGGCGCTGACTCAGGAGAAGGCCGTTGGGGCTTCCTCCCTCGAGGAGCTCGTGCAGAAGCTGGAGACGCCGCGAGCGATCTGGATGATGGTCCCGGGGGCGGTGGTGGATGGGCTCGTCGCCGATCTCCTGCCCCATCTCGAGCCCGGCGACATCCTCATCGACGGCGGCAACTCCTACTACGTGGACGACATCCGCCGGGCCAGGGAGCTCGCGGCCC